>NZ_JBHWEL010000123.1:0-12665 GCF_042734135.1 Streptomyces sp. NPDC059668 | reverse complement strand
CGCGCCGGCCCCCACCCCCCCCCCCCCCCGGGGGCGCGCAGTCCCCCCCTGTGGCGACGGGCCCCCCCCCGCCCCCGTGCCCCCCCCCGGGGGGGGGCGGCGGTCTCGCCGAGAGGTCGTCGGGACATGCCTAGGGCGTTTCGTTTAGATCATCGGATCGTTGGTCCGGTGTGTCTCGTTGACTGATGCGCAGTGGGCGCGGATCGAGCCCTTGCTCCCGGACCGGACTTCGGTGCGGGGTGGCCGATGGAGGGCCCACCGGGAAGTGATCGACGCGATCGCGTTCAAGTTCCAGACCGGGATGCAGTGGGTGCACCTGCCGGAGGAGTACGGCAACTGGCGGGGCGTCTACAACCGGCTGCGGATGTGGGCTGTCGACGGCACCTGGGAGCGGGTGTTCACCACGCTGATGGCCCAGGCAGACGCCGACGAGGACCTCAACTGGGCGGTCTCGGTGGACGCCACGATCGTGCGGGCCCACCAGCACGCGGCCGGGGCCCGCAAAAAGGTGCCCCACCCAACGAACCCGACGACCATGCCATCGGCCGTTCCCGAGGCGGACTGACCACGAAGGTCCACCTGGCTGCCGATGCCCGCTGCCGTCCGTTGGCGTTCGTCCTGACCGCCGGACAGGCGGGCGACGCACCGGCCTTCACCACCGTCATGGCCCGCCTGCGGGTTCCCCGACGACGCGGACGGCCGCGCACCAGACCGGACGTGGTCTTGGCGGACAAGGCGTATTCGTCCCGGGCAATCCGCGAGTACCTGCGCAGGCGCGGCATCCGGGCCGTGATCCCCGTGCCGGCGGACCAACGCCGCCACCGCCTGCGCCGAGGCAGCAGAGGCGGCAGGCCACCGTCCTTCGACCGCGAGACCTACAAACAGCGCAACACTGTCGAGCGTTGCAGCAACCGCCTCAAGCAATGGCGAGGCATCGCCACCCGCTACGAGAAGACAGCCACCATCTACCTGGCCGGACTCCACGTCGCGGGTATCTTCATCTGGTCCGCCCGCTGAGAGGCTCAGCCGGAAGCGTCTGCATGGTCTCCGTTGCCGAACCACCACACGACCTCATGGAGGCCTCCCGCCCAGGCATCCATGACCCGCTCAATCGCCGGTATGCCCACCGTGCGGGCGACAGTGACGACGATGAAGCGCAAGTCTGGCGGCGCCTCGCTCACGCCTCCGAGATGGCTGACCGCTTCTCTCAGCTCAGCAAACGACTCCGGACGCAACTGGCCCGAACCAGCGGCCTGAACGCAGAGGTTCTCGCCGTGTTCAACAATCTCGAAGTGGCCGTCATCGGCAACCCGCAGCACGTCACCAGCCGCGCATCCGAGCACCATGCCCGGACTTCCTGCCAGTTCGAACAGGTCGGACTCCACCGCGCGGGCCGGCAGTACCTCATAGACCGGGCGCCCAGATGAAGCCTGACCAGCCAGAAGTCGTACGTGGGTACCAGCCAGCGGCTGAGGGACGTGCGTCATGCATGTGATCGTCCCACAAGCCCTCTAGCCGTCACCCCCGACCATCCAAGATCCAAACGAGAGGCTCAAGCGTCCGGGCACCCGTGTGGGCACGGTGCGTTGTACGCCGGTCTCAACCAAGGCGCATCAAGGTCGCCCGGCTGCGAAGTGGACCCGTTGTCGCGGGCTGCCGACGGGCGGCTGGTTCTGGCCGTGGACGTCTCGCCGTAGCTGCGACTGGACGCCGCCACCAGCGATGCGCGCCTAGGGCCGCGGCGAGAGCTAGCACCTCATGATCCCGGGCTGGCCATGCTTTGGATCGTCGCCCTGGCAACGGGCCGCTCCTCGTGGAGCGCACCGTTGCCCCATTCGGCCGCATTTTGGTTACGGTCGGCCGCCTCGGTCGTTGGTGGCGTATGAGCAGAAGTCGCAGGCTGCGGGACCTATCAGGGGCGCTGGCGTTCGAGCAGCTGACCGCCGAGCTGGCTCGTGCCGCTGTCGTGGCGAAGAGCCGTAAGGCCCCGCGGCGGCAGGCTGACGGGCAGGCGCAACGCCCGGTTTCCACGGAGTCGGACGGCAACGGGCACGCGGCACCTCCCGGCTCCAGCTGACGTTTGCACCCCACCTCTCGCCCACCGCGCTCCTGGCCGGCCGTCTGGAGCAGATTCGCGAGACGCATCGTCGGCTGGTCAAGTGCCATCGGCGGCGTGCCGAAGAGGGCTGACTCCACCGGGAGGCGGCTTTCCTCGATCGGCTGGATATCTGTTTCGAGCGCCCCGTAGAACCGCTCGATCTCCTCGATCAATTCGATCCCCGACCAGGCGTCCCGCTTCTGCGCGGGACGGATCGTCACGGTCATGTGCGCCTCCCGCTTTCGGTCGCTGCTCCACTCGTTCGTTGCCTCGCGTGACACCCTCCAGGTGGTACAGCGCACACGTCTACGGCGGCAAGGCGGCCGGAGCAGGGTTCCTGCCGAGCTGTCGCAGAGAGCCCTGGATGTGTCGGATGAGGTACTCCAGGTCCGCGCAGCGGAAGCCCCGGCTGGCAAGGGCAACTTCGTCCGCCACCGCCCCCGCAAGATCACGTACGTCGGAGGCTGGGGAACGCTGGACCCATGGACAGCGGCGGAAACAGCTCTGTGCGTCACCGACCACGCCACGGCGATCGAGGCTGACGGACACCTGGCAGCCCTGCTGCGCGTCCCGAACGGCAGTCCGCTAACTGAGTTCCTCAGCGTCAGCTACGAGGGAGACTCACCGCACAGCCTGGCGCGCATCTACATCCCCGGCGGACCGGCACCCACGGAAGTACTCGGCGACGGCCCTCCACACGTACGCATAGCAACGAGCTTCGCAGTTCTGAGCGCCCTGCCGGCCGAGGTCCGCGAGACAGTCTCCGCCCGCCTCCCGACACCAGATGAGGCATCCACTCTCCGGATCAACCCGGATCTGGCAGTACTCGCGATCACCCGCGTAGCCGCCGACACCGCCGGCCAGGTCCTCGAAGCTGCGCTTCTGGTGTTCCCAGGAGATCGCGTCGAGGCGATCTTCACCACCCACCACGTGCTCGACGAGAGGCAGACGCAGGCATGACGGCACACGACGAATTGCGGCTTCTCCCCTGGACGGGGCCCGAGGACAAATCGTGCTACCTGAGCACGGACGACAGGGACGGCTTCATGTCCCGCCTGGCGGACAACATCGAATCGGTACAACTCGGCTCGGCGGCTGAACTACTGGAGCAGGCTATGGACTCTCTCGCCGAGGAGCAGATTGCCCCAGAAGACGTACGGCTCTTGGCGAGAGAACTGGCCGGAGCCCTCAAAGACGTCCTCCGCGTGGCGACCAGCCGCGGTCACCTTCTGGAGATGAACCCTCACCGCTCCTGAAAGGGACCGCGAGCATCAGCGCATGCCAACGGCAACGTTGCGTTCACTCCGGCAGGGGGAGGATCCCGAACACCCCGGGCTCCTCCCCCTGCGCAGTGCTCCCCTTCGACCGATACGCCACACGCGTGCCCTGAAATGAAGAAGTGCACGCGGCCAGCGGAACAGTCAACAACAGCCAGCCTTGAGATCGCAGCCTGGGAAGGTGCGAGCATTTACGGTCGAATTGCCCACTGACCTGCGCGGAGAGCCACACATACCTCCGGTGGCCGGAGGACCGCTGGTGGACTGCTCTCCAGCATTGCTCGACTGGGAGCACTCAACTTCGATGCTGTGCCGCACAGAGCGACGCCGCGTGGTGGTTCGCAGCCTCCGAGATCACGCGGCCTTCAGAGACTGCTGATGTTGCAGGCAGGGTATTACGGTTACTAATCAGGTAAGCGTCTGGTTCCTAGAGGAGGAAATATGACAGATCCTTCGACTCGAATTCGCAGAATTTTGCGGTACGCGCGAGACACCATAGAGCCGATAGCCACGCGCTGTGTTTTGCTGGGCATATTTCTCCTCGGCCTAGTGGCTCAAATCTTCAAACCTGTCGGCGACGCTTTACAGGGAAGCTCCTTCGTAGCCGGAAGCCTCCTGAGCCTAATCGCATACGTTCTGTATGACGCGATTAAGGACTTGGCAGATGCACCTCAAGGCGGACAAGCTTCATCCAGATTTACGAACCCCACTTCCCGAGGGGATTTAATCAGGGAAGCCGAGACTGGCCGCGCTGTTGATGTGAGGTTCATCGGATACACAGGCGAGTCAATCTTCGACCACATGCGCGGAACCCTGATGCGACTACACGATTCCCCAGGGCGGGTTCAAACTGTAACGTTTAGGATGCTGACACCAGACCTATCCAGTCCAACAAAAATTCCATGCAAGCGGAATACTGACGGCACACACTCCGATGACCCAGAATTTCGAAGGTACGTCGAAACGAGGACTGAAGACTACGCAAACCATCTGCTCTTCTTCGCTCGACGCTTACGGGACCACTCGCGGATAGAAGTCTCTCTGCAGTTTCGCACTTATCCCGGCATTCCAGAATATCAAGTATGCCTAATAGGTGACAATGTTGCCTTTTTTGCCCGCTACGAAATTGATCGCGAGACGGAGTTCCCCTATGGCCATCCGGACCGAATCTTGCTAGATCCAATAATATCTCGATCCGGAAGGGTTGGCTGGGATATTCGAGACGGAACACAACGATCCGAGTACATGGTGAGAGAGTACTCCGACACATTTGAGAGTCTGTGGAAAATATCCAGCGAGGCCCCTTGGGGCGATGCTACGCCTGCGTGATCACTTCCACCGTGTAACGAGCCCCTGGCCGCTCAGCTTGGGAAGTTACGGGCATTTACGGCTGGCTCGGCTGCTCTCCCCGTGGTCGTCCAGCACGATCCCGCGCTGATCCCAAGGGGCAGACCGAACACCGCTGCTTTGTAAGCCTGGTGGTCAGGGTCATCGAGCGTGCGCGGGTCATAGCGGCTTTGGAAAGTGGTCAGCTGAGCCAGTCATCGCGACCGCGGCGACCCGTCGTTGACCGTGGTTGACCGCCCGATGTGGCACGGTTGTGGCACGCGCGGGCGCGTGTTGGCACCGCTGGCCCTCAGGCCTGTGAGGGTGATACCTGATCTCTGGTGCGGCTCCGAAGACCTTGCGGCGTCGTCTGGACAGTGAGAAAGGAGGCGCGTTGGTACGGCATCTCACGCCTATGTTCGCGCTGGGAGCATTGCGGCGCGGCAAGGAGATCGAGCAGTTCCTCGGCCCGGTAGAGCGGGGCGGCCAGCGTGGCGTTCGTTGGATCGCGCTCAGCCCTGGCCGTGCTGGCGTCGGGGTCTATCTGCAGGAGGTAGAGGACATCCCCTCCGAGACGTTCCGTGACATCACCGACCAGCTGCCGCTCGACCCGGACGACGAGACATGGGGCAAGAAGATCACCACCGTGGCGACTCCGGAGGAAGCTATCAGCCTGGCCGAGCGGAAGTTCAGCGCGATCGCTGACCGCTGGGTCAATCTCGGTTTTGTCGGAGCCGAGTACTACGACTACGTGACCTCCGGCCGTCCGGATCACACGGGCTGACACGCGCCTTGTAAGGTCGCTCCGCCTCGTCCCTCACGGAGCCCAACTGCGTGGTCCGCTGGGACTCCGGCGATTCAGGGCTTCAAGGTCACCCCGACGCTGTGGAGTCGGGCACACCTTCGGCTGGCTTATGCCCAACCGACGCCTTACCCGGGCTACGAAGCGCACGCACATCGCTCGGAAGCACCGTTCGGTTCGTCCCCACGCGGGCCGGGGTGCTCCGCACGAGTGGCTCTACATTCGACGCACAGGCTCATGGTCCCCGCGCAGGCGGGGGTGTTCCGGCCGCCAGCCTCGGCATGGCGCCGGCCGTACGTGGTACCCACGCAGGCGGGAGTGTTCCGCTCCTCGATCTGCTGAGGGCACGGCTCCAACAGCATTGAGGAGGGTGAGCAGATGACAGACGTCGCGTGCACAGCGTGCAGGTTCGTTCAGGGCAAGGAACGTATCCCAGGGGGAACGCTCCTAAGAACAGCCAAGTGGGTGGTGCAGCACTCGAAGGGCCCGTTAGGCCTTGGCACGCTGGCGGTCATGCCCGCAAGGCATGTCGTTTATGTATCAGGCCTGACTGTTCGCGAATCCACGGAACTTGGCCCCTTGTTGCAGCGAACGAGCGCAGCGGTGCAAACCACTAGGAACCCGGAACAGGTCTACGTCTGCCTGTGGTCTCACGCTGACGCGATTCCGGGGCACCTTCACTTTGTGGTGCAGCCCGCGTGTAGCGACGACATGGCCAGGTACAGCGCGTACGGGCCGGTGCTGCAGCTGGCGATGCACCAAGCCAATCGGGTGCCAAGCGCGGCAGCAATCGAACAAATATGCACGCGTCTCAGAAGGGAGCTTTCAGAAGTGTGTTGAGGGAAGTTTGCTGAGAATCTGACTGCACGGCACTGCGACGGGGAGCCATGAACAATCGTGGACGTCAACAAACCACCTGCCCATCTGCTGGACAGCATCCGCCCGCTCGCCCTGTCGCTAGCCTCGATCTTGTATGAGGGCCCGTCAGCCTATTGATGGGCCTCTTTCATGGTGTTCCGAGCCCATGTTTCCGTGCGGGGCATGGTGTGGGCCCGATTGTCGCATCGGGTGGGCGTCGGCTTCCACGGCTCCGTCGGGACTGGTCGTTGTGGCTGGTCAGCCTGGGTTCGGCAGGGCCTGGAGCCGATCGACGGCGCTGGTGATCACGTCGGTCCAGGGCCAGTGCCGGGTCAGGCGGAGAGTGCGGCGGCGACCGGTGGTGACCAGGCGGGCGGCTGCGGAGAACAGCCGCAGCCGCAGACGCTTGGGTTCCCAGCGACGCGCGCCGCCGGCCAGGGCGAGCATCGGCATCCAGGCGAGCAGGTCCTGGGCGAGCTGCACAATCTCCAGCCAGAGTTGGTTCTGGGCTGACTTGTGCAGGGGCAGGTTGCGCAGCCCGGTGTCGCGGGCGGCGCGAATGCGGTCTTCGGCCCGGGCGCGCTGGCGGTGGCGAAGTTCCAGGGCGGCGATCGGGGTGTCGTTGGTGTTGGTGGCGAAGCACGTCAGGCGCATGCCGTCAGCGTCGGTGAACCGCAGCTGGGCTCCAGGGTGCGGGCGTTCCTTGCGAACGATCAGCCGCATCCCGCTCGGCCAGCCCTTCAGCACGTCGCCCGCCAGTTCGGCCACCCAGGCGCCGTCGCGGACCTCGCCGCCGGACTCGACGGCCGCCGCCCAGGCCGAGTCCGGGACGTGCAGGACAGCTTGGTGGACAGCGTCAGTGATGGTCATGCCTACCGAGTAGGACAGCCACCGGCCCCGTGCGGTGAGCCAGTTCAGGAACTCGTGGGTGCCGCCGGCAGAGTCGGTGCGGATCAGTGTCCGCCGCCCGCGCCGGTACTTCTTGGGCAATTGTGCCAGAGCCAGCTTGGTGGTGGTGATGTGGTCGGCGGCGGTGTTGCTGCCCGCGTTGCCCGGCCGCAGCAGGCCGGCCACCGGCTCGCCGGAACCCTGACTGCCGTGGTCGACGAACGCGATCAGTGGGTGGTGGCCGAACGTGCGCTTCCAGGTCGCGGTGGCGTCCTGTTTGTCGGAGTGCGCCAGCACCAGTACCCCATCGATATCCACGACCACCTCCCCGCCCGCGTCGGGAGCATCCGAACCGGCGAGCTTCCATACACGCTCGCGGACTTGTGCGCTGGCCCCGCGGATCGCGGCAAGTGCCCGAGGACCCGCCCCGGCCAGTGCGTCGACCAGCCGTGACACCGTGGGATCGGAGGCCACTGGCCCGAACAGCGTGGGCTCGGCCCGCAAGCTCCCCACGTCCGAGAGACAGTCCCCGCCCAGCGCCACCGCCAGCGCGAGATCCAGCACGACCTTGCCGGGATCGTGTACCGTGCGCGGCTCGCGCCACGGTGCCAGCGCGGTCGACAGCGCCGCGTCCAGCCCGGCCCTGCGGACCGTCTCCACCAGCAGTACCCCACCGGCCTGCGACACCGCCCCGTCCCCGGTGCCCTCGACGCGGACATGCGGGTAGGACCCGCTACGCTCTCTCACCTGGGAAGTGTCTCTTTCGCTCCGGCGGGCAGGACCCTGGACAAGCCTTACCTTCCCAGGTCAGAGGCACTTTCCATCGAGTTGACCAGGTGGCGGACAAGCATTCAGGCGATACGCGAAGGCCCCGGTGACCAGGACGGCGGCAGCGGGATTTCCTCGTCGTGGTCGATCAGGAGCGGGTAACGGTCATGCCACCACCGTCCCTCTGCGGACCACCGGCTCACCCGCGTAGTCGGCGCATTGGTCGGTCCCGTCGCGGCCCGGTAGCGGGCATCCAACTCCTCGATCTGCCTCTGGCAGAGCATCTGCATGGCCGCAGTGAGGATCGGCATGGCGTCGTGGAGCCAGTCACGACAGGCCATGTCACTGTGGTACTCTCAGACCCACGTCGTGTCGAAGCCTTCCTCGACACCCACCACGAAGTCCTCCCAGGACTTGATCTGGCGGTAGAGACTCGGAGCCCCGCTGAACCGCTCAGCCAGAAGCTGCTGGGCACGATCGGCGGACGCGTAGTCCTCAGCAGTAGGTAGCGAAGCTTCCACGCCGCGCATCGTTCCAGACACAGACCCGCACGTCACCCACCAAGTGCCTGAGAAACAGCCGCCATTGGTGGAGACGATCCGCACATTGCAGCAGGTCAAAGCCAAATTTTGATGGCCCTGACTCAACTACCTGTCAGCTGTGGCGAAAGCCCGAGGCTAGCTCCCCGCCTGGTGACGCTCGCCGCTGGATGGAAGGCCCGGCACACCCCACGTTTTGACCTGGACGAGGAGTGACGGGGGGGGACGTGAGCACGGGAGTGCCCGCCGTCGAATCGGTGTTGGTATGCGGCGGCGCCGTATCGCTGCTCTTGGGCGCCAGCACTGCGATGTGCCGGGTCAACTGGGCAGCGCTGCATGTGCCGCGGCACATCACGCAGTTTCTGGACGACTGGTATGGCGAGGCCGACCGCTCCGACGTGCATCGGCCGGGCGTTCTTCAGTTCGCAGAGCGAAGTGGGCAATCCCGCGCCGCGACGTGCCGGTCTGAGGCGTCTGCGACCATGGGTGTGACATGTCCGTCCGCCCGTGAGGTGATCTCTTGAGGAAGGCGGCACTGCGTTCCTACGCACTGTTGCCTCGCCAGTACGACCACCGGAAGGTCTTGGCGACCACAGTTGACGCCTGGGGCAGAGCCTTGTGGCTGGTCTGCCCCGACGCAGAACTCGAACCGCGACGGCACGGACCTCCCCATCCCAGGCCGCGCCGCAGACCGTACGACGCCCTCCTCGTCACCGTCGATGGTGGCGTCGTGAACGCACAGACCGTGCATGGTGTGGGCATACAGGTCAGCTACGTGGACGCGCTGCCCAACGGGCGGCTCATCCTGGCGCAGGGGCGTCAATGCGGAGAACAGCGCAGCGCCCAGATATTCGGCCGGGACGGCCGGCACCGAAAGTCCTTCCAGATGGGAGATGCCGTCGAGTTCATGATGACCGACCGGAGAAATCACATTTGGAGCGCCTACTTCGACGAAGGTGTCTACGCCGACCCTGTCAGTGCTGCCGGTCTCGCGCGCTGGGACAGCGGAGGACAGCCGGAATGGCGGTACTCGCCTCCCGCGGGCGTCGAGTACATCGATACGGTCTACGCCCTCAACGCAGAGGACGGCGTGACCTGGGCCTGCTACTACCCGACCTTTCCGCTGCTGGAAGTCCGCACGGACGGACAGACTCGCGTTCGGACATCGCCCGTCGTCGCTCCCCTCGGAATAGCCGTGAAGGGAGATGAAGTTGCAATGCTCGGCGGGAACCGGCGGCCCGATCAGCTCCAGCGTTGCCGCATCACCGACCGCGAAATCCAACCCATCGAGGAGGCGCAACTCACCCTCCCCGGGGGGGGCACCCCTCAGACGCTATGCGCGTCCGGTAGGGCGGGGGCGGCATCTGTATCTACGCGGCCCGTCGGCCAAGCAATGGTTCGTGATGAGTATTTGATGCGCTTCCCTGAACGGCGCAGCCTCCGTCAAGCAGCCAGGACAGACCAGCTCAGGGACTGCTCCTGCCGCCGAGGCTGAGCGGGGAAGGTGCTACCGAGGCAGTGCAGGTAGGTGACTCCGATAACGACCGCGGCCGTTCACGAGATCGCTTCTGGACAGCTTTCGGGCAAGATCTTTACGGCCTCCGGGAGATCTTACCGATCATGCGGCGGGCCTTCTCGGTCGGTGCATTGATGCCCGCCGCGCCGTGAGCGGCAGCTTCGTTACCTGTAGAGAACAGTGGAACCGGCGACTCGTAATCGATCACCTCTTGGTACATCATGGAATCCCATCGTTCCATCAATGACCGCCAGACGCAGAGCGAGCAGCCCGCCGCCCGCATGGCGCCCAGCCCAGCCAGCGCATACGCGCCGTGCATGGCTATCGGCATCGGTTTGATGACATCGGAAGACAGGCGAAGGCTGACGGGGTGTGTCGGCGTCGTAGCGCCGAAGCTTTTCGTATTCCTCCCTCGCCCAGATCTCCGCCGGCGCATCGCAACGGTAGGGACAACTCTCGCAAGGTCGTAGAGCCGGAGGGCGAATGACCGGGGGCACGCGACCAGTACGAACGATCGGCCATGATCAGTGAGGTGCCCTCTGCATGAGGGCCTACTCAACGCCTGCTCGAGGCACCGGGGAATCACCAACAGCGGACCGAGGGATCCAATGGCGTGTCACCTACGGAAGACGTGAACACGAGGAGCTGCTGCACGCCATGGCTGTCTCACCGCAGGCCGACGGGGCCTGCGGTGAGATGCAGGAACTCACGAAATGGCTGGGCATATGCGGTCAGCTCAGCGTGGGCAACACGTCCTGGTCGTGCCGGGGCTTTGCTGATCTTGGTGCTGATCACAGGCGGTACTACCGGCCGGCTCCCTGGCCCATGACCGACCCGCACCAACCGGGCCACTGCTTCACAGCGGCACGTGAGTGGGCCGACCGCACCGGCTGAACGTACGTAAAGGGCTTCGCCCTCGTCCCCTCGGCCCTTCCATTCACCGTCTTCGAACACGCATGGTGCTTACTCACGAAGGCCCCGTCGCCGCCCCGGCCCCTGCCAGACGGCATGGCCGCGGGATACCTCGGACTCCCGCTCGATGCCGATGTCCGTCGGGGACAGCAACGCGCCCGAGGCACGGACGCCGTGTTCGTATCAGACCCATCCAGTCCACTCGCAGGTATCAACGAGCAGATCCTGCGTGCGGGCCTCCCCAGAACATGCCCTGCACGCTGACACCTTCGTCAATCAGTACGAACGAGAACAGTACGAACCGACCGCCCCAGGAATGCCCCGACCGTGCCGGACGCCTCGGGAGACTGACCGGGAACCGTTCGCGCTCACGGCTGTCGCGGCAGGGTTGTTGAGCTCGTGCGTGACCCCGCCGCCAGCGAGCCGAGCGCGAGCACCTGCTCACGTCGGCCGGCCTCCAGGTGAATGTTCTTGAGTGGAAGAACATCCCCTCCAGCAGATGAAATTCAAGGTCACCGGCGGCCGGTTCTTTCACCATTCGAGCGGAAGAACGACCAGGATCAGTGATCGTCAGCGGTGTGATCATGAGGGCGCTAGGTTATGGTCGGAGGTGACCATGCTGGAAGTTCTCGGGCTGGACCAGCCTGCCGAGGCGTTGTACATCATCCTGGTCGACAACCCGCCCATGTCCGTCGAGGAGTTGTGCCGCCGTACCGGCATCGAGCCCGACACCGCCATCGCCGCCCTGGTGAGGCTGGAGGACGGCGGCCTGATATCCCGGCTGCCCGGCAGCCCGCCCATGTACACCGCGATGCCACCCGACCACGCCCTGGAAGTGCTTCTGCTCGCTCGCGAACGTGACATCCACCGGGTGCGTGCGCTAACCGAGCGGCTGACACAGCGGCACCGCGAGGCTCGTCGCAGCCGGGACTCGACGTCGCTGATCCAGGTGGTCACGGGCCGCGACGGCGTCGCCCGGTGCGGGCATCAGTTGTTCAAACGGGCTGAGCGGGAGATCCGCGGCATCGACGCGCCTCCTTACGCTCAGGCAAGTGACGGCGAACGCGTCAACTCCGCCTCCGCCGTGGCCGGACGCAGCGTTCGCAGCCGCTTCATCCATGCCCGGGACACCCTCAGCTTGCCCGGTGTCGTGGCGCGGGTGGAGGTCGACATCTCGGCGGGCGAAGAGGTCCGGTTCCTGCCCGAGGCCCCGATGAAGCTGATCATCGCGGACGACCAGGCGGCGCTGATTCCGCTGCTGGCCACACCTCAGGTTCTGGACGCGTGCATTCTGGTCCATCCCTCCGCCCTGCTCGACGCGCTGTCCACCCTCTTCGAGTCGCTGTGGGAGCAGGCGCAGCCCTACCTGCCGGGAAGACCGGCGTCGGTCGGCCCCAACGAGTTCGTCAACGACGAGGAGCGGCGGATCATCTCCCTGTTAGCCATGGGGATGTCGGACGAGGCCATCGCCCGACAGCTGGGAATCGGCCACCGCACGGTGCAGCGCCGGGTCCAGGCGCTGCTCGGCCGGCTGGGGGCGGCGAGCCGGTTCCAGGCCGGAGTGCTCGCCGCCAGCCGCGGCTGGTGGCGACCGGATCATGAACAGCGCGCCGCACCACTGGCGTTGAGCGCCGAGTCCGGTCGCGCCGGTCCGTGAGCCGTGGTGCGAGCAGCCGTGGCC
>NZ_JBHWEL010000122.1:0-16683 GCF_042734135.1 Streptomyces sp. NPDC059668 | reverse complement strand
CGGGGCCCCTTTCACCGACGACACCCTGTCGCTGACCTACCGCCTACACACGGCGTAGTCCGGGGGGGGGGGGCCGCGGGCCCCGAGGGCCCCGCCGCTCGAACGCCGGACCGGCCGAGGACGCGCCCGGCGCCCCCAGCGGCGCCGGGCACCGCGTGACCGTCACCCGTCACCCCGCAGCCGAGGAACGGCCGAAGGCCGGGGCCCGCCAAAGATCTTGGCGGGCCCCGGCCTTCGGCGTTGTGTATCCCGTACAGATGCCCCAGGGGAAGCGCACACCCGCCCGACACACACGGCAAAAGGGCGGGGCCCCCGGAAGATCCGGGGGCCCCGCCCTGAACGCCGGCCGACGCCTAAGGCGTACGGGTGGCCGTCAGTTGTCGTCCTCGTCGATGAGGAACCCGCGCATCGGCGAGGGCGCCTGCTGCATCGGCGACGGGCCCTGGGGCCGCACCGGAGCCATCGGCTGGGTCATCGCCGGAGACATCTGCTGCTGCCCGCCGTAGGAGGGCGCCGCCGGTGCCGGGCCGCCGCCCATGCCCTGGCCGCCGTACGACGGCGCGCTCGCGCCGGCCGGAGCCATCGAGGGCGCCGAAGGCGAGGGCAGCGAGGGAGCGGCCGGGGAACGCGGCGGGGCGAGCGAGTCGTCCGCCTGCGTCTCCAGCTGGCGCAGCTGCGACTCCAGGTAGGACTTCAGACGCGTGCGGTACTCGCGCTCGAAGCCGCGCAGGTCCTCGACCTTGCGCTCCAGCGTGGCGCGGGCGGACTCCAGGGAGCCCATCGCGACGCGGTGCTTCTCCTGCGCGTCCCGCTCCAGCGCGTCGGCCTTGGCACGGGCGTCGCGCTCCAGACCCTCGGCGCGGCTGCGGGCCTCACCGACGATCTTGTTGGCCTCGGAACGGGCCTCGGCGATCGCCTGGTCGGCGGTCTGCTGGGCCAGCGAGAGCACCCGGGCGGCGCTGTCGCCACCGGGACCCTGGCCGGGCTGTCCCATCTGCGGGCCGTGACCGCCCATGGGGCCACCCATGGGTCCGCCCATCGGGCCACCCATCTGCTGCTGCATCTGGCCGGGCATCTGCTGCTGCATCTGCTGACCGGGACCCTGACCCATGGGGCCCTGCCCCATCGGACCCTGACCCATGGGGCCCTGGCCCATCGGACCCTGGCCCATCTGGCCCTGACCCATGGGGCCCTGGCCCATCGGACCCTGGCCCATGGGGCCCTGGCCCTGCTGGCCGCCCTGGGCGCTGGGGCCCGCGGGCAGCTGCGGCGCACCGCTCGGCAGCTGGGGCGGACCGCCCATGGGGCCACCCATCTGCTGCTGCGGCGGACCCGATATGCCGGCGGGCACGGGAGCGCCCGGACCGCGCATGCCCTGCGGCGGCCCCTGCTGCTGGTCCTGCTGCTCGGGCGGCTTGCGCATGCCCTGCTGCTGGTTCTGCGCGGCCGCGCGCGTGGCAGCGGCCAGCTTGGCGCGCAAGTCCTCGTTCTCGCGGAGCAGGCGCGTCAGTTCGGCTTCGACCTCGTCGAGGAAGGCATCGACCTCGTCCTCGTCATAGCCTTCTCGGAGGCGGACGGTCGTGAACTGCTTGTTCCGCACGTCCTCGGGGGTCAACGGCATCTCTTCACCTCAACGTAGTCGTCGGCATTCGGCAAGACCGTATCGTTCACAGCCGGCTCACGACGGAGATCAGGATGTAGACGATGATCATCAGTACGAAGAAGGACAGGTCTAGCGCCACGCCCCCGAGACGCAGCGGCGGAATGAACCGCCGCAGAAGCTTGAGCGGTGGATCGGTGACAGTGTAAGTGGCCTCGAGAACGACCACCATCGCCTTGCCGGGTTGCCATGAGCGGGCGAACTGGAAGACGTAGTCCATGACCAACCGGAAGATCAGCACGATGAGGAAACACATCAGCGCGATGTAGAGAACCTGCCCAACCACGCTCATGATCCGTGCTTCCCTCTCCCCTGTTTCCCTGCGTTGTTCCGGTCCAGCGTCTCAGCTCTGGTTGAAGAACCCGCCCTCTGCGATGCGGGCCTTGTCCTCCGCCGTGACATCGACGTTAGCAGGCGACAACAGGAACACCTTCTGCGTCACCCGCTCGATGCTGCCGTGGAGACCAAACACCAAACCGGCCGCAAAGTCGACAAGTCGCTTCGCGTCCGTGTCATCCATCTCGGTCAGATTCATGATCACCGGGGTGCCCTCACGGAAGTGTTCCCCGATAGTACGGGCCTCGTTGTACGTCCGCGGGTGGAGTGTGGTGATCCGGTACGGCTCTCGTTCCGACACGACCTTGGGCATGATCACCGGTGCGTTCTTCTCCAGGCTCGCGCGTTCTTGTGTGATGGACGCCACGGGCGCGATGCGCGCCGGACGGCCTGATTCCGCAGAGAGCGAAGCGGAATGCGGCACCGGTTCGCGCTGTGCGGGAGGCTGCACCACTCGTACCGATTCGTCCCGTTGGGACTGGTGCGCCTGATGTGACTGGTGCGGCGGCTCGTGCCGCCGGCGGTCCCGCTCGGGCTCCGGGTCAAGCTCGGGCTCGAACTCGTCGTCGGGGTCGAAGCCCCTGCCGTCGTACCCATCGTCCTCCACGAGGCCGAGGTAGACCGCCATCTTGCGCATCGCGCCGGCCATGCTCTGAGTCCTCCGCTCTGTGGTGGATCGGCTGACGAATAGCCAAGTGCCCGCGATCCACGAGGTCGTTATGCCCGCCTGTGGCGGTAATGACCATATTTTCTGCTGTGGTCCGACTTCTTGGCGACGTTACCCGAGCCCGGGTCGGACTCCGAGTACCGCCGTACCGACGCGCACATGTGTCGCTCCGGCCGCCACGGCCTGCTCGAGGTCCGCACTCATCCCTGCGGACACCATGTTCGCAGCCGGATGCGTGCGGCGCATAGCAGTCGACAAATCCATCAGTCGCGCGAACGCGTCCCGCGGACGTCCCGCGTACGGCCCGGTGAGGGGCGCGACGGTCATCAGACCGTCGAGCCGGAGCCCCGGAGCCCGCTCGACGAGGTCGGCCAACTCCCCGACACCGCCCGCTCCCACGCCGCCCCGCTCGCCCCGGCCGCTCTCCTCCGCGTCCAGCGCGACCTGGATGAGACACCCCACCTCGCGCTCCGCCCGCACCGCGTCCTTCGACAGGGCCGTGACGAGCCGGGACCGGTCGACGGACTGCACCACATCCGCGTAACCGACCACCGAACGCACCTTGTTGGTCTGCAACTGACCGACGAAGTGCCAGGAGAGGGGCAGATCGGAGCAGGCGGCGGCCTTGGGGGCCGCGTCCTGGTCCCGGTTCTCGGCGACGTGGCGCACGCCGAGCTCCGACAGGATCCGCACATCGCTCGCGGGGTAGGTCTTGGTGACCACGATCAGGGTCACCTCTTCGCGCTTGCGCCCGGCGCTCGTGCACGCCGCGGCGATCCGCTCTTCCACTTTCGCCAGGTTCGCGGCGAGTTGAGCCTTACGGTCCGTCATGCCCCATCAGTCCAGCCAGACATAGCCCGCGAGCCGCCCGGTGGTGCGGTCCCGTCGGTAGGAGAAGTGGTCCTTCGACTCCAGCGTGCACGCCGGTGACTGCCGCCGGTCGCGCACCCCGAGCCGTTCCAGTTGCGCGTGCACCCCGGCGGTCACGTCGACCGCGGGGGTACCCCAGCTGGTCTCGGCGTACGCCGCCGGTTCGACGGCGGCGACCTCGGCGCGCATCCCGTCCGGCACTTCGTAGCACCGTCCGCAGACCGCGGGTCCGGTGCGGGCGACGATCCTCGCCGGCTCGGCGCCGAGTTCCACCATGGCCCGTACGGCGGCGGGGACGACCCCCGCGACCATGCCCGGGCGCCCCGCGTGGGCGGCCGCCGCGATCCCGGCGACGGGATCGGCGAGCAGGACCGGCGTGCAGTCCGCGGTGAGGACGGCGAGAGCGAGCCCCCGGCGCGCGGTGACGATCGCGTCGACGGACGGGATCTCGGACGAGCCCCACGGGGCGTCGACGACCGCCACGTCCGGTCCGTGCACCTGGTTCATCCAGACGACCAGGTCCGGGTCCAGCCCGAGTGACCTGGCGGCCAGTCCACGATTGGTCCGTACGGCTTCGGGGTCGTCGCCGACCGCTCCGCCGAGGTTGAGCTCCTCGTACGGAACGGCGCTCACCCCGCCCCACCGGTCGGTGAAGGCGAAGTGCGCGCCGCTCACGGTGCTCGTCTCGGAGCGCTGTCCTATCACTTGAGGAAGTCCGGCACGTCCAGCTCTTCGGCCGCGCTGTCCGAGTAGGTGCGGGACGGCGGGACCGGCGGGGACACCTGGATCTCGGGGACCGGCTCCGGAGCGGGCTCCGGCGCCTCCTTCGGGGTGACGCTGCCGAGCGAGCCGAAGGACGGACGGCTCTCGGGAGCCCGCACCGGCGCGGGCTCCTCACGCTGCTTGGCCGCGGTGGAGCCGAGGACGTTGTCCCGCTTGGCCGGCGGCTGGCCGCCGTCGAAGCCGGCGGCGATGACGGTGACCCGCACCTCGTCGCCGAGCGCGTCGTCGATGACCGCGCCGAAGATGATGTTGGCCTCGGGGTGCGCGGCCTCGCTGACCAGCTGGGCGGCTTCGTTGATCTCGAACAGGCCGAGGTCGGAGCCGCCGGAGATGGAGAGCAGGACGCCGCGGGCACCGTCGATGGAGGCCTCCAGGAGCGGCGAGGAGATCGCCATCTCCGCGGCCGCCACCGCGCGGTCGTCGCCGCGCGCCGAGCCGATGCCCATCAGCGCGGAACCCGCCTCGGACATCACGGACTTGACGTCGGCGAAGTCGAGGTTGATCAGGCCGGGCGTGGTGATGAGGTCGGTGATGCCCTGGACACCGGAGAGCAGGACCTGGTCCGCCGACTTGAACGCGTCGAGGACCGAGACCTGGCGGTCCGAGATGGACAGCAGCCGGTCGTTCGGGATGACGATGAGGGTGTCGACCTCTTCGCGGAGTTCGGCGATGCCGTCCTCCGCCTGGTTGGCGCGGCGCCGTCCCTCGAAGGTGAACGGACGGGTGACCACGCCGATGGTCAGGGCGCCCAGTGAGCGCGCGATGTTGGCCACGACGGGGGCGCCGCCGGTGCCGGTGCCGCCGCCTTCGCCTGCCGTCACGAAGACCATGTCGGCCCCCTTGAGGACCTCCTCGATCTCCTCGCGGTGATCCTCGGCCGCCTTCCGGCCGACGGCCGGGTTGGCTCCGGCGCCGAGTCCGCGGGTGAGTTCGCGGCCGACGTCGAGTTTGACGTCGGCGTCGCTCATCAACAGAGCTTGCGCGTCCGTGTTGATGGCGATGAACTCGACGCCCTTGAGACCGACCTCGATCATCCGGTTGATGGCATTGACACCACCGCCGCCGACACCGATGACTTTGATGACTGCGAGGTAGTTCTGCGGTGCTGCCACGTCGAAGGCCTCTCGCCTCGAGTTACGTGTCGTCGCCTCGCACGCTCGCGATCCGACGACTGATGCCGAATGGGACGGTCCGAACGCCGACCCGAACCCTAACGCTGAAGTTTAGGGTTACCAGTGTGTCTGTTCCTTGGACTCTTCCGAACAGGACACTAAGTCGACAAGTGGCGCACGTTCAACGAACACGCCGAACCTCCCGTTTTTCTTTTCACCCTATGTGATCAGCCGTAGCGCTGCCCAACCAGGGTGCTGGCCTGCGCGGATGTGCGTCAACTACCGTCTGACGAAGGGGCGGTGGGCACGCTCACGTCGAAGTGCCGGGCCTTCGGAGCTGCTTTCATGAGAGCGGTGAGTGTCCGCGCCTTCGCCCGGCCCTTCTCGCCGCTCCCCCACTCGACGTCGCGTCCGTCGCTCAGTTCCAGTGAGATGGAGTCGTACGAGCGGACCTTGACGGTCCGGGTGTCACGGGCCACGGAGGCCGGAATGTCCCCCGCGACCCGAACCGCCTCGCGCACCAGCCGGTCGGCGGGGAAGCGCCGCAGGACGGCCGAGCGGGACGGCGTCAGTTCGAGCAGGGCCACGTTCTTCGGGGCCCGCGAAACCGTCGCGAAACGCACGCCCTTGGCGTCCACTTCGACGTACTTGCCCCCCTTTCCCGGTTGTTTCACGACCAGGACGGG
This sequence comes from Streptomyces sp. NPDC059668, assembly GCF_042734135.1. Taxonomy (NCBI): domain Bacteria; kingdom Bacillati; phylum Actinomycetota; class Actinomycetes; order Kitasatosporales; family Streptomycetaceae; genus Streptomyces; species Streptomyces sp. NPDC059668. Next base: position 10,569 of record NZ_JBHWEL010000122.1, on the reverse strand, counting down.
GATGCGTTCGGTCACCTTCAGCCCGATTCCGTGCGGCCAGGAACGGACGACGTCGACCGAGTCGATCCGGGGCAGCCTCCGCAGCAGCCGAGCCTCCACGGCGTCGGCGTCGACGGAGATCAGCGGGGTCCCGTCCGGCACCTCGGCCGCCGCGCGCACCTGCGGCGCCGTCAGCACCCGGGTCCCGGAGACCGACACCCGCTCGACCCGCAGCCACTGCGAGCCGTACAGGAGCCAGACCACGCCGGCACCGGCCGACACCAGGACGACAAGAAGGACGATGAGCACACGAAGGCGGCGAAGCCGCACCGGACGGGGCGGCCGGGGCGGGCCGGACTTCAGCTTCTGCCGTTCACCGCGCTCGGCGGTCGTCGGTCCGGCCACGCTCCCTGCCTTCCCTCATGCGGTCCTAGCGGTGACGCGAGGCGATCGCCTCGTACACCATGCCGACGAGCAGGTCGTCGGCGTCCCGGCGCCCGAACTCGCTGGCGGCGCGGGACATCTCGTACAGCCGGTGCGGGTCGGCGAGCACGGGCAGCACGTTCTGCTGCACCCACTGGGGCGTCAGCTCCGCGTCGTCGACCAGCAGTCCGCCGCCGGCCTTGACCACCGGCTGGGCGTTGAGCCGCTGTTCGCCGTTGCCGATGGGCAGCGGGACGTATGCGGCCGGGAGCCCGACGGCGGAGAGTTCGGCGACGGTCATCGCGCCCGCGCGGCAGAGCATCATGTCGGCCGCGGCGTACGCGAGGTCCATCCGGTCCACGTACGGTACCGGGATGTACGGGGGCATCCCCGGCATCTGGTGCACCTGCGGCAGTTCGTTCTTCGGCCCGACCGCGTGCAGGATCTGGATACCGGCCTGCTGGAGGTACGGGGCGGCCTGCTGGACGACCTCGTTGAGGCGCCGGGCGCCCTGGGAGCCGCCGGAGACCAGCAGCGTCGGCAGGTTGGGGTCGAGCCCGAACGCGGCGCGGGCCTCGGGGCGTACGGCGGCCCGGTCGAGGGTGGCGATGGAGCGGCGCAGCGGGATGCCGATGTAGCGGGCGCCGCGCAGCTTGTTGTCGGGGGTCGAGACGGCGACCTGTGCCGCGTACCGCGAGCCGATCTTGTTGGCGAGGCCCGGCCGGGCGTTCGCCTCGTGGATGACGATCGGCACGCCGAGGCGCTTGGCCGCGAGATAGGCGGGCAGCGCGACATAGCCGCCGAACCCGACGACCGCGTCCGCCTTGGTGCGCTCCAGGACCTGCTCGGCCGCCTTGATCGTGCCGCGCAGCCGTCCGGGGACGGTGATCAGCTCGGGGGTGGGCTTGCGCGGCAGCGGAACGGCGGGGATCAGCGCGAGTTCGTATCCCCGCTCGGGTACGAGCCGGGTCTCGAGTCCGCGTTCCGTGCCCAGGGCCGTGATCCCCACGGTCGGGTCCTGCCTCCGCAGGGCGTCCGCGAGGGCGAGCGCGGGCTCGATGTGGCCGGCGGTCCCCCCGCCGGCGAGTACGACATGCACCGAAATTCACCGCTCTCCGGACGAACGCGCCGCGGCGCGCCGTCGCATCGTGTTCCATCTCCGAGGCCCCGCGGCCCCCGCGGAGCCTCTCACCGCAGCACGCTTTCTGCCAAAGCGGGGTTGCCGCATCGCCAGCGCCGCCCGCGCGCCGGGCTCGTCGCGGGCGAAGGCGATCAGCAGTCCGACGGCGAACATGGTCGGCAGCAGGGCGGAACCCCCGTAGGAGAACAGCGGGAGCGGGACTCCGGCGATCGGCAGCAGACCGAGCACCGCACCGATGTTGATCACGGCCTGGGCCGTGATCCAGGTGGTCACGCCTCCCGCGGCATACCTCACGAAGGGGTCCTCCGTGCGTCCGGCCACGCGGATACCCGCATAGCCTAGAGCCGCGAAGAGGGCGAGGACCGACAGTGTCCCCGCGAGGCCGAGTTCCTCCCCGGTGATGGCGAAGATGAAGTCCGTGTGCGCTTCGGGCAGTTGGCCCCATTTTTCCACGCTGGCGCCGAGGCCGGATCCGAACAGGCCGCCGGAGGCGAGGGCGTAGATGCCGTGCACGGCCTGCCAGCAGGTGTCGTTCGGGCCCGGTTCGGTGGCGCCGATGCAGGCGAGCCTGGACATCCGGTTGGGGCTGGTCTTGATGAGGACGAAGCCGATCGTCAGCGCGACGGCCAGGACGCCCGCGAAGAGCCGGGTGGGTGCTCCGGCCAGCCACAGCAGCCCGAAGAGGATGGCGGTGAGGATGATGGCCGTGCCCATGTCGCCGCCGAGCATGATCAGCCCGAGCAGCAGGAAGGCGACCGGGACGAGCGGCACCAGCATGTGCTTCCACTGCGCCAGCATCGCCTTGTCCTGTTTGCGCGCGAGCAGGTCGGCGCCCCACAGCACGAGCGCGAGCTTGCCGAACTCGCTGGGCTGGATCTGGAACGAGCCACCCAAGGAGATCCAGTTCTGGTTGCCGTTGACCGACATCCCTATCCCCGGCACCTGCACGAGAACCATCAGGAAGACCGCGCCGGCCAGGATCGGATAGGCCAGCGCCCGGTGCAGTTTCACCGGGACCCGCATGGCCACCAGGAGCAGCACGGCGCCGATCGAGGCGGCGAGGAACTGTTTGCGGAAGAAGAACGATCCGGGCAGCGACAGTTGCAGTGCCGTGATCATCGACGCCGAATAGACCATCACGAGACCGAGCACGGTGATCAGCAGGCTGCTGCCGAGGATCAGGTAGTAGGCGGTGAGCGGCCGATCCCAGGCCTTGCGCGCGCGGGTGACGAGGCGGCCCACGGGGTTGTCGCGCGCGGGGCGTGCGGAGGCGGGGCGCCGGGGGGCGCGCTGGACGGGAGGACGGCCCGTACGGCTATCGGCCATCGCCGGCTCCCTCCGCCGGGGCGCGCAAGGGCGCCCCCACGGTGGTTCTGCCGGGCCGTACGGGCACGGGGGCCGGGCCGGGCCGGTACAGCCCCGTTCCGCCTGCCGAAAGCCGCCTGCGAAGCCCCGACCGCAATGGCGTCACGCGTCCCTCCCAAGGGTCCCGGGGCGCCTGGGTCCCGCCGTCAGGCGCTCGCGGTGCCGAGTTCGCGGACCGCCTCCGCGAAAGCGTCACCACGCTTGTTGTAGTTGGCGAACATGTCCATGGACGCACAGGCCGGTGCCAGCAGGACAGTGTCTCCTGGTCCGGAGAGCCGGGCGGCCTCCTGGACCGCCGCGAGCATCGCCCCAGTGTCGGTGCGGGCGAGGTCGACGACGGGTACTTCCGGGGCGTGTCGCGCGAGGGCTTCACGGATCAGCGCGCGATCGGCGCCGATCAGTACGACCCCCCGGAGCCGCGGTGCCGACTTGGCGACCAGCTCGTCGAAGGCCGCGCCCTTGGCGAGACCGCCGGCGATCCACACGATCGACTCGTAGGCCGCCAAGGAGGCTTCCGCCGCGTGGGTGTTGGTCGCCTTGGAGTCGTCGACGTACGCGACCCCGTCCACGTCGGCCACGTGCGCGATGCGGTGGGCGTCCGGGGTGAAGGCCCGCAGTCCGTCCCGTACGGCGCCGGCGGGGACGCCGAAGGCGCGCGCCAGGGCCGCCGCCGCAAGGGCGTTGGCGATGTTGTGCGGGGCCGAGGGGCGCACGTCGGAGACCTCGGCGAGTTCCTGGGCGTTCTTCTGCCGGTTCTCGACGAAGGCGCGGTCGACCAGGATGCCGTCCACCACGCCGAGTTGGGACGGCCCCGGGGTGCCGAGGGTGAAGCCGACGGCCCGGCAGCCCTCCTCGACGTCCGCCGCGCGCACCAGGTCCTCGGTGGCCTTGTCGGCGACGTTGTAGACGCAGGCGACCCGATTGCCTTCGTACACACGGCCCTTGTCGGCGGCGTACGCCTCCATGGAGCCGTGCCAGTCGAGATGGTCGGGTGCCAGGTTCAGCACGACCGCGGAGTCGGCGCGCAGCGAGGGCGCCCAGTGCAGTTGGTAGCTGGACAGCTCCACCGCCAGGACGTCGTACGTCTCCTCGCCCAGCACGGCGTCCAGCAGGGAGACCCCGATGTTGCCGACGGCGGCCGTACGGAGTCCGGCCGCCTCGAGGATCGAGGCGAGCATCTGCACGGTCGTGGTCTTGCCGTTGGTGCCGGTGACGGCGAGCCAGGGGGCGGCCTTCCTGCCGTCGAGCTCCCGCAGGCGCCAGGCGAGCTCGACGTCGCCCCAGACCGGGACGTCCGCCTCGGCGGCCGCGGCGAACAGCGGCTTGTCCGGCTTCCAGCCGGGCGCGGTGACGATGAGTTCGGTGCCCCCGGGCAGGGTGTCGCCGTCGCCGAGGCGCACGGTGACACCGAGCGCCTCCAGCTCGGCGGCCTGCGCGCGGGAGCGCTCGTCGTCGCCGTCGTTGACGACCGTGACGACCGCGCCGAGCCCGTGCAGGACCCGCGCCGCCGGAATGCCGGAGACCCCGAGCCCGGCGACGGTGACGCGCTTGCCCTGGAACACCGGGGAGGTCACTTCTCGGCCGCCCATCCCGCGTAGAAGATGCCGAGACCGACGATCACGCAGATGCCCTGGATGATCCAGAACCGGACCACGACCAGGACTTCGGACCAGCCCTTGAGTTCGAAGTGGTGCTGGAGCGGTGCCATTCGGAAGACTCGTTTGCCGGTGAGCCGGAACGAGCCGACCTGGATGACCACGGACATGGTGATCAGGACGAAGAGGCCGCCGAGCAGCGCGAGCAGCAGCTCGGTGCGGGAGCAGATCGCCAGACCGGCCAGCGCGCCGCCCAGGGCGAGCGAACCGGTGTCACCCATGAAGATCTTGGCCGGCGAGGTGTTCCACCACAGGAAGCCGAGACAGGCGCCCATCAGCGCGGAGGCGACGATCGCGAGGTCCAGTGGATCTCGTACCTCGTAGCAGGCGGCCGGGTTGGTCAGGGTCTGCGTGTTGGCGCAGGACTCCTGGAACTGCCAGACACCGATGAAGGTGTAGGCGCCGAAGACCAGGACCGAGGCGCCGGTGGCGAGGCCGTCCAGACCGTCCGTCAGGTTCACGCCGTTCGACATCGCCAGGATCATGAACAGCGCCCAGACCACGAACAGCACCGGGCCGATGGTCCAGCCGAAGTCCTGGACGAAGGAGAGCTTGGTGGAGGCCGGGGTGTTGCCGCGGTTGTCGGAGAACTGGAGCGCGAGCACCGCGAAGGAGATGCCGACGATCAGCTGTCCGGCCATCTTCGCCTTGGCCCGCAGACCGAGCGAGCGCCGCTTGACGATCTTGATGTAGTCGTCCAGGAAGCCGACCAGGCCCATGCCCGCCATCAGGCCGAGCACCAGCAGACCCGAGAAGGTGGGCGGGTAACCCGTGATGATCTTGGACAGGAAGTACGCCGCGATCGTCGCCAGGATGAAGGCGATACCACCCATGGTCGGCGTACCGCGCTTGCTGTGGTGCTCCTTCGGCCCGTCGTCACGGATGTACTGCCCGTAGCCCTTGCGGGCCAGCAGCTTGATCAGCAGCGGCGTGCCGACCAGGGTGAGGAACAGACCAATGACTCCTGCGAACAGGATCTGCTTCATCATCGGGCAGCAACCTCACCCTCGGCACCGCCTGCGAGCAGCGCTTGCGCCACCCGTTCGAGACCGACCGACCGGGACGCCTTCACGAGCACGACGTCCCCCGGGCGCAACTCGCTGCGCAGCAGGTCGACAGCCGCCTGTGCGTCGGACACGTGCACCGACTCCTCACCCCACGAACCCTCGTTATATGCGCCCAGTTGGAGCCAGGACGCTTCCCTGCCCCCGACCGCGACGAGCTTGCTGACGTTGAGTCGGACGGCGAGCCGCCCGATCGCGTCGTGCTCGGCGAGAGTCTCGTCCCCGAGCTCGGCCATCTGACCGAGCACCGCCCACGTACGACGTCCCCGACCCATCGCCACGAGCGCGCGCAGGGCGGCTCGCATGGACTCGGGATTCGCGTTGTAGGCGTCGTTGACGACCGTCACGCCGTCCGGGCGCTCGGTGACCTCCATCCGCCAGCGGGAGAGGGAGCCCGCCTCGGAGAGCGCGCGGGCGATCTCGTCTGCGGACATGCCCAGCTCATGGGCGACGGCGGCCGCGGCGAGCGCGTTCGACACGTGGTGCTCACCGTACAGGCGCATGGTCACATCACTGCACCCGGAGGGTGTGTGAAGCCTGAACGCCGGCTGTCCAAGGTCCGTGAGACGCACGTTCTCGGCGCGTACGTCCGCTTCGCCGGACTCTCCGAAAAGCACCACCCGCGCCTTCGTCCGGGACGCCATGGCGCGCACGAGGGGGTCGTCGGCGTTGAGGACCGCGGCGCCGTCCTCGGGGAGGCTCTCGACGAGCTCGCCCTTCGCCTGTGCAATCTGTTCGCGGCCGCCGAACTCGCCGATGTGGGCGGTGCCGACGTTGAGGACGAGACCGATCTTCGGCGGGGTGAGATCCGCGAGGTAACGGATGTGGCCGATGCCGCGGGCGCCCATCTCCAGCACGAGGTACTTCGTCTCCTCGGTGGCGGTCAGCGCGGTCAGCGGCAGTCCGATCTCGTTGTTGAGCGAACCGGGCGTGAAGACAGTCGGTGCCTTGCTCCGCAGCACCTGGGCGATCAGGTCCTTGGTGCTGGTCTTGCCCGCGGAGCCGGTGAGGGCCACGAGGGTCGCGCCGAGCCGTTCGACGACATGCCGGGCGAGGGCGCCGAGGGCCGTCTGCACGTCCTCGACGACGATCGCGGGCACGCCGACGGGCCGGGAGGCCAGTACGGCGACCGCGCCCGCGTCGACGACCGCCCGGGCGAAGTCGTGGCCGTCCACGCGCTCGCCGGCGAAGGCGACGAAGAGGCTGCCTGGCTCCACTTCACGGGAGTCTCTGACGACCGGTCCGGTGACCTGTAGCGCCGGATCCGGTATGTCGTGCGTCTGCCCGCCGACGACTGCTGCGATCTCGGCGAGAGAGAGGGCGATCACAAGTTCATCCCTGGGTCTTCTGGATAGCTTCGCGAAGCACCTGGCGGTCGTCGAAGGGACGCACCACCCCGGCGATGTCCTGGCCCTGCTCGTGGCCCTTGCCCGCGACCAGCACGGTGTCGCCGGGCCGGGCCCGGGCGACGGCGGCGGCGATGGCGGCGGCCCGGTCCTCGAAGACCTGGACCTCGCCGCGCTCGTGGGCCGGTACCTCGGCGGCGCCCGCGAGCATCGTCGCGAGGATCGCGAGGGGGTCCTCGGAGCGGGGGTTGTCCGATGTCAGTACGGCGGTGTCGGCGAGCCGCGCCACGGCGGCGCCCATCGGCATCCGCTTGGTCATGTCCCGGTCGCCGCCGCAGCCGAGCACGACGTGCAGCCGGCCCTCGGTGACCTTGCGCAGCGCGCGCAGCACCGATTCGACGGCGTCCGTCTTGTGGGCGTAGTCGACCACCGCGAGGTAGGGCTGACCGGCGTCCACGCGCTCCAGGCGGCCCGGGACGCCCGGGACGGCGGCGATGCCGTCGGCCGCGGTCTGCGGGTCGAGTCCGGCGGCGGCGAGGGCGACGATCGCGGCGAGGGTGTTCGCCACGTTGAAGGGGCCCGCGAGCGGCGACCTGGCGGTGATCCGCTCGCCCTTGGGGCCGACCGCGACGAAGACCGAGTCCATCGGACCGACCTCGACCTCCTCGGCCCGCCAGTCGGCGTCCGGGTGGCCCTCCGCGGAGAAGGTGACGACGGGGACGGTGGTCTCCCCGGCCAGCCGGCGCCCGTAGGCGTCGTCCAGGTTGATCACGCCGAGTTTGCTGCGTTCCGGAGTGAACAGCTGTGCCTTGGCCCGGAAGTAGTCCTCCATGTCGGAGTGGAACTCCATGTGTTCCGGGCTGAGGTTGTTGAAGACGGCGATGTCGAAGACACAGCCGTCGACCCGGCCGAGCACCAGCGCGTGGCTGGAAACCTCCATCGCGACGGCGTCGACGCCGCGTTCGCGCATGACCGCGAACAGCGCCTGGAGATCGGTCGCTTCGGGGGTGGTGCGCTCCGACTTGATGCGCTCGTCACCGATGCGCATCTCCACCGTGCCGATCAGGCCGGTGTTGCGGACCGTCTTCAGACCGCCCTCGACGAGGTACGCCGTGGTGGTCTTGCCGGAGGTTCCGGTGATGCCGATCTGGAGCAGGTCGCGCCCGGGGTGGCCGTAGATCGTGGCCGCGAGCTGTCCCATGCGTGCGCGCGGGTCGTCGACCACGAGGACCGGCAGACCGGTGGCCGCGGCCCGTTCGGCACCGGTCGGGTCGGTCAGGACGGCGACCGCTCCGAGACCGGCCGCCTGGGTCACGTAGTCGGCGCCGTGCAGGCGGGCGCCGGGCAGCGCGGCGTAGAGGTCGCCGGGGCGCACGGCGCGGGAGTCATGGGTGATGCCCGTGACCTCCGCGGCCGAGGCCGGGGCGTCGGCACCCAGCTGATCGGCGAGCTCCGCGAGGGGTGTTGCGGAGTTCTGGACCGGTCGCGGCGGCCCCGGATATGTCACAGGAACGCCCTTCTGGGTGGTTTGGGACTGATCAGCGTGTGGCACGGCGGTGAGCGTACCGGGCTCACCCCCGACGGAGCGAAGCGAGGGGCGCGCGGAGCCCTGGTTGCGGGGATCCGGGGTGATCGTTGTCACGAGGTGGTTCCTGGTCCGTTGTACGTACGGGCTGATCAGGGCGTGCGGTCGGGGGCGGGCTCGGGCTCGGGGCGGATCACGGGGTGAAGGAGACGGGGAGATTGGCGGCCCCGGCTCCGGTGGGCGGGATCTGGAGGGTCTTCAGCGCGAACTCCATGACCTGCTTGTAGATGGGACCGCAGATCTGGCCGCCGAAGTAGCTGCCCTTGGTGGCGTTCTGGATCGCGCAGTAGACGGTGATCCTGGGCTTGTCGGCGGGGGCGAATCCGGCGAAGGACGAGGTGTAGCCGTGGTACTTGCCGGTGGCCGGATCCACGCGGTTGGCCGTACCCGTCTTGCCCGCGACCCGGTAGCCGGGGATGCGCGCCTTGGCGCCGGTACCCTCCTCGTCGTCCACGACGGACTCCAGCATCTGGGCGAGGGTCTTCGCCGTCTTCGCGCTCACGACCCTGGTCCTCTTCGGCTGGACGACGGGAGCGAAGCGGCCGTCGGGGCCCTTCGTGCCGCGCACCAGCGTCGGCTCCACCCGTACGCCGCCGTTGGCGATCGTCGAGTAGACGGAGGCCGCCTGCATCGCGTTGATGGAGACGCCCTGGCCGAAAGGAATCGTGTACTGCTGGGACGTCGACCACTTGTCGGCGGGCGCGAGGATGCCCTTCGTCTCGCCGGGGAAGTCGAGTCCGGTGTAGCCGCCGATGCCGAACTTGCGCAGATACGAGTAGAGGACCTTGTTGGCCTGCTGCTGCGTCTTGCCGAGCTGGCCGGCGGCGAGGATGGTGCCGATGTTGCTGGACTTGGCGAGCACGCCGTTGAGCGTCAGGTTCCAGGTCGCGTGGTCGACGTCGTCCTGGAAGAGCCGGTCGCCGCGGTGCAGCCGGTTGGGCACGACCACGTGCGTCCCGGGCGTGGCGACGTTCTCCTCCAGCACGGCGGCCATCGACATGACCTTGGCGGTGGAGCCGGGCTCGTACGCGTCCTGGAGGGCCGCGTTGCCCAGGGCCGCCGCACTGGCCTGGGAGAGGTCGTTCGGGTCGAAGCCGGGCGAGTCGGCCATCGCCAGCACCTCGCCGGTGCGGGTGTCCTGCACGATCACGTACCCGCGGTCCGCCTTGGACTTCTTCACCTGTTCGGCGATGGCGTTCTGCGCGGCCCACTGGATGTCACGGTCGATGGTCAGTTCCACGTCGGAGCCGGCCACGGCGGGCGTCTCGGTGGAGCCCACGGTCGGCACCTGGCGGCCGCCGGACTGCGCGTAGCGGATCTTGCCGTCCTTGCCGGAGAGGTCCTTGTTCAGCTGCTGCTCGACACCGCCGCCGCCCTTGCCGTCGGCGTTGACCCAGCCCAGTATCCCGGCGGCGAGATCGCCGTTGGGGTACACGCGCTTGCTGGCCGGGACCGCGAGGACGCCCGCGAGGAAGTTGACCGCGCTCTTGTCGGTCTCCGCCTTGGCCGCGAGCGTGGTCTTCAGGTCCTTGATCTGCTTCCAGACCTGCGGGGTACGGCGGTGCGCGAGCAGGGTGTAGCGGGTGTTCCTGGTCCGCAGCTTCCTGGCGACCGTGTCCGTGCTCTGGTCGAGGATCGGCCCGAGCAGCGCCGCGGCCTGCTCGGGCGCGTCCGACACCTTCGTCGCCGCCCGGGTGAACATCGTCGGGTCGGCCGTGATGTCGTACGCGTCCACGCTCGTGGCCAGCTCGACGCCGTTGCGGTCCGTGATCCCGCCGCGGGTGGCGGCCAGCGTGCGGCCGACGTAGCGGTTCTGTTCGGCCTTCGCGGCGTACGCGCTGGCGTCCACGGCCTGTACCTGGAGCAGGCGGACGACGAAGGCGGCCATCACCAGCGTCAGGGCGAGGCTGACCATGCGCAGCCGGGGCCGGGGGCTGCCGAGCCGCAGCGGGCGTGAGCCGCCGGGCCTGGACGCGCCGGGCCGGGGTGCGCCGGGCCGGCGGGCGGGGCG
>NZ_JBHWEL010000121.1:0-18075 GCF_042734135.1 Streptomyces sp. NPDC059668 | reverse complement strand
TCACAGACAACCCCCGACCCCCCGTGGGCCCTCCACACCAACCCCCCCCCTCTCTGTGGTGTTTCAACCGCCCCCCCCCAAGGCGTCCCGCGCCCCACGGCGTACCTCGCCGCCCCGGACCGCCGGGCCGACGGCAACCCGGGGCCGGACCGGTCCGCGCCCGACACGGCGCGGTCCTCTCCGGCCCCGCCCGGTTCAGAGCCGCTTCGCGCTGCGGAACAGCTGGGCGTAGAAGCCGTTGCCGTCGATGCGGGACACGCCGCCCGCGTCGCCGATCGTGGGGCCGTTCTGCTCCTTGCGGCTGGAGATGAAGACCTTGTGTCCCTCGGTGTCCAGTCCCAGGTAGAGGGCGACGTGGTCGATGTGGTCGGCGGTGCGGTGGTCCATCTTGAAGAACAGCAGGTCCCCCGGCTGGAGCGTGTCGGTGTTCTTCGGCCGGGTGTACCACGGGGACGGGCCCTGGAGCTTGATGATATCGACGCCGACCTTGGAGCGGGCCATGCCGTTGGCCGAGCGCGGCAGGCCGTCGCCGAGGGTGTCGCTGGCCATCAGCGGATAGCGGGACCGGTAGCCCCACACCATCCGCATGAAGCCGGAGCAGTCCAGCGCGCGGTAGCGCTCCTGGCGCGGGCTCATCGTGGTCCCGCTGCGGAAGGTGTACGGGATGCCGAGGTAGTCGTAGAAGTCGTTCTGCTCCAGGCGGTCCACACCGTCCGCCTTGTACGGGCCGAACACCGCGTCGCCCGCGTACGGGACGCCCGCGGAGTCCTTCTTCACCGGCACACCCTGCACGTACTGGAAGGCGATCGCGAAGATGTCGTCCTCCTGGCTGCCGTAGAACTGCTTGAACCAGTCCTTGAACCACTGCTGGTTCTGGGCGCCCTTGGTCCAGGGCTCCGACATCAGACGGACCCAGTCGTCGGTGACGACCTTGGTGCTGGTGTTGGCCGGTTCGGTGAAGGTGCGGGACGGGCCCTTGAGGGTGGCGGTGCGGGCGCCGTCGGTGAAGGTCGCGATGATCGCGCCCTTGCCGTCACGCAGCACGGACCGCGCCGGGTCGTTCAGGCGCTCCCAGGTCTCCTTGCCGGTCGCCTTGCCCGAGTTCTGCAGGGCGTTGTCGGTGACCGTCTGGGCGGCCGGGACCTTCGCCTGTTCGTCCTTGCGCAGTTCGTAGGTGAAGTACGCGCTGCCCGCGAGCAGCGCCAGCACTGTCGCCGTGTGGACGACGGGGCGGCCTTTGCGCTTCGGCATGGTGAGGGGCTCCAGGGTTGCGTCGGGAACAGGCGGACTCAGGCGGAGGGCAGGGCGCCCAGCAGGATGCCGGCGGTCAGCACCACGTAGGTGGCGAGGGTGACCGAGCCGACGGACAGCAGCGTCGCGCCCTTGGGCTGGCGGACCAGCTGGTAGCCGATCAGCCCGGGGACGATGAACCCGAGCGTCTGGTTGGCGTACAGCAGCGGGAACTCCATCTGCAGCACGATGATCACGGTGGCCTGGATGAGCACGCCGCTGAGCACCACGGCCGCGAACAGCCGCTTGCCGTACAGGATCACGAAGCGCTGCATCAACAGCGTGGCGAGGTACGTCAGGACGGTCACGCCGACCACCAGCGCGGCCCGCTGGAGGTCCTCGATGAGGGTGAGCGCGAGCCAGCCGGGCGTGATCATGCCGCCCGGCGACAGGTTGGTCGCCAGGTAGCACATCAACGAGAACATCAGACCCAGGCCGATGCCGATCGCGGCGATCTCGGGGGTGAGGACGGAGGGGATCAACGCTGCTCTCCTGGGCTGTGCCACTGCTGGCTCTCATCGGCGGAAGGCTGGGGGGCGATACGGGGTTCGAACAGCCCGCGCTGCGGGACCTGTCCGGGCGAGGTGCCGCTCTCCGGACGCGCCTGCGGCGCGGCGGGGGCGGGCTGGGCGCCGTGGTGCTGCTGCGGCCGGGCGTCGTCCGGGTACGGCCGGCTCTGCCCTGTCGGGCTCACCCGCCCCTGGTCCGGGTACGGGTGTGCGGCGTCACGCTGCACGGGGACGTGCGGGACGTACGGCTGCTGCCCGTAGCGCGACTCGTACGCCTCCGGGTACCGCTGGTAGGGGTCGATGCGGGGCACGTACAGCTGCACGGTCTCGACGTGCTCGACCACCGCGGCCGCCCCCGTGCCGCTGTCCGGGGCGGCGGCCGCCACCTCGTCGGCGCTGTCGTCCGGGGGGAGTTCGGCGAGGTGCTCCAGCAGGATCTCGCCCTGGCCGTGGATGTTGCCGATCGCGACCAGCGAGGAGTCCGGACCGAGCTGTTCGAGCAGCCGGGCCATGAACTCCTCGGGGTCGCGCTTGTCGCCGCCGAGGTCGACGGCGCGCGAGCGGAACTCGGCGGGGATGGCGTCGATGGCGGACTTGGCCGGGTGGCCGATGACGAAGACGCGCTCGGGGTCGAGGTCGGGGATGATCTCGCCCATCTGCCCGTTGCGTTCGACGCGGTCGGGGCGGCAGTTGATGACCACGTGGAGCGGACGGTGGATGGCGCCGAGGTCGAGCAGCTGGCTGATGTTCATCAGCGTCGACTCGGGGTCGTTGGCCGCGAAGACGTTGGCGAAGCGCATTTTCTTCCCCTCGGGCGTCAGATAACGCTCGACGGAGAGGACACCGGGGTCCGGCGGGGCCTCGTACATGCCCTGGAGGGCCGTCTCCCGGTCCACGCCGAGGAGTTCGGCGACGGTCAGCGCGATGGCCACGTTCTCCTTGAAGGTGAACCAGCTGAAGCCGCGCAGCTCCTCGTCGCTGACGATCTCCGGATCGGCGTAGATGAGTTGGCAGTTCCGGGCGTCGGCCTCCTCCTGGAGGATGTGGAAGCGGTCCTTCTCCGCGGTGACGCAGATGCCGTCCTCCGGCATCGACCGGCACAGCGAACGGGCCACGTCGTCCAGGGTGGGACCCATCTCGGCGAGGTGGTCCTCACGGACGTTGCACAGCACGCCGATCGTGGAGCGGATCAGCTTGGACTGGTTGATCTCCTGGAGGGCCGGCATGACGGCCATGCACTCGATGACGAGCGCGTCCGGCTGGTAGGCGGCGGCGCGCCGCACGATACCGATCTGCTCGACCACGTTGGCGATGCCGAACTTGCGGTAGACCGGCTCCTCGGTGGCGTCCGGGTGGATGAACCGGGCCGCGGTGCCGGTCGTCTTGGCGACGGTGGTCAGACCACCGCCGCGCAGGGCGCCCGCGCACAGCCGGGTGATGGACGACTTGCCGCGGATGCCGTTGACCAGGACCCGGGTGGGTATCTGGTCCAGGTTGGTGAAGTGCCGTCGCTGCTCCACGATGCCCGCGACGAGCAGGATCGCGCAGCACACCATCAGCACGGTGTAGAGGAAGAGCACGGGCGATCAGTTCCTTGTGTACTGCTGCGGCGCGGGCGCCTGGGGCGGGGTGCGGCGGGATTGCTGCCGGCTCTGGCCGTGCAGCTGCTGCCGGATGAGTTCGAGGGAGCGGGTGACCGCGCCCACCTCGTCGTGGTGCTGCGGGAACAGCACGGTCTTGCGGTCGCCGTCGGCCAGCGTCTCCGCCCGCTCGGCCAGCGAGCGCAGCGGCCGGGCCACCACGATGTGCATCCAGCCCAGGCAGGCGACGGCCGCGGCGGCGCCGAGCAGTCCGGCGAGCACGGTGCGGTTCTGGCTGTCGTACTCGGGGATGGCGAGCCGGCTGGCGGCCTGCCAGCTGACCACGCTCCAGCCGAGGGACTCGGCGGGGCCGCTGCCGGCGAACGGGGCGGCGGCGGCGATCCGCGCACCGTGCTCACGGTAGAGCACCCCGTTCGCGCGGGCCTTCTTGCCGAGCCGCTGGGCGCTGGCCGCGGCCAGGTCCTTGAGGTGGTCGTCGGGCAGCCCCTGGAAGGCGAGGAAGCCGGTGTTGCCGGCGATGACCTCGCCGCGGTCGTCGACGAGGCGGACCACGCCCAGACCCGGCCGGGTCAGCAGCGCGTTGAGGAACTCGACGCGGAACTCACCGACGAGCTGGGCACCGCTCCGCCCGGGGATCTCGGCGTCGGCCACGACGACGGGTTCCTTGCCGCCTCGGCCCAGCAGCCGGATCGGGGTGTCCGAGACCCGGTGGGAGCGGATCACCTTGGGGCTCTTGCCCTCGCGGGCCAGGATCTGGCCGGAGGAGTCGACGACGTAGAGGGAGCGGTAGCGCCGGTTCTCGTCGAGGGTGCGTTGCAGTACCGCCCCCATGGCGTCGGGGTCGGTGCGGTTGCCGATGAGGGAGGCGACCGACTCCAGGTCGGCGCTGCCCTCGTTGAGCGCGCGGCGCACCCGGTCGCTGAGGGTGTCGGTGCGTTCGCGCTGGTCGCTGACGAGCTGCTGCGGTACGACGGCCTTGCCGTCGGCACGGTTGACCAGCAACATCAGCGGCGCCGACCAGGCCAGCAGCAGTACGGCGCAGACGGCCAGCAGGGCCCGGGTGCCCACCCGGCGCAGTCCGCGCGGGCGCTGCGCCGTGCCGGTCGCGTCGGCGCTCTCACCGAGCAGCTGGCGGCGCAGCCGTTCCAGGGCGCTGCCGATGCGTCGCGCCTCGCCGTAGCCGGGGACGTTGACGGGCCGGGTCAGGTCGCCGCGGGTGAGCCGGCGGGACTCCAGGAACAGCCGGATCAGCGGGCGCTGCACCGTGCCCAGCAGTACGGCGACGGCGAGGGCGCCGGCGACGAGGAGCGCGCCGCCCGCCAGCAGGCCGAACACCAGGGACTGGGTGCGGGTGGGGTCCTCGCCCACCTTGACCATGGCCACCACGGACAGGCCGAGCCCGGAGGCGGTGGTGGTCTCACCGGGGCCGGGCGCTGCCAACGTGGCGTATCCGGCGACGGACCGGTTGCTGAGTACGTGCCCGCCGACCACGCTGCCGCTGACGCCCTGGTAGCCGCCCATGCCGGGTTCCTTGCTGCTGCGCGGGTCCTGTCGGGCCTTGCGGGCGGCGAACTGGGCGAAGGCCTTCAGCTGCTTGGTGGATGCCTTGATCTCCTGGCGGTCGGTGCCCGTCCGCACCTGCTCGGGCTCGCGGATGCCGTCGCTGCTGAGGATCGCGCCGCCCTGGTCGGCCACGGCGATGGAACGGAACTGGCCGAGGCTGATGCCGGGGAACGTCAGGTTGCTGGACGCCACCAGCAGCAACTGCGGTTTGCCCGGCCAGGAGAGCAGCGCGAAGGACAGCAGGCGCGTCTCGCCGTTCTTCAGCCGGACCATGCGGGGCGCGAGGCCGCCCTCGTCGCCGAGGGTGGCGTTGTTCACCGAGGTCAGCGGCACGGTCTCGCCTCGGGCGGCGACCAGCTTGCCGGAGCTGATCTCGACGACGGCGGTGCCCGTCCACTTCTGGTAGGTGCTGCCGAGTTTGTCGAGGGCGGCGTCGCCGGAGACCGGCTGGCCGGCGCTGAACAGCGCGGCGGACCGGGTGAGGTCGGTGACGGACTCGTCGATGGAGGCGCGCAACGCGATGGCGCCGTCCTCCGCGAAGTGCTGCTGAGAGGTCAGCACCGCTTTCGGCACCCCTGCGGTGTCGACGTGGCCCAGCACGACCGTGGTGATCCCGGCGAGTGCCAGCAGGAGCACCGACAGGACCGCGATCGGCGGTCGGATGCCTCCGATCAGCGACATGTCGGCTCGGCGGCGGGCTCGGTGCTGCCGTGCCGGGGGCGGTGACGCCAAGGGAGGGTCCTCTCAGGGTGTGCGGGTGATCGGTCCGCGCGGGGGCGGGAACGTTGTTTCAGTTGTGTGTGCGCTACGGGAACATCTGTTTCGCGAGTGTGCCCGCAGCACTCTGACCGTCCAGAAACCCATGAAGTTGCACACGTTCCGCTGTGATCTGCGCAACAGTCGCGTTTAGGTGGTCAGAATCGGGCACACGTGCGCGTCGCCCGTGAGGCGGCGGCGGGCGTCAGGGCAGCGGGGTCAGCGGCTTCAGGCCGTCCTCGGCCGCGCCACGGTTGTACAGGGTGCCTTCGGTGCGCTCGAAGGCGAGGCGCAGGCGGGCCCGCTGCCGGTCGGTGAGGTCCTTGTCGTCCCGGAGCGCGGCCGGCACGTCCAGCAGGCGGTAGTCCCGTGCGTCGTCATCGCTGTAGGCGGCCTTGCCACCGTCCGTGGCGTTCTCGGCGTCCGGCGGGATCTCCAGCATCGTCGGCTCGAACCGCGGCTGGACGTCCCAGTGCCCCTTGCCGTGCTCGGTGAACCTGAACCAGGCGATCACGCCCTCCTCCGTGAGCCCGGTCGGCACCTCGTGCCGGGCGATCTGGTTGCCCATGCTGTAGGCCACCCAGGTGCCGTCGACCTTCTCCATGGGCTGCACGACGTGCGAGTGGCAGCCGATGACCAGGTTGACACCGGTCTGCCTGGCGATCTGCCGGGCGAAGGAGATCTGCTGGGCCGAGGCGTCCGGATGGTGCTCCAGGCCCCAGTGGATGGAGAGGATCACCACCTCTGCACCGGCCTTGCGCGCCTGCTGCTCGGCTGCCTTGATCGCCTTCAGGCTCATCTCGTTGGCGACCCACGGCTTGCCCTTGGGGAACGTGTGGGGCTCGTTGAAGCCGTAGGCGAACGATATCTGCGCGACCTTGACCCCCTTGACGTCCATGACCAGCGGGGTGAGCGCCTCCTTCTGCGTCCGGAAGGAGCCGGTGTGCTTCAGACCTGCGGCGTCCAGCGCGTCCAGGGTGCGCTGGACGCCCTCGAAACCATGGTCGAGCGTGTGGTTCGAGGCGGTGGAGCAGGTGTCGTAGCCGAGGTCCTTGATCGTCTTGGCGGTCTGCGGCGGCACCTGGAAGTCCGGGAAGCCCTCGAAGGGGCCGTTCACCTTGCCCACCACCGGCTCGAAGTGACAGATCCCCAGATCCGCCTTGCTGATCAGCGGCCGGATGCCGGCCATCATCGGCCCGAAGTCCAGCCCGGCGACGCCCTTGCCGGTGCGCTTCGCGTCCTTGCGGGCCTGGTCCACCAGCGCGGGGTGCATCAGGATGTCCCCGGCAGCCGCGACGGTGAAGGAACGACCGTCGCCCTGACCGCCTCCGTCGTCCGACAGAGGGCCGCAGCCGGCGACGGCGGCGACGAGGGAGAGCGGGGCGAGGAGGCTCAGCGGGATGCGGCTACGGCATATGTTCACCGGGATATCTTGATACGACCATGAGCCCCACTCGTCCACGCACCATAACGATCACGACAATTCTCCTGGTCGTCGCTGGTCTCGCGGCCGCATTGACGGCCGTAATCCACGCCACCCGCGGTAGCGGCACGGACACGGCCGACGCCCGTCCCGACCAGAACGCCCGGCGGGAGAACCTGGCCCAGGAGGTGGCCGACTACACCAGCCGCTTCGGTCCGGGGCACGGCTACCGGCAGCCCCGCAGGGCGGACCGCACCGCCATCGCGCGGGGGATCGGCCTGCTCGTCGACGGCCACCGCTCAGAGGCGGAACGGTTGCTTTCCGAACGGGACTTCACCGTGCGCACGGTCCTCGACCGGGTTTCCGGGCACCGCTACGCCGAGGTGGCCGACCGCACCGACGACGCCGTGACGCCGCGCGGCTGGGGCCGGGTCTACCTGGACCTGGACCACACCCCGCGCTTCTCGATCCAGGTCCCGCACCCGGTCTTCGACGAGGGCACCGAGCAGCTGGGCGTGCGGGTCCTGCGCGACTCCCCCGGCGGCATCCTGGTGATCGCGGGAGCACATCGCAAAGCGGGGGACGGGAACTCCGCGGACGTGGCACATCGCCGGGACACCGTCTTCTACGCCATCTGCGCCGAGCTGGTCCACCGCGGGATGCCCGGGGTACAGGTGCACGGCTTCGCGGCCTCCACCGCTCCCGGCTACGACGTGGTCGCCTCCACCGGCGCCGGATCGGCCGGCCGCTCGGACGCCCGCGGACTGGCCGGCGCCCTGGGCCGGCACGGCTTCCATGTGTGCCGGGCCTGGGCGCGGACGTGCCCGGTGGAGGGCTCCACGAACATGGAGGGCCGGGCCGCCGACGCCGCGGACATCCCCTTCCTGCACGTCGAGTTGGCCCCCGAGGTGCGCCTGAACGGATCGGCCGCCGAGCGCGCGGCCGCCGCTCTGAGCGAGATCACGCACCGCTGGGCGACCGCTCCCGTGCCGACCCAAGGGCGTTGACTCACCGGACCACCACCACGGCGTAGACCTCCTCCGGGGAGAGAGGGTCCGTCGTTCCGGAAAGGGCAAGCCGGCGCCTTGTCCGCCGCACGCCGGGGACCGCCTCCGTCACCAGGAACGGGCGGCGGTGAGGAGTTGTTCGCGGACGGCGGTGACCGGCGCGCGGGAGGGTGCGCCGGCCCGCTCCACCAGGAAGCCGGTGTTGATGGGCGGGTCGTCCGGTGTGAGCAGCGGAACCACCGCGCCGGACGCCAGCTCGGACTCGCACAGGTAGCGGGGCAGGACCGTGACCCCCGCTCCGGCGGTCACGGCGGCCAGTACTCCACGCAGGTCCGGCACGACGAAGGCGGGCCGAGCGGTCAGGCGGGTCCGGAAGACGTGGCGCCAGTAACGGCGAAGGATCGGCAGGTCTTCGGCATACGACACCAGGGGGACGCCACGGAGGGGGCCCGGGTCGTCACACTCGACCGGTCCGATCCGCCGGGCCCACTCCGCGGTCGTGACCAGGACGAACTCCTCGTCCATCAGCGGGACCGAGACCAGCGTGCGGCCGCGCGGCCGCACTGCGGACAGGACCAGGTCGAACCTCCCGGCGTGCAGGCCGTCCAGCAGGTCCTCGGCGAGTCCGAGGGTGACGCGCAGCAGTACGCCGCGGGCCGCGAGCGGCGCCAGGGCGGGCAGCACCCGGGCCGACACCATCTCGGCGGGGCCGCCCAGATGAACCGGCTCCGGTGGTGCTTCCACTCCCGCGCGGCCGCGGTCGGCGACTTCGGCCAGGGCGTCCAGCGGTCCGGCGATCTGCCCGGCCAGTTCGTCCGCGACCGTCGTCGGGGCCACTCCGCGGGGAAGCCGCTCGAACAGCTGCCGGCCCAGCTGCCGCTCCAGCGTGCGCACTTGCGCGGTCGCGGTGGGCTGGGAGATTCCCAGTATCCGGGCGGCGGTGGTCAGTGAGCGAGCGCGGTGGACGGCGAGGAAGGTCCGCAGCAATCCGATGTCCAGGGGTCCGTCGGGAGTCGGAGTGATCCCGCGGGGCTGCCGCGCCTCCTTCGTGCCGGCTTCGGCCGGACGGCGGCCGGTACCGGGCCGGACACTCTTCTCATCGGAGTTCTGATGACTCATACCGGAGATCCTATTGGATTCCTGATGAACAGCCGATCTAGGGTCCTCGATGTTCCGCCGCGGTACGCCGACGGACACGATCCCCGCGCCCCCGGAAGACCAGGGGCCGACCAGGAAGTACACCGACATGTCAGAGATCCTTCTCGTGCTGACCGGCACCGACCACCTGACGCTGACCGACGGCAGCGAGCACCCCACCGGCTTCTGGGCCGAGGAGTTCACCGCCCCGTACCGGGCCTTCATCGAGGCCGGACACCGGGTGGCCGTCGCCACCCCCGGCGGCGTCGTCCCCACGGTCGACCCCGTCAGCCTCACCCCCGAGGTCAACGGGGGCCCCGCCGGTGCCGCCGCGATCGCCGCCGCCGTGGAAGCCGCCGCCGAACTCCGCGCTCCGCTGACTCTGGCGGACGTCGACCCCGGCCGGTACGCCGCCGTCTTCTACGTCGGAGGCCACGGGCCCCTGCAGGATCTGGCCCGGGACACCGACTCCGCCCGGCTGCTGCGCGCCGTTCATACGGCCGGTACGCCGTTGGCCGTGGTGTGCCACGGAGTGGCCGCGCTGCTCGCCACGGAGGATGCGGACGGCCCCTCGCCGTTCGCCGGCTACCGGCTCACCGGTTTCAGCACGGCGGAGGAGCGGCAGACCGGGCTGGCCGACCGGTTGCCGTGGCTGTTGGAGGAGCGGCTCGTCGCCCTCGGCGGCATCTACTCGGCGGGCGAACCGTGGGCGCCGCACGTCGTCGTCGACCGCACCCTGCACACCGGGCAGAACCCCGCCTCCTCCGCGCCACTGGCGGCCGCGCTGCTGAAGACCCTCGGCTGACTCCCCCGGCCCGGATGACTCGGCCGACTCGGCCGACCGCTGTGCCCCGCGCCGGTACGTCCGCCTCGCTGCTGGACGTACCGGCGTCCTGACAACGCCACGGGGTCCCCGTCCCTCCCGGACGGCAGCCGCCGGCACCCTCGCCACCCCGCCGCCGCCCGCGGCCTCACCGACATGCCGGGCTCCGGCCGCCGCCACGGCGGCCGGAGCCCCGTTCGGGTCCTGCTCCCCCCACCCCCGACCGGGCACCGGCCGTCGCGGGCAGCCCCGAGGCGGAACCGGTCCGCGGGCCCCGAGCCGGGAAGCCGGGCCCTCATCCCTTCTCGAATCCTCTGTCGGGCGGCGCCCACGGGTGCCGCCCGACCCGAAAGGTGCACGACATGGCAACGATCCTCATCACCGGGGCCTCCGACGGACTCGGCCGCGCCCTCGCCGAGGACCTGGCCGCCGACGGCAGGCACACCCTGCTGCTGCACGGCCGCGACCTGGGCCGTCTGTCCGAGGTCGCGGCGGCCACGGGCGCCGAGACCTACCGGGCCGACCTGTCTTCGCTCGCCGAGGTCCGGCGGCTCGCCGCCGACGTCGCCGCCGCGCACGACCGGCTCGACGTGCTCGTCAACAACGCCGGAGTCGGCTTCCACGCCGAGGGCACCAGCCGGCTGACCTCCCGGGACGGGCACGAACTGCGCCTGGCCGTGAACCACCTGGCACCCGTCCTCCTGACCCGGGAACTGCTCCCGCTCCTGCGCCGCGCGAGGCCCTCCCGGGTCGTCAACGTGGCCTCGGTCGGGCAGCAGCCGATCGACTTCGACGATCCGCAACTCACCCGCGGCTACACCGATGTCGCGGCCTACTGCCGCTCCAAGCTGGCCATGATCAGCCACGGCCTGGACCTCGCCGAGGAGTTGTCCGGGAGCGGCATCACCGTCAACAGCCTCCATCCCGCGTCCTACATGCCGACGACCATGTCCCGCGCGTCCGGCATGGACGTCGTCGACTCCTTGGAGCAGGGGGTGGCGGCCACCCGGCGCCTGGTCGACGCTCCCGAACTCGCCGGCGTCACCGGGCGGTACTACGACGGCGTCAAGGAGTCGCGGGCAGCGGCCGAGGCCTACGACCCGGACTACCGCCAGCGCCTCGCCGCCCTTACCGAGTCGCTGCTCCGAATGACGGCCCCTGAGTGACCGGACGGCTACGGTCGGTCCGTCGTCGTCATGCCACCCGACGCCCGGTCCGAACCCGACCCCGCCCGAGCGCACCCCTAGGGACGCGCATCCGGGAGGGCGAGTTCGGCCCAGATGGTCTTGCCGTCGGACCGTTGCCTGGTGCCCCAGTGCTCGGCGAGCTGCGCGACGATGAACAGCCCGCGCCCTCCCTCGTCGGACGTCCTGGCCCGGCGCAGGTGGGGTGCGGTGTTGCTGCCGTCGGACACCTCGCAGGTCAAGGCGTCCTCCCGGATGAGCCGCAGCTGTACCGGGCCGGACCCGTAGCGGATGGCATTGGTGACCAGCTCACTGACGACGAGTTCCGTGGTGAACGCCAGATCCGCCAGACCCCAGGCCGCCAGCCGGGACGAGGCGAGGTCGCGGGCGCGGGCGACGTCGGCGAGGTCGTCGGTCAGGTTCCACGCGGCGGTGTGCGTGCCGCCGAGTTCCCGGGTGCGGGCGACGACGAGAGCGACGTCGTCCCTGGAGCCGTCACCGGCCACCGTGCCGAGAACGTGGTCGCACAAGTCCTCCAGCGAGGCGATCGGCTCGGACAGCGCCTTCTGGAGGTGCTCGAGTCCTTCGTCCAGATCGTGTCCGGGAACGGCGATGAGGCCGTCGGTGTACAGGGCGAGCCGGGTGCCCACGGGCAGTTCCAGCTCGGCCGTCTCGAAGGGGAGTCCGCCCACACCCAGCGGAGGACCGGCGGGGATGTCGAAGTATTCGGCGTCCGATCCCGGCCGTATGACGGCGGGTGGCGGATGGCCGGCCCGTGCGGCCGAACAGCGGCGTGAGACCGGGTCGTAGATCATGTACAGACAGGTCGCCGCGATCTCGCCGGTGTCCGGTCCGGGATCACGGCCCCCCTTGCGGACCTCACTCGTGTCGATGTGGTCCCGGGTACGGGTGACGACGTCGTCGAGGTGGGTGAGCAGCTCGTCGGGCGGCAGGTCGATGTCGGCGAGCGTGCGCACGGAGGCACGCAGCCGCCCCATCGTCGCCGAGGCGTTGACGCCGTGACCGACGACGTCGCCGACCACCAGGGCGATCCGGGCTCCCGAGAGCGGGATGATGTCGTACCAGTCGCCGCCCACCCCCGAGTGCGGGCCCGCGGGAACGTAGCGCGTGGCCGCTTCCAGTGCCGGGTGTTTCGGTGCCATCGGTGGGAGCAGGCTGCGTTGGAGCGCCAGGGAGATGTGGCGCTCGCGGGTGTAGCGGCGGGCGTTGTCGACGCACACGGCGGCTCGTGCGCCGATCTCCTGAGCCAGGAGGAGGTCGTCGGCGTCGAAGGGGTCCCGGGCCGGGGAGCGGGTGAACAGCGCGATGCCGAGAGTCGCACCGCGCGCGCGGAGCGGGATCGCCAGCGCGGAGTGGGGTGCGTTCTTGGTGGCGTGGCCGGGACGGGCGGGCCCGGAAGCGGATGCGGAGGTCTCGGTGATCTCGGTGATCTCCAGCATCATCGGCCTGCCCGAGATCAGACCGAGGGTCGTCTCCGCACCCTCCCGGTAGACGACGGTCTCGCCCGGACTCACACCTCCCAGAGGCACCGACGAGCCCGACGCGGCACTCCGGCGCAGGACGAGGTCGCCCGTACCGGCCTCCACGACGGGTTCCTCGCACATCAGAACACTCTCGAAGAGGTCCACCGCGGCATGGTCCGCGAAACCGTTCACCGCGACGTCCGTCAGTTCCTCCGCGGTTCTCGTGGCGTCCAGGGTGCTTCCGACGCGACTGCTGGCCTCACTGAGCAGCACGAGCCGCTCGCGAGCGATCATGAGGCGGCTGAAGCGTCTCTCGCCCGCGATGCGGAGACGACAGACGGCCAGGCTGATGCACAGCACGACCGCCAGCGCCGTGATGACCGTGAATTGGTCGGCCCGGCCCATGTCCTGGAGGAGAACTCCGTAGACCGCTATGGCCGCGGCCAGGTTGAACAACCCGACGATCAAGGTCTGTCGCACCGACAGGAGCGCACTGGCCACGATCGGGATCAGGACGGCGTACTCCGCGATGCCCATGACGTGCACGTCGACCGCGGCCAGCGCCAGTCGCACACCGGAGACCAGCACAACGCTGAGCAGCAGGAAGACGAAGCTGCTGCCCGGCCGGTGGGTGAGCCCGGCGGCCTTCACCTCACGGAACATCCGGGAGATGGTGACTACGACGCGCTGCCGGTTCTCCTCCGCATGCGCCCGGGACACGCGGCCCACGGAATCACTCTCCTCAGAGGATGAGGGGCCCTGTGCTTTCCATCCTAGTTCCTGCCCGGATGTCCGCTAACTTCTGTTCGTTCCCGCCGAGCTCTCCCGAGGCCGGGCAGGGGCCGTGCGCCGGCCGATCCCATGAGCACGACCCGGCCGCGTGGTGCCACGCCCTGGAAGGCGTCCGCCGTCGCGGACCCGGCTCCCTCGGCGTACTGGAGGGCATTGATCAACCGGTCGTCCTGACGGGCGCGCTACCGCGTCCGTGTCGTCGACCGCCGAGTTCGGCGTCGAGCGTCTCCTGGGCCACGCGCATGGCATCGGCGTAGACGGGGTCCTCCAGCCGCTTCCACATCACGTCCTCGGGGACGTTCTCCACGTGGCTGACCACCCACCAGATGTTGCCGAAGGGGTCCTTGACGCGCCCGCCGCGCTGTCCGAAGGCGTCGTCCACCAGCGCGGTGACGACCTGCGCGCCGGCCGCGACGGCCCGTGCGAACGCCTGGTCCACGTCGGTGACGAACACGCGGAGCAGGCTCGGCATGGTGGGCCAGTCCGGGCGGCGGTCGAAGGCCAGCACGACGGTGTCGCCCACACGGATCTCTCCATGCCCGATCAAGCCGTCCTCGGTCGCCACCCGCCCCAACTCCTCTCCGTCGAACGCCCGGGTGACGAAGTCGAGGAAGGCTCCCGTGTCGTCGGTCACGACCCAGGGGGCGACCGTGGTGTAGCCCTCGGGCGCGGCGTTGGTCTGCTCCGGCATGGTGTTCTCCTCGCTGATGATGTCCACCGACGGCGAGGTTAGGCAGGGAATAGGTCTGATCCCGTCCTAGATCGTCAGAATGCCGGGCGCTGCCGGACCCATCGCACAGCACCTCGCCGACACACGTGCTGACGGAATCGGTCGGGGTGAATCCGTACGCGGCAACTTATGGAAACCCTCTCCGCCGCCGCCACTTGAGGGCCTGCGATGAATTGACATGGGGTGCCGCTCCGGGGGTCGGACGGGTCGGCACGCGCCGAGTGCCTTTGAAGGCGTTGCCGGACTGGGTCTGCCCAAGGGGCCTGACCTGACGGCGGCGTTGGAACCCGCGTGTCGCAGCGAACCCTGGGGCATTCACCGAATTCTGGCGGTGGTCCTCATCCTCATCGATGTGCGGTCGGACTGGGCCGTGCGCAAGGCGCGTTGACCAGTCGGAGGGAGATGGCACCGATTGCCGTTCGCGCCGCGGGACTTCGTCCTTCGGCGACCGTAGCCGGGCGTCGCGCGAAGGCCGCGACGACGTACGCCGCCGACCACTCCCGTACGAGGGTGTCTCGTAGGGGCGGTCGCCCACGCTGCCCTCGGATCGCTTCCGCGGGCGGTGCGTCGGCCCCACTTCAAGATCTCCGATTGCTACGCTCCGTGATTGGCAATTGCATTCGGTAATTGCCGGCTGGATTTTCCAGCCCGTCGTAGACAGCAGAGGAAGATTCATGCGGATCCGCTTCGTCATGCCCGCCCTCGCAGCCGCGGCCGCGCTCACCGGCACGGCGTTCACGTTCCCCGCGCCGACAGCGGAGGACTCTTCGGCCCTGTACGAACTGACGTACGGCAGCAAGATCCTGCTGCAGAACCAGTACCAGGGCGACGGCGGTTACCTGGACACCAACGGCCTGTCCCAGCAGCACGGCGCCAAGTACGACGTGAGCACCAACGAGACCCCCAACAGCCGCGGCCCCCAGACCTCCGTGTGGAAGGTCGTGTCCGCCACCGGCCGGGCCAACGGAAGCCGCGTCACCAGTGGCGACGTCGTCTACCTCGTCAACCAGTACTCCACCGGCACCTACCTGGACACCAACGGGCACTCCACCCGCACCGGCGCCAAGTACGACGTGTCGACCACCGCCACCAAGAACCGCGGCCCGGGCACCAGCAAGTGGCACATCTTCGGCAGGACGTCCTCTCCCACCGACGGCCGCATCCGCACCAACGACGTCGTCAGCCTGCTCAACGACTACGGCTCCGCCAACGGCGGCTTCCTCGACGCCAACGGCCTCTCCGGCCAGCAGGGCGGCGCCAAGTACGACGTGACCACCAGCCACTACACCGACCGCGGCCCCGGCACCGGCTCCTGGAAGGTCCTTCCGGCCTCCTGATCCCCCGCTCGCGAGTCACGGCGCCGACCTCACGGCACCACGCGGGCCGGGCAGCTCACCGGAGCCGCCCGGCCCACTCGTCGCCCGAGAACCCTTCTCCAGGAGGCGTATCCGTGTGCCACGGGCGATGACGGGCACGGCACCCGCCGTCCCCCTACCTGTCGGGGCGGCGCCGAAGTTCGTCCGCCCACGAGTGGAGCCGGTCCTCGAGGGCCAGGTTGTCGCCGCGGTCCACGGTCTGCAGCAGCATCGCGCACACGGTCGCCTCGGCGGCGAGGCCTTCCGGGCTGTCCAGAACGGGGAAGGTGGCGCGCACGCGGTCCGCGACGCCAGGCTGCAACAGCGTGTACGCGTAGAGCATGGCGGCGTCGAATCCCTGCGGGGCCCGGCCCCAGCCCTCCCAGTCGAGCAGGCGCAGCGGGGCGGTCAGATTCGCCCAGTGCAGATCACCGTGCGCCGTGGTCCAGGAAGCCGCGGTCGGGGCCGGGATGCCCACGAACTCGGGGATGGCCTGGGCCATGTACGCCTCGCGCACGGCGACACGACCGGTGCCGACCGCCGACACCTTCTCCAACGTGCCCGTCAGCTCTTCCCACCAGGAGGCGGGGAGACCGAGACCCTGGTGCAGGATCGGTTCGGCGGACAGAACCGGCTGCTCGACGCGGACCGACAGCTCCGCCCGGTAGGCGATGCCGTCGCCGAAGGCATCGTGCACGCCCAGCAGCGCGGGACGGTACCCGCCCAGGTCACCGAAGGCGTGCTGGGCGTCCAGAGCCCCGTCCCACAGCTTTCCCGACGCCTTCGCCTCCGGTGCGGCCACCAGGCGCAGCCACACCGGTTGGTCATCGGCGGTGCGGGCCGGCCCTCCCAGAGTGCGTCCCGCCCAGCCCCACACCTGTCCTGACGGCTCCGTCCGGACGGCCAGGGCGTGGGCCGCACGAGCGTGACGGACGCGCATGCGCCGTTCGGTGTCCGGGTCGGAAGGAGGCGAGTACAACGGTGGTCCCCCTCAACCAAGCAGTTTCCAGCGGACATTGGTCGCCCGCGCCGAGAACTCGTCGAGTGTGGCGTACCGGACGCGGCCACGAGGGCGTCCGTCACTCCTGAGCATGACCCGACCGCCGGAACGGGCCCCTGCTCGGGTGGAAGGCCGCTAACGTGATGCCGGGCCGCTGTCGGGCGTCGCGCCAAGGCCTCGCGCCAGGGCCACGCGGCCCGGTGCCTACGGTCCTGGAAAGCCCCTCAACCCGGTTTGCGGAAGGCATCCGTGCGTGACCGGGCTCCGCTCGGATCGGCCCAGGTGGCGCGCCGAACCGCTGGTTGTGCCCACAGGTCCAGTTGTCTCTGAGGGTTCGGCTGCGGCCCGGACGGCCCCGCGGCCGCCGCCGGACCTCTGGCAGTTGCCGGAGCGTGGCGACATGCCGTGGCAAGTGCCTCCAAAGCCTGTGCCCGGCTCCCCTGTCGGCGACCCGGGACAGTCGGGCGCGCAACCGATGCCCGGCGCCGACTCGCGCCTCCGATGCCGGGCAGCACTGATCCCGGCAGCCGTGACGGCTGCCGGGATCAGTGGTGATGCGCTTACTTGGGCTTGATGGCGTCCTTGGCCTTCTCCTTGGCCTCACGGAGGTCACCCTTGGACTCCTCCGTGCGCCCCTCGGCCTTCAGGGACTCGTTGCCGACCGCACCGCCGACGACCTTCTTGACCTTGCCCTCGGCCTGTTCGCCCTTGGCCTGAGCCTTCTCGTCCGCAGCCACAACCACTCACACCCTGTCTCACTCGAAATAGGTTCACCGCTCCGTGTCACCCCGGATTCCACTCTCAAACCGGAAGGTCGCACGCGGGCTCACGGACACTCCGCATCTCCGGCCCGCCCCTGAAATAAGTAAGACCTGCGGGCGTGGAGACCGTTCCGCAGGGCACCTGAGGCTTCTGGGGTCGATAAACATGGTTCCAGTGGTACCGCTGGTCAATGGTTCTGAGCAGCGCATCCATACGGGTGGGCCCCGGGAGACGGGGTACCCGGCTTTCTGAGGAAACGTCACCGGATTCGGTGACACCTCGAAATCCCCCACAGTCCGACTGTGGGCGGCAAGCAATATCGATGAGGGAGCCGTTCTTTATGAGTGACAATATCTGGGGCTACCAGCCGACCACCGGCCACACCGCCGGCACCGACCTGATCGGCTACAAGGTCGAGGCCACCGACGGCAGCATCGGCAAGGTCGACAAGCACTCGGACGACGTCAACTCCTCCTACCTCGTCGTCGACACCGGCGTATGGATCTTCGGCAAGCACGTGCTGCTGCCGGCCGGCACCGTACGGACGGTCGACCAGGCCGAACGGAAGATCTACGTCGCTCTCACCAAGGACCAGATCAAGGACTCCCCCGAGTTCGACAAGGACAAGCACATCGGCGACGCCGGCTACCACGAGCAGG
>NZ_JBHWEL010000120.1:0-18225 GCF_042734135.1 Streptomyces sp. NPDC059668 | reverse complement strand
TCAACACCGTCGCGCTGGCCATGCGGCACAACATCACCGCGACGCAGCTCCGCGACTCGATCTACACCCACCCGAGCTCGACCGAAGCCCTCAACCTTCGACAAGGTCGTCTCCTGACCCAGCCCAGCAGCGCGCACGACAGAGATGTACAAAGGCGCGACAGGCTCCAGAGCAGGCAGTGGTACGTGTCGTGGTCGTAGGCGCGGTCGGCGAGCAAGGCATCGGGTTTGCGTCTGGGCCGGCCTACGGCGCCTGCTCCCCCCGGAATCTTGTCCAGCAGAGGCAGCAACTGCATGACGTCGTTGCGGTTTCCGCCTGTCAGCGACACCGCGAGTGGGATGCCCTGGGCGTCGGTGACGACATGGTGCTTGCTGCCCGGGCGTGCGCGGTCGACCGGGCAGGGTCCACTTTTGAGCCCCGCCAGGCCGCCCGCACGTGGGAGGAATCGATCACCGCCCGCGACCGTCCAGCTTCTTCGCGGCCCGCAGCTTCTTCAGCCGCACCAGGTGCAGTTCCTCCCACACGCCGGCTTCGTTCCACGCGACAAAACGCCGCCAGCACGTCATCCCCGAACCGAAGCCCCGCTCCTGGGACAAGTACTCCCACTGGATGCCGCTATGCAGCGGGGAAGAGGGCTGTCGGTCAGGCGTCGATGATGACGGGGATAATGAGGGGCCTGCGGCGGTGGGTCCGGAAGGCCCAGTTCGCCACGGCACGGGCGATGAGCTGTTCCAGCTGGCGTGCGTCGCCGACGCCTTCCTGGGCTGCGGTCGCCAGAGTCTTTTCGATGACAGGGATGACCGGTTCGAAGGTGGTGTCGTCGTGGACGAACCCGCGGGCCAGGAAGTCGGGTGTCTCGGCGAGGGCGCCGGTGTCGGCGTCGACGATCGCCACCACGGTGACCACGCCCTCCTGCGCGAGGGTGACGCGGTCCTTCAGGGACGCCTCGGTGGCGCCGCCGACCTCCATGCCGTCCACGTAGACGTTGCCCGCGGGCACCTTGCCGGTGATCGTCGCACGCCCGTCCACGAGGTCGACGACCACGCCGTCCTCGGCGATGACCACCCGCGCGGGATCGACCCCCGTACGGATAGCCAGGTCGGCGTTGGCCCGCAGGTGGCGCCATTCGCCGTGTACGGGCATGACATTGCGGGGCTTGACGATGTTGTAGCAGTACACGAGTTCACCGGCGCTGGCGTGCCCGGAGACGTGCACCTTGGCGTTGCCCTTGTGGACCACATGGGCGCCCCACCGGGTCAGCCCGTTGATCACCCGGTAGATGGCGTTCTCATTGCCGGGGATCAGTGAGCTGGCGAGCAGGACGGTGTCGCCCTCGCCGATGCGGATCACGTGGTCGCGGTTGGCCATCCGGGACAGAGCAGCCATCGGCTCGCCCTGGGATCCGGTGCACACCAGGGTGATCTTGTGATCGGGGAGCTTCTCCAGCTCCTTGGTACTCACGACGAGGCCGCTGGGCACCTTCAGGTAACCGAGGTCGCGGGCGATGCCCATGTTGCGGACCATGGAGCGGCCCACGAAGGCGACCTTGCGCCCGTGCTGGTGCGCGGCGTCCAGGACCTGCTGGATGCGGTGCACATGGCTGGCGAAACTGGAGACGATCACCCGGCGCGGGGCGGTACGCATCACCTGCTCGATCGCCGGGTTCAGTTCGCGCTCGGAGGTGGTGAAACCAGGGACCTCGGCGTTGGTGGAGTCGGTGAGGAAGAGGTCGACGCCTTCCTCGCCAAGGCGGGCGAAGGCGCGCAGGTCGGTGATGCGGTCGTCCAGCGGGAACTGGTCCATCTTGAAATCACCCGTATGCAGCACCATCCCGGCACCGGTGCGGATCGCGACCGCGAGACTGTCCGGGATGGAGTGGTTGACCGCGACGAACTCGCAGTCGAAGGGTCCGAAGCCGCGCCGGTCGCCTTCGCGGACCCGGACCGTGCGCGGCCTGATGCCGTGCTCCTTGAGCTTGGCCTCCAGGAACGCCAGGGTCAGCTTCGAGCCCACCACAGGGATGTCGGAGCGCTCGCGCAGCAGATACGGCACGCCACCGATGTGGTCCTCGTGGCCGTGGGTGAGCACCACGGCCACGATGTCGTCCAGGCGATCACGGATCGAGGTGAAGTCCGGCAGGATCACGTCCACGCCGGGCTGGGTCTCTTCGGGGAACAGCACGCCGCAATCGACGACGAGCAGCTTGCCGGCATACTCGAAGACGGTCATGTTGCGGCCGATCTCACCGAGACCACCCAGGGCGACGACCCTCAGCCCTCCGTCAGGCAGGGGAGGGGCGGCTTTCAGTTCGGGATGCGGATGACTCATATTCTGACGTTACCGGAGAGTCTGCCGAGGTGATCCACTGGCTGCCCGACCAGCCGGTACAACAGAGTGCGGCCGCGGCGGTCGGCGCATGGAGCGGGGCTGCGCCCGCGCCGGCAGCGACGACGAACTGCCCTGCTGGATGCCGTCATCACCGCCACCGACCTGTCCGGCCAAGCGGACGTGGCCAGCTCGTACGCCGGGCGCGCGCTGCCTGACACTCTCGGACGTTGATCGGCGAGCATCGGCGTCCTCCGCCAGGCGGCCCGCCGACAGCGTCGACCGCCTCACCAAGGCCCCGTCGAACGGGGCTGGCGCGGGGCAGCGTGCCACGCCTCGACAGCAGTTGTCGCGTGGGAGGACTTCTGCAGGGGACGTTCCGGCAGAGCTCATCGATCGGCACGGCGGGGTGCCTCCGGTTGAGGTAGAACGGGTGTGCCGTCAGCGGGGTGGGTGGTCCCTTCCAGGTGAAGCCGGCGCAAAGTGCTTTCTGTCTCGTGCCTGAGGTGGTCGGGAGAAGCCAGACGCTGCCACAGCGGATCGGGGCTGCAGGGGACGGTGGCGCCGCGGGCGGCCCATTCCGCGGCGAGCTGTGTGTACACGGGTGTGCCCTGGTCCGGGGCTTCTGCTGGAATCTGACCACGGGCGTGCGCGGGGTGCCTTCGGCGCGTTTGTCCAGGAAGACGGGCGTCGGCTCTGCGTTTGCCGCTGCCTGCCTGCGCGCCCTGGCTAGAGGTCATCCAATGATCATCCGTCACGTTCGTCAAAACGATCCGTCCGCCCTCTTGGACACCCTTCCCGGTCCGCTGCGACGACCTAGGCCACCGTCCACCCTCAGCGAGGTGCGGCACCATTGAGCTGCCCGGCCGTAAACCGATTGGTGCGTCTGATCGTTGGGCGGTCTGCGATGAACTCCCACCCCGGCATGTTTCCCGGAGCGCCCGCGGGGCTGGGTCTCGCGGACCTGGCACCTGACCCCGCTCCGCCCGCGCCGTCACGCCGAGCGGGATCGCGTGGAGCGGGAAGCCACCGGGGCGGCGCAGAGAGCGACCGGCCAGCACGTCTGCCACTGCGCTCCGCCTCTCTCAAGGCGATTGTCGGCGGTGGTTCGCTTCCTGGAGGGCACCCTTGCGGTTCTCCGCCGCTTCGGGGGGCCGGCCTGCGAGGGCGCTAAGATCGGCCCCCAGCAGCCTGTTGAGGGCGGTGGGTATATCCCCACATAGTGACGCCTGGTCACGCGCGGCTGTCCTACGGCACGGGCGGCCGTGGGAAGCCTTTCGGATCGAGGAACGGTTTGAGGGTAGCCGACCGGGATCTCCTCCGGTACTCGGCTTTGTGGCAACGGATCCGTCACCAGAGCGGTCAGAGAACACTCCAGGCACGAAGCTGCCGGCCGATCAGTCCCACGCCCATAGCCCCGGAAGAGGCATCCTTTACCAGAGAGACCGCCTCTTTGGGCAGGTAGTCGAGGTGACACCCGTTCAGGGCCAGATAAGCCTCTGCGGAATGCCAGGCGAAGGCCTCGTTGGAGTGCTCCAGACACGGCAATCTCACCAGCGTCTGGAGCAGCGCGGCCGCCTTGAGATACAGCGAACCGTAGATATCACGCTCCAAGGCCCGCGCGTTCACCCGAGCAACTGCCGCGTACAGCGGCCCGTAGTCGTCAACCTGCGGATCACCAGTCAGCAACTGCGCGGCGTGCAGCAAGAACGGCACCTCAAGAGGCTGGAGCGGCTCGTTCGACGTCACGCGGCGTGGCCCCGCTTCTGCTGCTCCTCAAGATCCTGCCGCGCCTCCAACTCCGCAGCACGCTGCTCCCCGCCGGCGGCATCCGCCTCGGCCTCCTCGGCAAACGCATCGCCGCTGAGTGACATCGACCCCCGGAACGCGTCGAGGAAGCGCTCTTCCACGGCGGTGGCGCGAGCGTAGGCAGCGGACAGGATGTACTCCTGCAGGCTGACGCCCTCCTGCCGCGCGGCGGCCTCGATCGCGGCACGCTGCTCCGGATCGGGAAAACGTAGGTTCATGGCTTTGGCAGGCGGCATGGTACCGATGGTAGCTTCGGTACCACGGATCGTGCCAGAGGGTTCAGGCCAGCATTTAAGGGGACGCCAGGATGACGTAGATCGGGGCGCCGTCCGGGCGAGCCGCGCGGATCGACAAGAGGCCGACGAGGGTGTTACTGGCACCCGCCCTGTGCCGGTTGACGCCCCACAGCGTGTCGTCGCCGATGGAGTCGCAGCCGTGGAAGGACCGGACTCCGTGTGTGCGGTAATAGGTCGCGGGGTGCCGCTCTGGGTGACCGGCGAGTGCCCAGCCAGAGCCGCTGGCAGCGTGGATGCCGAGGGGGCCGCGGCCCCCGTGTCCGGGCGGGCCAGCAGCAGTGCGGTCCCCCTGACCGCGACGTCCTCCTCCCGCGTCTGACCGCCCGCACTTTCTCCTCGACCGTGACCAGACGCTCGACCTGCTGGCCGACCAGGCGCTGCGTTTCAGGTCAGCTGGCGAGTCGATCAGTTCGGGAGTCGCGCCGTATGCCTCGAGTTCCGCGGCATCGATCCAGGCGCCAGCGGTCAGCCGGGCTATGGAGGGCCCTTCAAGATTTCCGTTGGAGGGATCCGGGAATCTTGTCGACCACGAGGCGCTCTGGCCTGGGTCAGGAGTGGGCCGACGACCTCGGCCGCCGACTACTTTGCGAGCCTCCTGGTGCACCACCAGGTCGGCGGCCCGTGTGGTGGCGGGCAGGCGCCAGCCGGCGGACGACAGCCCGCCGATCCTCGCCACGCTCCGGCCGTGCCCATAAAGCCATCGCCCAGCACCCGCCCTGAGCACCCGCAACGACCCCGCCACCAGGGCATACCCAGCCAAAGAGGAATCCAGCACTAGCGTGCGGCACGGCATCCCGGATCGTCGACGACGACGGCGTTCGACGGGATGACCACCGTTTCGTCGTCCTCCTGGTGCACGGACTTGGTAGTGACGTACCCTCGCCGACCAGGGCCGATGCACTTGGTTGCGAGATTGCCGAACCCGTCCGGGAAGTTGTAGACCTCGGCCGGAGTGTCCTCGCCCGCTCGCCCGGCCACGGGTGCGTCCGCTTTACCCCGCTCGTTCTGGTAGTCCCGTGAGCATCCAGCAACCATGGCAAGGAGCAGTACCGCGAGCAGAGCGGCCATCGCCCCTCGTCTCAACTCGCGCATGCCTTGTCCGGCACGATCTCGACATTGGACGGCCCGCTGGCGTTGGTCGTCACGTAAGCGCGGAACCCGTGGCCCACGCACTTCGTGGCCAAGTTGCCGAATCCGTCAGGCATGTTGAAAACCTCGGCGGCTGTGCTGTCCCCCATGCGCCCCTGCACGGGTGCGTCGCCCTTACCCCGCTTGTCGTTGTACTCCTTGGAGCACCCGCCTATGAGCCCCCCGACTATCAGCACTACGACCAGTGACGCGACCGCGCGTCCCTTTCTTCCCGTCATTGAGACCCCCTTCTCACGGCAACAGATGGACGTCAGGGAGGACTGCAGGACTGCCGTCGCCGGTTCCACGCTCTGCCTCCCCAGCGCGGACGTTCTCGAAAAGGTCCGCCCTTTCGGCCTGCATCGGTAGCAGGGCAGGCATATCCGACACCGCGCCGCCCAACACTGCGGTCTGCAACGGACGTTGATCCCGCGCAGCACCTCACCGGCCGGATGGCCTGTGGCCTCGACCCTCTCCCCGCGCGAGCGGAGGTGTCGCGGTCACCACGTTGGCCCCAGACGGGTCCTAGGCGTCCTCTTTGCGCGAGCGGAGGTATCCCGCCCACGCCGCCGCGGACCCGATATGGGCGCCGGCGTCCTGGCCTACCAGGTTGCCTGGCGCCACGACCACCCCACCGCAGCCGACATCCTCAACCGCGCCTCAACCGCACCCTCACTCGCAGCCCGCTCCCTGCTGCGAGTGCGCCTTGCCCGTACTCTCGCCGCGCAGGGCGAACGCCGCCCGGATCTGTGGGACATCACGGCGGCCGAGCACCACCTCAGCGACGCCCGGCCCGTGGTGCGCGTGGATGTCCGAGGCCGGCAAACCAGTACAGGGAGAGACCTTCTGTGAGTTACAGCCCGTCGATCTATAAATTCCTCGAAGGCAGTGATGCGCCCGTTCCCTTGGACATGGATGTCGTTCGGGCGGTTCTCAATTCTTACGAGGCCGGTGACCCGAAACTCACGGTGATGGAGGACGGACACCTGCAGTACTGCGTCCGGGCCGCGGACGGCAGTGAGGCCGAGATCTTCGCCAGCGAGACCGGCATCTCGGTGGAGCGTCCGCATTGCGGGTCCGGCGTATTCGCCATCGTGGCCGAACTTGCCTCACGGCTGGAAGCGGTGATCTTCGAGCCGCGCGAGGGCGTATTCCTCTGCGGCACCGAAGCGCATGCGCACCTTCCTGCGACCATGCGGGAGGAAGTCGTACTGATCGAGATGACGGGCGAGGCAGTTGAGGCCGCCCTGATCGGGCCACGGCTTTCCGCCACGGCGTCCTGACAGCACCAGCTCCCGCCTTCGTGCGGGCTCCGGACAGATCAACTGTTCGGAGCGCGCCCAGTCGTACTGCGCCTGTTCGTCCGTGCCGGTCTGTCGCGGGCCGGTACGGCGGCCGCGGAGCCGTGCGACTCCCAGGCAGATGCGGCAAGGACTGGCGCGGCGCCCAGACTGCCGAGGAATCCCGGCAGCGAGCCGCGAGCCGACGGCCTCGCCCGCGTGTACTTCCGTGACAACAACCGCCGCGCGCACGGGCTGGGCCTGGAGTTCACCGACGTAGAGCGGCTCGACATCGAGCTTTGGAAGCTCATGAAGTCCAGTGGCCGTCCCACGAGTGCTTCATCGTGGACGCTTTGCCGCAGTTCAACAGGCATGACGTCCCATCATTGCCTCAAATGCCTGCCGGGCGTGGCCGGCCGCCTGGGAGGGCGGGCATGGTTCGCGAGGCGACCCGACGGCATCGGGCCCCGGGTCCCTTTGGGTACTTCCTCGCCTCTGGAGGCACACGTGCGCAAGTTTCGACTGCCCCATTCCCTCGCGGTTGGCCTGGCGACCGCGGCTGTGGCCGGTGGGGCACTGTTCGCGGCCCCCGCCGCCTCGGCCTCGGCCTCGCAGCTTCCGAACATCGCCGAGGGCTACGACAACAACGCGCACGCCGTTTGGTGCGTTCAGCACCTCATCAATGACTGGGTGATCCACGAGCACGTCTCCGGCAACACCACCCGGCCCATGGCCGAGGACGGCGTCTTCGGCAACGAGACCGCTTCCTGGGTCAAGAAGGCGCAGGTGTGGTGGATGGGCTTGCCCGGTGACGGGATCGTTGGCCCGCACACGGGGCAATACCTGATCCACGACACCTCCCTCACCGGGGACAACTACTACGGGGGCTCGGGACGTTACTGCGACGGTTTCACCCCGACCGACTGGTGACCCCAACAAGCCTGCGTCGGCCGCGGCATCCGTCCGTGACGTCCCAGGCCAACTCCGGATCACGAGCGGAAGCGCCGCCCGCCGACGCGAAGCGCGCCCTGAGCCCGGTCAGTCGTAGCCGGGCATGGACGGGCGTGGCAAGGGAACGCGCCGCCTCGTAGTCGTCGGAGACGAACGGTCGTCGCCCGAAATCGCACGTCCCGCACATCCCCGACGGGCGCAGCTCACCGAGATCGGGATACGGCGTGGGTGGCAGCTGCCGTCATTGAGTGTCGGATGAGCGCTTCCTGTTTCCGTGCGCATCGGCACTTCCGCTTGGTGGGCCCTGCGCCGCGCCCTTGGAGCCGGGGCAGGACCCACCAGCTTCGAGCAGTACCGTGTCGCCGGCGAGCGACTTCGTGCCAGTTACTCCTCCAAAAGCGCCGACCCAGATCTCAGCTCGTGACAACCGTTACTCGTATGTAAGTCGTGACTTATCGGAAGTACGCCGTCTCGCTCAAGTGACTGCGTCGTGAGGGGGATGTCGGTGAGGTCGGTGCGTGGGCGGTAGGCGTACGGGGTGGTGCCACCGGCGGGCCGGGTCGCGGGCGACGTCAAGGGTTTCCCGACTGCCCCATCCTGGGGAGAACGACCATCCCGTCCACGGATGTCCAGCCCGGGCCGCGGTGAGGAGCCGGGCGGTTGCGGTGCCGGCAGCACGGGCGAGGGCGGTGGTGCGGCCGACGTACTGCAGCTGTCCATGGACGTGGTATCTGCCGAGCAGCAGAGCAGGCGGCGCGGGCAGCGGGTCGGCGATGGCTTCGGTGGTCTCGCTGACCTTGTCTTCCGCCAGCCCCTGGCCGTGGTCCGGCAGGGCCCGTCCAGCCGTTCCGAGGACGATGCCCTCCACCGCTGACGCAAAGCTCGGCCCGCGGCGGGCGGGCGCGTGGTCCGTGCCCGGTTGCTCAGCGCGGGGCGTGGTGGGGCATGGACAGGATCTCGGCGCAGGGACGGCAGGGGGCGTCCTCTTTCAGCAGGATGCAGGACGGGCCCCTGGTAATCCCGTACCGCTCGGTTACGGACGGGCCCCGCGTGAATTCTCCGCGTGGCCGACTGCCCCTGCACAGTCACGCGCGTGGAGCGGCCGGGACCGACACTGGATGCTCGGGGCAAGCCTGTCTTTTTCTGGAATGCCGTACGGGGGTGCGGTGGGCGATCGGCCCACTCGGTTCGGAATGGGGTAGACCGCCACCTCGACGTTGCCGTCGGCGTCCGTCCATACCCCTTGGGATTGCGTGGCGGCCGGGGCTTCACGGAGCATGTGGGCGGCAAGATGACGTGCTGACTTCCTCATCGCTACCCAGGATGCGTCCGAAGAGTGGAAACGGCGCATGCGATCGGCTCCGGCCACCACCTCTGATGCAGCCTCGCGCATGTCGGGCGCGTACTGGCCGGCACAGGCACCCAAGTCGAAGAACTTCACGTACACCCAAACACCCACAGCCTCATTGTCTCGCCGAAACCAGACGGCCGCACGGGCCGAGAAGCTGATCGACGGAGTGACTTTGGCCGGGAGCTCCTCGGTCTGGAAGTGGGGGCGATAGTGCGCCGGGCGGCGAGGTTGGCCCACGTGGGTCTGCGCGGCGAGCGGACGGGGCAGTGGGTCGGTGTGGTGGAGGGCTTGCCGACCGGCGTGATCGAGGACAAGCACACCGGCCGCCTGGCGATGCGGACCGTTGCCGAACGCGCCACCGCCGAGACACAGGGCCTACGGCGCCGCCGCCGGGCAGCTGGCGGCGGCCTGCGCGGTGACCGGAGGGGAGATGCGCGAGCTGACCGCCCTTGGCGGGCTGGCGGTCGCGGCCAGCACTGTACTGGTCGTCGGGGCACAGACCCGTCTGACCGACCTGTTGCCGGTCTGCTTCGCCCTACCGCGTTAGATCCCCCAAGCTTCCCTCCAGGTCATCCAGATCTTCCAGGTCCCACTCGGGAAGCAACGGTGTTTCGGCCTGGTCCAGTGACTGCACGCACGGTCTACAGGATCTGCCCGTCGTCGGTGTCCAGGGTTGCCCAGCGCGCACATAGTCGTGCACGCGGTGTACCTCTCTGACCGCGTAGATTCGGTGGGTCGTTCAGGCTGCGCCGGGGGGAGGGCGTCCGCCGCCGTGGGTGGCTTTCTCGCCATATGCGGCGGCGGTCCTTGTGGGCGGCGGCCAGGACGTCGCGGTGGCGGGCGTTCGCGTTGTGCCAGCGCCAGTGGGCGTGCAGGACTCGGACCTGCGCAGTGTGGTTGGGATAGGCCGAGTTCCGGTAAGTCCCAGGGCCGGATATCCAGCACGAGATGGCGGGGGAGAGGCCCTCGCGCAGCGGCCTCAGTCCTGTGGGCGGCTAGGCAGTGGGCTCAGGAGTGCGACAGCGCAGAGCACGGGGATCAGCGCGGCCAGCGTCCAGGTCAGGCCGGCGAGCTCGGCGGCCTGACCGATCGCGGCGGGTCCGAACAAGGTCCCCGCGTAGGTGAAGGTGGTGAATCGGGAGATCAGCGTCGCGGCTTCCAGGCTGTCCGCCTTCGCCTGCCCGACCGCGCTGTAGGCCAGCGGGATCAGGACCGAGGCACCCGCGCCCGCGACGGCGAACCCGCCGATGGCCGTAACCGGGCTCGGCGAAAACAGCGCCATCGCCAGGCCGCAGGCCGCGACGAGGCCGCCGGTGCGAAAAAGGGCCGGGACCCCGTAGCGGAGGGCCAGGCGGTCGCCGATCACACGGCCGACCGTCTGAGCACCGGTGTACGCGGTCACCGCAGTCGCCGCGAGACCGAGCGACGCGCCCCGGGAGTCGTGCAGGAAGATCGCGCTCCAGCCGAGGGCGGCGCCTTCACAGACCATCAGGGCCGTACCGGTCAGGCCGAGTGTGACGACCTGGCGGCTCCAGCCTCCGTGTCGGCGTCGGCCCGGGCGGCGCTGTGCGGGCGAGGAGGTGGAGGCACGGTCCCGCGTGCCGGTCTCCACCAGGAGCCGTCCGAGCAGCAGGCCCCCTGCCATGAGCACAGCGGCGGCTGCGGCAAGGTGTGTGGCGAACGAGACATCCACACGCTCCAGGACGGCCGTGGCGAGTGAGGCCACGACTGCGCTGGCGCTCCAGGCGGCGTGGCAGCCGTTGAGTATGGGCCGCCCAAGGCACCGTTCGACGGCGACGGCGTGAGTGTTCATGGCTGCATCGGTGGTGCCGTGCACGGCACCGAGCGCCGTGACGACCACCACGAGTTCGACGACCCCGCTCACCAGGCCGATGAGCGCCAGCAGCACGGGCATAACGACGAGAGAGGTGCGCAGCACCGGCCGTGTCCCGACCCGCGACGTAAGAGGGCCTACACCCTGCATGCAGGCGAGGGCCGCCACGGCAAAAACCATGCCGATGAGCCCGAGTTGCCCGTCGCTCAGATGGTGCTCGCCCTTCAGCGAGCCCAGCCGGACGATATACGTGGACAGCGTGAGCCCGTTGAGAAAGAAGACGCCTGTGGCCGGCCACCGTCCGGCGTTCCCCGGTCTGTCTGGCTCCTCTGCTGTGGTCGAGCCACCCCGGACCGGGTCTGGAGCCGTTGTTGTCGCGTCCGCCGTGCTCTGTTCCTCGGCAGTCAT
Source organism: Streptomyces sp. NPDC059668 (assembly GCF_042734135.1). Taxonomy (NCBI): domain Bacteria; kingdom Bacillati; phylum Actinomycetota; class Actinomycetes; order Kitasatosporales; family Streptomycetaceae; genus Streptomyces; species Streptomyces sp. NPDC059668. The sequence goes on along the minus strand of NZ_JBHWEL010000120.1, from coordinate 6,843 downwards.
GGTGCGCGCTCCATAACCTTCCCCCGTGGTCCGAGGATGCCCGGACGGCGGGTGAAAAGCAGATCGACAGTAGCACCGCCGCACACTGCCGAACCGCTCGCCAGGGAAACCTCAACCCGGACTCGCTCGGTCAGCGGGACCTGCTCCAGGTGCGGGGGCAGGCAACCAGCCCCGCGTGGCAGGGCCTACTTGAACCAGTACTTGACGCCGTGGTGCTGGGAGCAGGCGCGGGGCCCGGTCAGGAGTTGAGGCGTTGGCGCATGTCGAGGTAGCAGCGCAGCCGCACACCAGGCTGCCCGGGATCGCGGGTCGTGCGTTCCACCGAGGTCGCCGCCCACATCGTGGCCAGAGCCTCCCGGAAGGCGAAGGCGGTCTGGTCGTCGGCGGCTGCCACATCGACCAGACCAGGCCGGACTCCGCTACGTGTACTTCGTTGATCGCTTCCACCGAGTCGGACTTCCCCTGGCGGCGGGTGGTGAACTCTCCCCACGGGGCACCTTTTTCGGACAGACCACCGACTCCCAGCCACGCGCGTGCGGTGTCCGCCCGGTCTCCCGGACCCGGCGACGACCCTCCCGGAGGTCCTCGTGCCCGCACCCCGCAGTTCCCTGATTGCGGCTGGCGCCGCGCCTACGGCGACACCACCGGGATCGACGCGGTACTCACCCAGCAGACCGACCTCGCCTATAGCCAGGCCCCCGACCTGCCGACCTCGCCGCCGCTAGGCACGACGAACTGGTCGTGCAGCCGTGTCTCCTCGATGCCCGCGCCCTCGCCGAATTCGTTTACCTGGCGACTGTCCTGGCCGAGGCCCGCAGCCGGCGCCTGGCGCCGGAGCTGATCCGGAGCCTGCGGACAGGCATCGGTCACAGCCGGGAGCTGACCGGTCTGCTCGCGGACGCCGTGCGTACCACCGCCGCTGTACACGTCGACAGCCACTGAGAGCGGAAGGGCCACAGCATCGGGCTGCGGCCCTTCCTTACTCCTCATCCCCGTCACAAGAGGAAGAGCACTTCCAGCATGCCTGAGCGCGCGGGCCCGCCGGGCGTAGTTGATCACACAGCAAGAGGCGCACCCGAGCTGGCCGGCTCCGAGGGGTGCACCTCTCTCGATTCCGCCCGCAAGAGGCGAGAACGGAGAGCCATGATGCCTGGCACCACCGTGTTACGTCAGCGGTCCCGCACACTGCTCGTCGCTTCCTCGGTGCCGCTCGCACTGGCCGTGCTGCTCGCCGACGACGTCCGCGTACGCCACCCGGGTCAGCCTGCCAGCCGGGCGAGGGCCAGGGCGTGAGCACGGTCGAGGGAGTCGGCAGCGGCGCACGGGATGTCCGGCTGCACACCGATGCCCTCCCAGTTCGTGCTCGAGACAGGGTTGATGGCGCGGCCGACGGGGACGGTGGCTTCCAAATGCGGGTGCAGGGTCCAGCCCTGGCACGGGTGTGCGCCGCCGCGGGTGGGCTCACCGACGACTACGGCTCGGCCGAGCTGCTGGAGGTCGTACGCCAGCTCCTCGGCGGCCGAGAATGTGCTGTCGCTGGACAGCACATACAACGGCTTGGTGCCCCCGAAGCGCGATCCAGGAACGTGCGGCAGGCTCCAGGACTGCTCGTTGCGCTCGCCGCCGCGCCAGTACATGGTGTTGAGGTGGGTGCGCTCGTCGAGCAGGTAACTGCAGACGAAGGCAACCGTGTCCGGATCGCCGCCCCGGTTGGTACGCAGGTCCACAATCAGCGCCTGGGCGCGGGAGGCCAGGGTGAGCGCGGCGCTCAGCGGTTCGGCGGCCCACTCCAACGGAAACAGCATCGGTGCCAGCTCCACCACGGCGACCCCTCCGTCGAGCAACTGCACCCGGGGCGCACCGCCCAGAGAGGAGTCGAAGTCCCGGCGCATGGCGTCCAGGGTGGCCGCTCCCTGCTTCGGGGGAACCGGGGTGGCGTGGTGCTTCAGTCTCAGGTGCCGGTCGCCGTTGACAGACTGCAGGTCCGCGGTGACCAGGCGGGCGAGCTCCTCGGCCTCGTTGACGTCGTACGCGCCCTCGGCGAGGCGTCGTTGCAGCAGGCCGGCCAGCTGTTCGGCTATCTCGGGGAAAACGTAGTGCTCGGTCAGCAGCCGGGCCGTCTCGTCGATGACAGGAGCCGGCGCAAGCTTCGTCGAAGTCGTCATGGCAGGGAGTAGAGCAGCCGCGTCGCGAAAGCTCAAAAGGGTTGGACACTTTCGGTATGCCTGGTCAGCCTCCCTGTCCGCCGCCACCCGAGGACGTCGTGGAGATCGATGCGCCCGAGCAGTTCGCGCTCTCTCACCCCCCGCGCCAGCGGCTGCTTCACGAGCACCGCCTGCCGGAAAGGACCCAGTGCTCTGCTGCGGCGCGGGGTTCCCAGACGACGCCGGTGAGCGGCAAGCAGACGGGCGAGGTACTCCACGACGTGCTTCGCAACATCGAGCGTGGCAACGAAGGTAACCAACTTGGAACTCCTGGCAGTTGTGGACATGATCTTTTACTGAGACCTCTGCTACCAGAGGCTTCTCGTCTGCCTCCGGCTGGACGGGATGCCCTCTCCCCAGTCAGCGGCGGGCCGTGCTTGTGGATGGCCGGTCCACGGGCGGAGTCGTCAGGGGGAAGAAATGCCGCAGGCTGCGGGCACAAGATGCAGCCACGCCTGGAGACCTCAGCCAGTGGCGGCACGAGCAAAGTCGCTAGAACACGAACTGGTCGATATACCCGTCGAGGTCGGACTTGACGAAACCCGGGCGGAGGTCGAAGTGGATGTCGCTGATGACCGCCACCTTCAGCCCCGCTCCCTTGAGGGTTCTGAGAGCGGGCTCGGCGTCGGCGGCAGAACGAGCGTCGGTGGGGTCGGACAACGCCGCTCACATTTCCTGGGACAACGCAGAGTCGATACCCGCAGCGTTCACCCAGCGGTTATAGCCTTGGCGGTACGACTCGGCTGACGTGTCGGCCCGGAACCAGCCCTGCTCGACGTCCGGCCGCTTACCCGCCGTGCTCATCCGCTGCACCTGCGACTCCGACGCGTCACCATCCTGCTGGAGATGGACCAGCCCAAGAGCCGCCTGATCTGGCTCCGCAACCCCAACGTCGTCCGTCTCCTTCACGGCTTGGCGGCCGGCGCCACCCCGCTCACTCACGATGGGCTGTACCAGGAAACACCCTGGCGAACCGTCGCTCACCTGCGTGACCTGCTGATGAACAGCGACGTCCTGCCACGGGTCGACCGACAGGTCATGCTCTACCAGCGCCGGCTGACCGAACGGCACGGCGCCTCAAGGATCCTGAACGCTGTCGGCTTCTTCAGCATTTCGCCACCTGGCACCAGATGCGGCGCCTTCGGAAGAAGGCCGAGAAGGAGCCTCTGGGACGTTCCCAGACCGGCCAGGCGAAACAGGAGATCACTCAGGCCGGCACCTTCCTCTCCTGGCCCGCCGACCGAGGCCGCATCCTCGAACACTGCCGGCAGGCGCACGTCGACGCCTGGCCCACGGAGAAGCGGGCAACCCGGCGCCCGGCCCAGACGTTCCTGCGCTGGTGCATGAAGACGAGCCGAATGCCTCGCCTCACCCTGCCACCCCAAGTCATCCACCAGGACCAAGCGCCGCTGCACCTGCACCGCCGAGGCGCCAGTGTCCGGCGGACCCTCAACGACGACTCCCTGCCCCTACGGGCCCGGATCGCGGCTGCGCTCGTTCTCCTGTATGCGCAACCCGTCACCCGCATCGTCCGCCTCACCGCCGACGACGGGGCCACCCTCACGTCCGGCTGGGGGACCCGCCGTCCCCGCTTCCGGAACCCGTCGCAGACCTCATGCGGGCATACGTCCAGTCCCGCCAGCACCTGCCCTACTCCAGCAGCAGAAGCTCAGAGTGGCTCTTCCCCGGCCGCCAGCCCGGACAGCCCATGAATCCGGTCAGCCTCCAAGCCCACCTGCGAAAGTTCGGCGTCCCGCCACAGCGCGGCAGGACCTCCGCGATCCGCCAACTCGTCCTCCAAGCCCGGCCCCCGTCATCGCGAAGGCGCTCGGCTACCACGACAAGACAGCCACCCGCCTGGTCACCGAGACCGGCGGAGCCTGGAACCGGTGTGCCCCGGGTGACCACGGGCGCCGACCCGGCCGAGCCTTGATCCTGAGAGTAGAAGGAAGGTTCAATCGCCGGATGGCTGAGACTGACATTGACCTGGGAGTCGTGACGGCGCCGTCGGGAGTTCTCGTATTGGGGATGGCATCGTGGATCGGCTTCTGGCCGCAGCTGGGTCGACCGCTATCCGAACGCGCAAGGGCCGCGGCATCGTTCGGCGGCGGGCATGTCCACGATTGGATGTGTGAGATGGTCGCGGTTCGCGCCGCCGATGACAGGCCGTTGATGGTGCGGGCCGGCACGGCGGCGTCGCCCTTCGACGGAGGACCAGCCATCGCAGTCCTTGAGATCGATCTCGGTCTGCCATGGGCCGGCACCGCCGGGGACGAGCCGATCATCCTCGGCGACCTACCGGTCGACCGTTGTGGCATGGTGCTCGGTGACGCGCTTGCCCTGGACTCCTGGACGGGAGACGGCCATCCGTCAGCCGACGGACTTGCCGACGTCGCCTATTGGGGAGGCTACGCGGAGGCCGCCCATCTTCAGTTCGGCGGAGACTTGATCTTGCGACACGGCGGTCAAGTGCGAGGGTGGCTCGACCTCCCGCTGGATGACGCCAAGAAGCTCAGCGACGCCCTCAACGACTGGAAAGGCGACGAACAGGGCCGGGGCGTCATGGTGGCTGTCGATGAGCACACCGACTTCCACCGCTTCAACCGCGCGAGTTGGACCCACCCGCTTCAGATCGGCGCCGTCGAGGTCGCTGACTGCTCCGTTCTGGGGATCAACTGGGACAGTGGCGACCACTCGATGCGACATCGCGGCGAACGCCGCTTCGGACAGGTCTATCCCGTGACTCTTCAGCCTGGCCCTGCGGGCCAGACAACGATGCGCTGGACTATCCCGCCCTACGAACCCGGTCACCACGGCGCAGAGTGATCAGTAGGCACCACCGACTACTCAGGGTGGTCAAGCTGGAAACCGCCAGAGACTATGCGACACCTCAACATGCGGGCTTACCAGTCCCGAGGCCGCAGTGCGGGTGGGTGGCCCGACGGCTTCTGGGCGCCGGACGCCGGGGCGGCCCCGCGTCCGGTCGGAGGCTCAGGCGTGGGCGGCCGCGGCAGCAACGATCCAGTTCCGGAACTCGACGGCGTAGTGCCGAAGGTGGTGCTCCAGGACCTCGTCCGGGCAGGTGACGGGGAAGTAGACAGTCAGATTCGAGGTGAAGCCGTCGGCGGTGTCGCCGAACTGGATCAGTGCCCGCCCGACGACGGTGCCGTCGGCCAGGAAGAGGTTCGAGGACATCTTGCGCGGGAATTCCGCCTCCGGAAGGAGCTCGGCAGCGTCCTTGGCCCAGGCCAGCGCGTCGGTGCCCCAGCCGCCCATGTAGAAGTCGGCTATGTGCGGGCCGATGTTCTCCACCACGCGCGCGCCGATCTCATCGGTACCCATCGCGTAGTGCTCCGGGTGCGCCGCGAGAAGGGGCTTCTCGTTGCCGGCGAAGGCCTTGTCCATCCAGGCCAGGAACTCGCCCGAGGTCAGGCCCTTCGTCGCGAGCACGGTGGTCCCTCCCTTGAATGCGCCGTCGGAGGTGCGGGCGCTCTCGCGCAGGAAGGCGTTGCCCTCCTCGATGTCCTCGGCCAGGAGGTCGAGGAGCCCCTGGCGGCCCAGCAGCGTCCGAAAGCGGTCCACTGCGCGGCGGGCGTAGAAGAGCTCGAAGTCGTCGATGCTCCCTGCGCTAGCGGGTCCGGCCTCAAGCGTCACGGTGACGGGCGGGGGAGTCTGGTTGTCGGTCATGGTCGAACCTCCGATAGGATGTGAATGTGAATTCACGTTCGCATCGTGAGGTTACGCCGAGGAGTGCACCGGTTGTCAAAAGGCCCTGTTGAGAGCGCCGCGGATACCATGCGGGACATGAGCGAGGAGCCGGAGCGACCAGCCTCCCACCGGGAGCCCCAGCAGGCCCGCAGCGCCGCGACCCTGGCCCGTGTGCTGCGGGCGGCCGAGGAGATCGCCTCCACCTCCGGCCTGGAGGAGATGACGATCGCCGACGTCGCAAAGCGCGCCGGCGTCGCCGTCGGCACGATCTACCGCCGCTTCGAGGACAAAGAACAGCTGATCACCGCCCTGACCGAGCGGATGCTGGAACGCCGCGAGGAATACGTGGCTGAGCAACTGCGCACGGCCGAGCCCTCGCTCTGCGGCGTCATGGACGCCTACGCGCATGCCCTGTTGCAGTCCTTCGCAGACAGCAGCAGCCTCTTTCCTCAGCTGTTGCGCACGCGCGGGAGCAGGTCCCTGGACCGCGGGGCTCGCACCATCACGGAAGTCCACCGTCTCCTGCTCGAAGCCGCGGCCCCCTACACCGACCAGATCCGCCGCTCCCAGCCTCAGCAGGCCCTCGACACCGCGGCCCGCGCCATCCTCGGCGCCTGCTTCCACAACTCCGTACGCCCTGATGCCGCCGATGGTGAAGCGGCCAGACGCCGGTACGCCGACGAGCTCGGCGACATGGCGACCGCCTACCTCCTCACCCCCGACCGGTGCCGCAACGCCGAGATCTGACGCCGGCGTCGCCGGCTTCGTGCCGGTCCCCTCATTTCGAGCCGCATGCCACGGCTGCCGCGTTCGTCATCCAGCTCATGACGCGATCGCTAGTGACCCGTCGCGCGGAGCCACTGCATCGTTGTCACGAGCTCCTCGCCGAAGTCCTCGCACAGTGTGAGCAACTCGCGACCCGCGGACGAGT
>NZ_JBHWEL010000119.1:6978-18500 GCF_042734135.1 Streptomyces sp. NPDC059668 | reverse complement strand
GAACCGCGCGTGCCCCTGGATTGACCGCGTCCGGGGGTCAGGGCACCGGGGTGGGGGGGGCGGCGGGGGGCACGGGGGGGCGGGTGTGCGCGCCGGCGCCCCCCTTTCTCTTTCTCTGCTGCGCCAGGTCAGCCGAGCCCGCGGGAGTCCTGCTTGAGCGCGGTGTCCACGGTCAGCGCCGTCGCGATGACGAGGCTGAGCAGCGGCTCGGGAAGCTGGTAGTGGATCTGGAGGACGTAGTTGTCCGCCGTGGTGAACATCGTCTTGGCGAGGCCTTCCCAGGTCTTGGTGATCCGGGCGACCTCGTTGCCGCTGTGGTCGACGATGGCGAAGTTCCAGGCGCGCCAGTTCTCCGCCTTGATGGCGCCGACCTGCTGGCCGTTGACGTTGATCGCGAAGTTGATCTTCCCGATCATGTTCTGCTGCACGATCTCGCCGACCGGCTGGCCGTCCGGACGCTCCACGACCACCCGCGACTTGATGAACTTCGCGGGACGCGTGAGCCGCAGCACCGGCTGCCCGTGGGCGTCACGGATCTCCAGCTTGTGCGTCATGTACTGGTCGATGCTGGAGACGAAGCGCAGCGCCTTCTTCAGGCCGCTCTGACCGACCTCGACGACCGCGCCGAGCTGGTTGCCCTGCTGGTCCATGACCTTGTACTCGTTGGTCAGCTCGATCAGCTTGGCCTTCTGGTTCACCACCAGCACCGGCTCGGTGAACAGGGTGCCGCCACCGGCACCGCCGGCCGCGACCCCGGCCTGCTGGTGCACCTGCTTGTGCACGCGCGGGTCGGGGGCCGGCGCCGGCTGTCCGTACGGCTGCTGTGCCTGCTGCGGAACCTGCTGTCCGGCCGGGGCCTGCTGGTCCGCATTCGTGTGTTCGGTCCACTGCGAGCCGTCCCAGTACCGGAGCGTCCGGGGCGCCCCGTGCGGATCCGGGTACCAACCTGCAGGAGTGTTCGAATGCGTGGTCACCGGGGCACACTACCGCGCATCGGCCGGAAATTGTCCCCTGTCCCGACAGCCATCAGCCGGTGACGATCGCGGGGTCGCTCACACCCGGACGGCCGTTCTCGACATGTCCGGCGAACCGCCGCGAGAAGCCCGTGTGCGCCGCGGACTCGACGGTCAGGTCGTACCAGCGGTGGCCGGCCCGCAGGTCCACCCGGTGCCGCACCGTCGCGCCCGGCCGCACCTTGAACGAACAGGGCCGGCCACCGTAACCGTCGGTGAGCTTCAGCTCGACCGTGCCCGAGCCCTTGTTGGTGAGGGTCAGCTCCAGGCCCTCGCCGACGTGGCGGGCGGTGACCTCGGGTCCCGCGGTCTTCCCGGGGCCCTTGAACCCGCGCAGGAAGCCGTTCGGACCGTGCACCGTCAGGTCGTACGAGCCGTTCGAGTACGCCGAGTTCCAGGTGTCCGACACCGTCTTCCCGGCCTCGGCGGTGTACGTCCAGGGGCCGTCGGTGCGGTTGCCGGAGGTGACGAGGAAGGCGGCGCCGGCCTTGGCACCGGAGCCGAAGGTGAGCGTGAACTTCCCGGCCGTCCAGTCCGCCGAACCGTCCACCAGGGGCGCGTACTTGAGCGGGCGGGCGGGCCGCGAGCCACGCTCCTGCCTGGGCAGCACGGGGTGGGCGGGCGGGGTCGGGACGTAGTCGGGGTGCCGGTCGTGGTCCGGCGGCAGATAGCCGTCGGTGTCCGGCAGCGCGACCGGCCTGGTGTCCTTGCGGGAGAAGTCGAAGGCGGCGGTCAGGTCACCGCTGATCGCGCGGCGCCAGGGCGAGATGTTGGGCTCGTGCACCCCGAAGCGCCGCTCCATGAACCGGATGATCGACGTGTGGTCGAGCGTCTCGGAGCAGACGTAACCGCCCTTGCTCCAGGGCGAGACGACCAGCATCGGCACCCGCTGGCCCAGCCCGTAGGGCCCGGCGGCGTGCGCGGCGTCGCCCTGGTGCAGGTCCGGCCCGACGTCGACCGTCGACCTGCCCTGCGCGGCGGACTGCGGCGGGAAGGGCGGCACCAGGTGGTCGAAGAAGCCGTCGTTCTCGTCGTACGTGATGAACAGGGCCGTCTTCGCCCACACCTCGGGGTCGGAGGTCAGCGCGTCCAGCACCTGTGCGATGTACCAGGCACCGTAGTTGGCGGGCCAGTTGGGGTGCTCGGTGAAGGCCTCGGGCGCGACGACCCAGGAGACCTTGGGCAGCTTCCCGCCCTTGACGTCCGCCCTGAGCTGGTCGAAGAAGCCCTCGCCCTTGCGGGCGTCGGTGCCGGTGCGGGCCTTGTCGTACAGCGGGTCACCGGGCTTGGCGTCGCGGTACTGGTTGAAGTACAGCAGCGAGTTGTCGCCGTAGTTGCCGCGGTAGGCGTCCGGGATCCAGCCCCAGGAGCCGTTCGCGTCCAGGCCGTCGCCGACGTCCTGGTAGATCTTCCACGACACCCCGGCCGCTTCCAGCCGCTCCGGGTACGTCGTCCAGTCGTACCCCGCCTCGTCGTTGCCGAGGACCGGGCCGCCGCCCTTGCCGTCGTTGCCCGTGTAACCCGTCCACATGTAGTAGCGGTTGGGGTCGGTGGAGCCGATGAACGAGCAGTGGTACGCGTCACAGATGGTGAACGCGTCGGCGAGCGCGTAGTGGAACGGGATGTCCTCACGCGTCAGGTACGCCATCGTCGTCGACGACTTGGCGGGCACCCACTTGTCGTACCGGCCCTGGTTGAAGGCGGTGTGGCCGTCGCTCCAGCCGTGCGGCAGGTCCTGGATGAACTGCAGGCCCAGGTCGTCGGCGTCGGGTCGGAAGGGGAGCACGTCCTTGGTGCCGTCCGACTGGTACCAGACCGACTTGCCGTTCGGCTGGGTGACCGGACGCGGGTCCCCGAAGCCCCGGACACCTCTCAACGAGCCGAAGTAGTGGTCGAAGGACCGGTTCTCCTGCATCAGCACGACGATGTGCTCGACGTCGTCGATCGTGCCGGACGCGTGGTGCGCGGGCAGTGCGGCGGCCCGCTCGATGCTGTTCGACAGAGCGGTGAACGCCGCTGTGCCACCGGCGAGTTGGAGGAATCGGCGTCGGTTCACTTGAGGCATGACTGGGTGACCTCTTGTCCTGACGTGATGCGTGGGATGAGACCTGCGCGGGGGGAGTGTTCCAAGAGGAACGAACGCCGGGGAAGACCCCGTGGCGCTCGTGTGACCGACAGGAGTCCGCGATGCGAACACCGGCGGCCCGTCCCGTCGCGCCGGTGCGCGGGCTCAGACCCCCTTGCGGAGGACGGCGGTGATCTCCGCACCGGCCTCCCGGTCCAGCCGTCCCGGGCAGGACACCCCCAGCGCGAGGGCCAGTTCGCGGCCGTGCAGGTCCACCGCGGACTCCACCAGCTCGGCGAACGCGTCCATGGCGGCCCTCCCCCGGCGCAGTCCGACGGCCGCGAGGCCCAGCGCGATCAGCGCGGCCGGCCACCACCGGACGGCGAGCAGCAGATAGGGCCCGCTCCAGGCGGTCAGCCGGACGGCCGCGTCGTAGACGTCACGCGCGCCGCGCAGTTCGGTGCGGGTGTCGCCGGGCAGGACGAGCCAGAGCCGGGACCAGGCGGAGTCCAGGTCGAGCCGGTACGCCCGGTGGATCCGCAGGTCCAGGGCGCGCACCCGGTCACCGGTCCAGCAGGGGTGGACGGGCTCCTCCAGGGAGATCCGGTTGCGGGCCGCCGCGAGCCGTGCCAGGTCGGCGGTGGTGCCGGGGCCGAACGGCGCCCCCAGCCCGACGGCCCGCGCCTCCGCCCGCGCGTAGGCGTCCTCGGCCGCCTGCCAGCGCCGCCGCCTGCGCTCGGTCAGCCGGCGGCCCGGCACCCTCGCGGGGCCCGGCCAGTCCCCCGTCCAGCAGCGCTCCACCACACCGCCCAGGGCCTGCGCGGCGAGGCCCAGTCCGGCGGACGCGATCACCGTCGCGGAGGCCGCCAGCACCACACCTCCGGCCGAGCGGCTCACGGGGTGCCCGGCCAGCCCGTCGAGCGCCCGGACGACCCGCCCCACGTCGTACCAGTGCGCCTGGCCGAGCAGCCGTCCGGCCCCGGCGACCGCCAGGAACAACAGGCCCGAGGGCACCAGGTAGGTGAGCCAGCGCGCGGCGAGGTTCCTCCCGAGCTCGGCGAGGACGGCGTTCACGAGAGCGTGCGACGGCGCAGCGGCTCGCCGTACAACCGGCAGACGGGCGGGACCGGTTGGTTGCGGGCGGGGCTGCGCCGGTCGCACCGCTCGCGGGGGCAGACGTACGCCTCCACCACGGGGTGTCCCTCGACGGCGGCCGGGAGCCCGCCGATCCCCGCGCCGCGGAAGGCCCGCAGGCCGGCCGCCACCCCGCTGCGGCGCAGCAGCCGGTGCAGTTCCGCCTGCGGGCCGGCCGGGTCGCCGTCGCCCCGCAGCGATACCAGGATCCCCTCCAACTCCGGCCCGAGGCCGGGAGGAACGAACTCCCGGATCTCGTCCAGCCGCGCGCAGACGTCGGCCCGCGTCGCCGTCGCGCCGCCGTTCCCGTCACCGGTGCCGGTGTCACCCATCCGTGCAACCTCCCTACACAACAACCGAGTTGAGAGGATACTGGGCGCTCACCGACGATCACGGGGGGTGATGCCGATGTTCTGGCGTCGACGCGCACGGGCACGCGGGGCGGAGCGGGGCGGGCCGGACGGGGTGCGGTTCACCTTCCGGGCGATGCCGTCGGAGGCGGAGCTGCGCCGGGCGGCCGAGACCGGATCCCCACAGGCCCTGAACCAGTACGGCGTCAGGTTACGGATCGACGGACGCCTGGAGGAGGCCGTCGAGGTCCTCACCCCGGCGGCGCGGGGCGGCCATCAGGACGCCACCGCCAATCTCGCCCTGACCCTGCTCTCGCTCGGGCGCGGCGAGGAGGCCGCCGCGTGGTTCGAGCGGAACGGCCCGATGGGCGAGGCGATGGCCCGGCGCATCCGGGAGGGGCGTGACGAGGACGACGCTCCGGGGTCCCCTGGCCGGCCCGCTCACTGATGGCCACCCCGTACGACCTGTTCGGCACGCCCGGGTACGAGCAGTTGCTGGCCGTCCTGGGAGGCGCCGAGGAAGCGCTCGCCCGCTACGAGTCCGCCGGCCGCCTCTCCGATCTCGAACGCGCCCTGGTGCTCTTCGACGCGCTGCTGACGAGAGCCGAGAACATCGATCTGCGCAGCGCCGCCATGAACGGCGTCGGGATGGTGCTCTGGTCCCGCTACGAGCGGTTCGGGGAGCCGGACGACCTGGACGGGGCGATCACCCTGTTCCGTGAGGCCCTGGCCCCCTACGGAGCGGAGGTCACCGTCACCACGCCGTCCTACTGGACGAACCTGTCCGGCGCGCTGCGGCTGCGCTGGCTGCGCACTCGTGACGCACGGGACCTGGACGCCTCCGTCGACGCCGTCAGGACGGCCCTGGTCTCGACGCCCTCCCGGGGCGCGTTGCGCTCCAACCGCCTCAACAGCCTGGGGGACGCACTGCTCAGCCTCTTCCAGCTGCACGGCGACTCCAGCGCGCTCGCCGAGGCCCTGAGCAGCTTCCGGGAAGCGGTGGCCTGCACCGATGCGGGTACGGACGAGGGTGTCTGGGCCCGCTCCAGCCTCGCCGAGGCCCTCCGCCATCATCACCGCTGGTCCCCCGACGGCGCGCCGGAGGCGCTCGACGAAGCCGCGGGTCTGGCACGGGAGGTGCTCGCCGGGGTCTCCCGGCGCCACCGGTTGTACCCGCGGTTCCTGTCCAACCTCGCCCTGGTCCTGACCGACCGTCACACGGCCCGGTCGGACCCCGCCGACCTGCGCGAGGCCGCCCGCGCCGCCCGGCGCGCGGTCGCCGCCACCCCGGCCGGACATCCCAACCTCGTACAGCGCAACGCGGTGCTGGCGACCGTGCGCCGCCTGGAACTCGTCGGCGCCGCCGGCCGCCGTGCCGCCGGCCCCGGCGTCACGGACCCCGGCGCCATGGACCCCGGTGCCACCGGCCCGGGTACGGCCGGACGCCTCGACGCCGGCGGGGTGCCGGCCGGCGCCGGAGCCCCCCGCCGACCTTCGCGGCGCGAACGACGGGCCCTGCGCGCGTGGATACGGGCCACCGGGCAGGCGTACGCCGCCACCCCCGAGGGACATGCGCTGCGCGGGCTCGCCCTGCTCCACCACGGTTCGGCACTGGCCACCAAGGCGGTGACCGAGGACGACGCGCGGGCCCGGGAGGCGGCGGTCGCGCTGTACCGGCGGGCGGCGCGTGACCCGGCCATGGACGTGAGCGTCCGGGTGGGCTGTGCGCGCCTGTGGGCACTGAGTGTCCTCGACGGCGGCGGGGCCTCACCGGCTGACGGCCGGGCCGCGGCGATGGAGCCGTACCGGCTCGCGGTCGAGCTGCTGCCGCGTACCGCCTCGTACCGCGTCGGACGCATGGACCGCGCACGCCAGTTGGGTGACTTCGCGGGGCTCGCCAGCGACGCGGCCGCGTGCGCGCTGGATCTCGCCGACGCCCGGCCACCCGCCTCGGCACCGGCCGCTGCGACACCGGCCGGCCCGAAGACGTCCGACCCGAAGACGTCCGGCTCGGAAGCCTCCGGCCCGGAGGCCTCCGACGCGGAAGATTCCGGTGCCGAGTTGGCCCTGCGGCTCCTTGAGCAAGGGCGTGGCGTGCTGCTCGGGCAGGCGCTCGACGCCCGCACGCGGAGCGCGGAGCTGCTGAGCCGGGTGCCGGACGGACTCGCCGCGGAATGGCGGATGCTACTCCCCCAGCTCGACCGTCCCGAGGCCGCCGTCTTCACCTCGTCGGAGCCGGGCGGGACGAAGGAGCGCACGGCGGACGAGCCGTTGACGGGCGAGGACCGGCACGCCCTGGCCGAGCGCTGGGAGCGGCTTGTGGAGAGCGTCCGGCAAGTGCCGGGCTGCGAGAACTTCCTGCGGCTCCCCCGCACGGACGAGATGCTCGCCGGGATCGGCGAGGCGGGCCCGGTCGTCGTCGTCAACGTCAGCCCGCTGCGCTGTGACGCGCTCCTCCTGCACCAGGGGCGCGTGCGGTCCGTACGGCTGGAGGGGCTGCGTCACGCGGAGGCGGAACGGCGGACGGACGCCTTCCGCGCCGCGATCCGGGCGACGGGCGACCACTCCCTCCCGCTGTCCGCGCAGCGGGACGCGCAGGCGGAGGTCCGGGAGACGCTCGCGTGGTTGTGGACGGCCCTGGCCGAACCGGTCCTGGCCGCGCTCGCCGACCAGGGATGGCCCGGGAAGGATTCCACGGGAGGACCGGCCCGCCTGTGGTGGGTTCCCACGGGCCCGCTCACCGCACTGCCCCTGCACGCGGCCGGCCTGCACCAGGAGGAGGGGGACAACCTGCTGGACCGAGTGGTCTGCTCGTACGCCCCGACCGTCAACAGTCTCGTGCACGCACGGCGGCGCGAGGCCGAACGCCAGGACCCGGCCCGGCCCGAGCCCACCGCCCCGCTGATCGTCGCCGTCCCCGAGGCACCGGGCCTGGGATCCCCGCCGCTGGAAGGCGTACGGGAGGAGGCGGCGCGGCTGGCCCGACGCCCCGGCGCCCGTCTGCTCCTGGGCGAGGACGCCGTACGGCGCTCCGTGCTGGAGGCGCTCCCCCGCCACGCGTGGGCCCACTTCGCGTGTCACGCCGTCGGCGCGCTCTCCGGGGCGGCGGCCGGTCACGTGGTGCTGCACGACCACGCGACGGCTCCGCTCACCCTCTCCGACGTCGCCCGGCTCCGGCTCCCGGAAGCACGACTGGCCTATCTCTCGGCCTGCGAGACCACGAGCGGCCGCAGGGAGTTCGCCGACGAGGCGCTGCACATCACCGGGGCGTTCCACATGGCCGGGTTCACCCATGTCGTAGGAACCCTGTGGGCGGTCGCCGACGACACCTCCCTGGAGGTGAGCGAGCGGTTCTACGCGTCGTTCGACCCCGCCCGTCCCTTTCCCGGACATACGGCACACGCCCTGCGCGACGCGGTGCGCGATGTCCGCGAGAACGTCGAGGGGGTCCGGGAGAACCCCAGTCTGTGGGCTCCCTACATCCACGTCGGGCCTTAGCCGCCCGTGCCCGAGGTCTTGCCGACCCTCCGCGGCGGGCCACGGCCGGGACGCCGCTCGGCCCACAATATCTGTGACCGCGAAGTGAGAAATGAATAGGACGCACAAGGAAGATTCCTCGCCCGACAGGCGGAGCAGAGTTATCCAGCGCACATGATCGATCGCACCGTGCTACTGTCGATGTCAGTTGCAGTTGTGGTTCCCTAAAACTTGCGAGTGCCCTCACCGTCCTTCCATGCCGGTGGAGCTCCTTTTTATCTCCGGATTCATTTTTTCCGGCGGGGTGATCATCACGGCGACGCGGAGTCCGCACACCGCGCACTCCGAACACCGCCCCGAAGGAGATCTACATGGCTACCGGTACCGTGAAGTGGTTCAACGCGGAAAAGGGCTTCGGCTTCATCGAGCAGGACGGCGGCGGCGCCGACGTCTTCGCCCACTACTCGAACATCGCCGCCCAGGGCTTCCGCGAGCTCCAGGAGGGCCAGAAGGTGTCCTTCGACATCGCTCAGGGCCAGAAGGGCCCGACGGCCGAGAACATCGTTCCCGCCTGACGCCGTCACGTACTTCGCAGCTGGGGCCCGCACCATGGGGTGCGGGCCCCGGCTCGCGGCGTTTTCGGGCACGGCCCCTCCGCCGGACCGCGGCGTTCTGACCCGCGGCACGACGTAGAGGATTCACCTCCCCACCCCACGGGAATGCTCGGCCCAGCACTCCGGATGCGAATTTCCATCCTCTCCATGGAGTGCCCGGGCTCCGCCGCCGGAACCGCGCCATTTCTCTGAGCGCCGTTTTCCATGAGCATTCCCCCGCGGATCCGTATCGGTTCCGCACTGTCCCGGCTCGTTCTTGCGATTCTCTGCGCTGCCCTTCGCTGCGGGAATTCCTTGATACGCGCCGCATCAAGGAAGGTTCCGCATGAACCGCACGCGCACGAACGACCGCTACTCCCGCACCCGCACCGGAGGTGCCGGCTCCGCGAGGGGCGGCAGCCGCTTCGGGTCCTCGAACGCCGGACGCTCCGGGGGATCGCGGCGCCCCGAGGGCCAGGGACGCCGGCAGACCTCGCAGCAGGGCGAGTTCGCACCGCCGGTGACGCTCACCCCCGCGTTGCCCGCCGTCGAGGCGTTCGCCGATCTCGCCATGCCCGCCCCGCTGTTGGAGGCGCTCGGGCACGAAGGCGTGACCGTACCGTTCCCGATCCAGGCGGCCACCCTGCCGAACTCCCTCGCCGGCCGTGACGTGCTCGGCCGCGGACGCACCGGTTCGGGCAAGACCCTCGCCTTCGGCCTCGCCCTGCTGGCCCGCACGGCCGGCCGGCGCGCCGAGCCGCGACAGCCGCTGGCCCTCGTCCTCGTGCCCACCCGCGAACTCGCCCAGCAGGTCACCGACGCGCTCACCCCGTACGCCCGCGCCGTCAGGCTGCGACTGACCACCGTGGTCGGCGGAATGTCGATCGGCAGGCAGGCAGGCGCGCTGCGCGGCGGGGCCGAGGTCGTCGTCGCCACGCCGGGACGGCTCAAGGACCTCATCGACCGTGGCGAGTGCCGCCTCGACCAGGTCGCCATCACCGTCCTCGACGAAGCCGACCAGATGACCGACATGGGATTCATGCCGCAGGTCACCGCGCTGCTCGACCAGGTGCGCCCGGAGGGCCAGCGGATGCTGTTCTCCGCCACCCTCGACCGCAATGTCGACCTGCTGGTGCGCCGCTACCTCACCGACCCCGTGGTCCACTCCGTGGATCCGTCCGCGGGCGCGGTCACCACCATGGAGCACCACGTGCTCCATGTGCACGGCGCGGACAAGCAGCGGACGACGACGGAGATCGCGGCCCGCGAAGGCCGGGTGATCATGTTCCTGGACACCAAGCACGCCGTGGACCGGCTGACCGAGCACCTGCTCCAGAACGGCGTCCGCGCCGCGGCCCTGCACGGGGGCAAGTCCCAGCCGCAGCGCACCCGGACCCTGGCCCGGTTCAAGACCGGGCACGTGACGGTCCTGGTCGCGACCAACGTCGCGGCACGCGGGATCCACGTCGACAACCTCGACCTGGTCGTGAACGTCGATCCGCCCACCGACCCCAAGGACTACCTGCACCGGGGCGGCCGCACCGCGCGCGCCGGCGAGTCCGGCAGCGTCGTCACCCTGGTGACTCCCCAGCAGCGCCGCGACATGACCCGGCTGATGGCCGCGGCCGGCATCACCGCACGGACCACCCAAGTACGTTCGGGTGAGGAGGAGTTGAGCCGCATCACGGGCGCTCAGGCCCCTTCGGGCGTGCCGGTGGTCATCACCGCGCCGGTCGTGGAACGCGCGCGGCGTGGCTCCTCCTCGGGCTCCCGCGGTTCCTCCGGCTCCCGCGGCTCGTCCGCCCGGGGCTCCGGCTCCTCCCGGGGCCGGCGTGGCGGCACCGGACAGGGGCGGCCCACCGGCGAGGCGGCGCGCCGTACGGCACGTCGGCCGTCCTCCCTCGACTCCGCGGCCTAGTGACACGGCACCAGCACCGGCGGCATCGCACTTCGTGACGGGACAGCTCACCCCACTTCGCAGGAGGCACCCTTTGACACTGGCACTCGCCTTGACCCTGACGACGGCTCAGACGCGGCACCGCCAGGCGGACACCGCCCCCCCGGCCACGATCGACGCCATGGACGTTTCCGGACCGCGGGTCTTCGACGACATGACCGTCGAAGTGGCCCTGTCCGTCATGGCCAGTGCCCGTGTCGGGTACCTGCTCCTGTGCGACGAGGACGAACAGTGCACGGGCGCGATCACCCGGGCCCAGCTCATCGCCGTCCGCGACAGCTCCGCCTACACGGACCGGATCCGGGTACGGGACGTCCTCGCCGCCGGTGGACGCGACCGCGTCCCGGGCGCGCTCACCCTCGCCCGCTGATCCGGCCAGCCCGGTCGCACCCACTTCCTCCTCTTCCCCGCTCCCCTGTGAGGCATCATGCGCTGCGTCATCGCCCGGTTCCCGTTCGACCTCTCCAAGAGCGGGGTGCTCGCCTCGATGAAGGGCGTCAAGCCCGAGCCAATCACCGGTGAGTCCGTCCTGATCGGACGTCGCCACTACCCCGTCAAGCAGGTGGGCGAGGTCATCACCCGCCAGGACCGACGCGACTTCACCGGCGGGGAGGTCACCCGGGCCATGACCCGCCTCGGCTTCACCTGCCAGGGCGGCCAGGAGACCGTACAGCCCACCCGTGTCCTCACGCCGCTGCAGAACGCGTCGGCGCTGCTCGGCAGCCCGGCCCCGCTGGGACTCTGAGGAGTCGAGGACGTACGGACTCCGCGTTTCGCGCGGGCGTCCGGAAGTCTCTGACGGAAGCGGTCGGCAGCAGCGGCCGCCGGGACGAGGGGGGGGGGGGCCCGCCCGGAGATGGGGCCCCGCCCCCTCGGGGGTGTGGGGGGACCGCGCGGCCTGACCGCAACCCCCCCCAGCGGGGGGCCCCCCCA
>NZ_JBHWEL010000119.1:0-6968 GCF_042734135.1 Streptomyces sp. NPDC059668 | reverse complement strand
GGATGTCGGCCGGGCCCTCGTCGTCGTGGTCGCCGTCCGGGCGCCGGTCCCGGATCCGCGCCGAGGGGCTGCGCCCCCTGGACCCGCCTTCGCCCGAAAGGCTCGTCCTCAAACGCCGGACGGGCTGGAGATGCGGGCCCACGCCGGACGAGTGCCGACCGGCGGAAGGGGCGCGCTCGCGCCAAGCGGACGCCGACGGACCGGAGATGCGGGCCCACGCCAAAGGGACGCCGACCAGCCCGAGATGCGGGCCCACTCCAAGTCCACGCCGACCAGCTGAAGATGCACTCCCCTCGGATGCATACCGACCGGCGGAAGGTGCGCGCCCACGCCAAACGGGCGCCGAGCGGACGGAGATGCGGGCCCATGCCAAGGGCACGCCGACCAGCTGAGATGCACTCCCTCACCGAACGCATGCCGACCGCTGAAGGCGCGCGTCCACACCAAACGGACGCCGACCCGCCCAAGATGCACGCCCACGCCAAGTCCACGCCGACCAGCTGAGATGCACTCCCCCACCAGATGCATGCCGACCGGCTGAAGGCGCCCGCCCACGCCAAACGGACGCCGACCAGCCCGAGATGCACTCCCACGCCAAATCGACGGCGCCCAGCCAAAGATGCGGGTCCACACCAAATCGACGCCGACCGGCTGAAGATGCAGCCCCACGCCGACCGGCCGAACGCCCGCGCCGGAGCGTTCCGGGGCGGTGATGTCGGCGCGGGCCGGGGACGCGGGCTCAGGTCGGGGAGTTCGCGCGGATGCGGACCGCTCAGGCCGTGGTCGTGCCGGTCGGCCGGGCGACGCGGCGTCTCACTGGTCGAAGTAGCTGAAGTCGCCCACGGTCCAGGCGCTGACGTCCTTGATCGCGACGCGGTACATGCCGCCCGTCTCGGGGATTCCGACGTTGCCCTGAAGGATCCGGGCGAGGTGGAAGTGCAGATGCGTGGGCGGCTCGCCGCGATCCGGCCTGCCCTCCGTCCGCCCCGCGGTGAAGATGTCGGAGAACGGGCCGAGGCGGTCGGAGTCCTTCAGTACCTCCGAGACACGCTCCCGCCAGACGGCCTCGGGAGCCAGCCGGCCGGTGATGACGGCCCCGCCGACGACCACGGTCAGCGACATCTGATTGCTTTGCCCGGACTCCACCATGGCGGAGATGTCAACGAGCAGCTCGTCAGGGTTCGACATGGAAGCCGATTCTATGGGCGTCCCCGGCCGATCGGACGCGAACGCGGTCCCGGTGCCCCCCGGCCTCCAAAACCTGCGACACGCCGACAGCAAAATCTATCTTTGTCAGAGTAGACATTGGTCGGCAGCCTGGCTAATGTTTCTCACGTAGACATGACCGCCGCGTGGACGGCCCGCAGCTCGAGGGGCCGTCGGCAGTACCGGAGCGACGCGCGGCGGACACAGAGGAAGAACGGAGGAACGGACGCCATCAGGATCGCCCGGCCCGAGCACCATTCGGCCGGGTACCGCACGACCCCGGAACGGAAGGTGGTCCCCGGTTACGCATCCTCGATCCCCGCACTCCCGCCCCTCCCCGGGGCCGGACGGCGGAAACAGAAGGTCGGCGCAGCAGTAAGGCCGACAGATGGTGTTGAATTTCCTTCGGGGCCCTGGTGCCGTACGGCACCGGGGCCCCTCGACGCGTTGCTCAACGAGGTGAAATGACAGCAGATACTCCGCTCAGTGGCCGTCTGGACGACGACGACTACCCCGCGTACACGATGGGCCGGGCCGCCGAGATGCTCGGCACCACCCCCGGCTTCCTCCGAGCCATCGGCGAGGCCCGGCTGATCACTCCGCTCCGTTCGGAGGGTGGTCACCGGAGGTACTCCCGCTACCAACTGCGGATCGCCGCACGCGCCCGCGAACTCGTGGACAAGGGCACCCCGGTCGAGGCCGCGTGCCGCATCATCATTCTTGAGGACCAGCTCGAGGAAGCACAGCGGATCAACGCCGAGTACCGTCGCTCCACGGACAAGGGGACCCAGAACTCCGGCTGAGCAGACCCGGGCGGTGATCCCGCCCGACACGAACGACGGTTCACCGCAGGCGCCACGCCCGTCCTCGCCGTACCCCCGGAGGGGCACAGCGACGAGCGTGGTCGTGAAGGGCGGTCGCCTCCGCGGCGAGGGCTCCATGAGGCTTCAGCCGAACGATCGTCCTCATGGGCATGAGAGTGAGGCCCGGGGACACAGTTCCCTTCACCACCACATAGGTGAAAACCACATGGGCCCCGCAGACATTCCCGCGCCGGCCCCCGGCGGCGTCGACGGTCGCGCGCGGTCGGAGCACGGACCGGCGCGCCACACGTCCGCCGCCCGTCCCCCTCGCCGACAATGAGCGGCAGCCCGTGCCCCCGGCGCCGTGCGCGCCGGGCAGTGCGACCGGTCCGGGGCCGGCACGCACCGGGAACCAGCCGGCGGGACGCAACGGCGAAGGAGCCGCGTGAAATTCGGGATCTCCACCTTCATCACCGATCTGAGCACCCGGCCGGCCCCCCTCGGGCGCGCCGTCGAAGAGCGCGGGTTCGACTCGCTGTTCATCGCCGAGCACAGCCACATCCCGGCCGACCGCCGCTCCCCCTACCCTCCGGGCGGTGAACTGCCCGACATCTACTACCGCACGCTCGACCCCTTCGTGGCGCTGACCGCCGCGGCCACGGTCACCGAACGGCTCCTGCTGGGCACCGGCATCGCCCTGGTCTCGCAGCGCGACCCGTTCCACACCGCCAAGGAGGTCGCCTCGCTCGACCTGATCTCCGACGGCCGGGCCGTCTTCGGCGTCGGCGTCGGCTGGAACCGCGAGGAGATGGCCGACCACGGCACCGACCCGGCCACCCGGGGCAAGCTCGTCGACGAGCGGCTGCGCGCCATCCTCGAACTGTGGACCAAGGAGAAGGCCGAGTTCCACGGGGAGTTCGTCGACTTCGACCCCGCCTACGCCTGGCCCAAGCCGGTCCAGAAGCCGCACCCGCCCCTCTTCGTCGGCGGGGGCAGGGGCGCCTTCCCCCGGGTCGCCGAACTCGGCGACGCCTGGCTCGCCAACGGCGTCCCGCCCGAGGTGCTGGCACCGCAGATCGAGGAGGTGCGGGCCATGGCCGGCCGCGCGGTCCCGGTGACCGTCTACGGGGTGCCCGCCACCCCCGAGGCGGTCGAGGGCTACGCCGCACTGGACGTGGAGCGCGTGCTGTTCTACCTGCCGTCCGATCCCGAACCGGCCACCCTCGCGCACCTGGACCAGTTCGCCGAGGTCGCCGCCCGCTTCCGCTGATGCCCGACCTGACCGCGTCCGAGGCGCGCGAACGGTTCGCGGCGTCCCGGGTCGCCCGTCTGGCCACCGCCGGCACCGACGGCCGCCCGCACCTGGTGCCGGTCGTCTTCGTGGTCACCGGGGACACGGTGGCCATGGCCGTGGACCACAAGCCCAAGCGGTCGGCCCATCTCAAACGGCTCTCCAACATCCTCGCCAACCCCGCCGTCTGCCTCCTGGCCGACCACTACCAGGAGGACTGGGACCAGCTCTGGTGGACCCGCGCCGACGGCCGGGCGCAGGTGCTCCCGCCGGCCGGCCGGTCGGCCGACGCGGCCCGCTACACGGAGCTGCTCACCGCGAAGTACCCACGGCAGTACGCCGGGCGGCCTCCGGCGGGCGAGGTGGTGGAGGTACTCGTCACCCGCTGGACGGGATGGCGGGCGAGCTGAGGCACCCCGGGTGCGCGCGCCTCGACGGCGTCCGCCCGCCCCTGCTGTGCGTCGCCGCCCTCGGTCCGCACGTCACTTCCCCGTCCACCGCGGAGCGCGGCGCTCGGCGAAGGCCGCCATGCCCTCGCGTGCGCCGGCCGAGGCCGTCAACACGCCACGTTCTCCTCGCCGCACGGCGAAGAGGCCGTCCTCCGGCACACCGTCGGGGCCCGTACGAGGTTCATCACCGCGGCGAGCGCGAGCGGGGCGTTGCGAGTGAGCCGCTCGGCGAGGCCGAGGGCGACGGCGACCGCTTCGCCCGGCGCGGTGACCCGGTTCGCCAGACCGAGGTGCTTCGCACGGGCACCGCTGACCGGTTCTCCGGTGAGCAGGAACTCCATCGCCAGGTGGTACGGGACGCGCTCGGTCAGCCGGATCACGCCGCCTCCGGCGACGATCGGACCGCGCTCGGCCTCGGACAGGCCGAACGTCGCGTCCTCGGCCGCGACGATCAGGTCGCAGGCCAGGGCGAGTTCGAGTCCGCCACCCACCGCGAACCCCTCCACCGCGGCGATCAGCGGCTTCGTGCGCGCGGCCTCGGCCGGGCCGCCGAACCCCCGTCCCGGGATCACGGGTGACCCGCTTTTCGGCGAGGCCCCGAGGTCCGTGCCGACGCTGAAGGTGCCCTTCGCTCCGGTCACGACACCGGCCCGCAGTTCGGTGTCCGCCTCCAGCTCGTCCAGCGCGGCGGCCAGCGCGGCGGCGACCGCGGTGTTCACCGAGTTGCCCGCCTGGGGGCGGTCGATGGTGACCAGCAGGGTCGAGCAGACCCGCTGGACGCGCACGCCGTTGCTGCTCATGGCTTCTCCTCCGTGATTCGGTGGCTCAGCGGGAGGCGGCCCGGGCCGTCGCGGGCGACGTTCGCGACGGTACGGACGCCGCCCGCGGCGGCACGAGCTCGGCGAGGACCTCCGCGGTGTCCTGGCCGGGAACCGGGGCCAGGCGGCGTATCGAGCCGGGGGTGGCGGAGAACCTCACCGGGATGCCGATCGTGCGGAGCGGGCCTTCGGTGGGGTGCGCGAACGTGTCGAGGAGGTGGCCGTCGCGGACGTAGGGGTCCTCGTGGGCACGGTCCAGCTCCAGCACCGGGCTCATCGGGATGCTGTGCTTCGCGCACACCTCGGCCCACTCGGCCGTGGTCAGCGCCGGTGTGCACTCGCCGACCAGGGCGAACAGGTCGTCGGCGTCGGCCGTGTCGAGCGTGGGGCCGTTGACACGTGGGTCCGCGGCCAGGTCGGGACGGCCGGCGGCGGCGAAGAAGTCACGGTAGTTGTCGGGGGTGTACGGGAGCACGGCGGCCAGGCCGTCCTCGGTGGGCCGCGCCTTGTGCTGTTCGGACATCGATCGCGCGTAGCCCGTGGGGCCCGTCGCCGTCTCGAACGTGTGGCCGGCGAGATGCTCGACCAGGTTGAACGCGATCAGCGTGTCGGTCATCGGGATCTCTATCTGCTGCCCGCGCCCGGTCCTGTCCCGGTGCACCAGGGCGGCCAGCACGCTGTAGACGATGGTCAGGCCGGAGACCTTGTCGGCGAGGATGCTGGGCAGGTAGCGCGGTGTGCCCAGCGCGCGGTCGGCGATGTCGACCAGCCCGGAGGCGGCTTGCACGGTCTCGTCGTAGGCGGCGTCGTCGGCCCGGTCGGAGTCGCCGCGGAACCCCGCGGCGTGCGCGTAGACGAGGCCCGGGTCGGCGGTGGCGAGGTCCTCGTAGGTCAGGTTCAGCCGGGCGAGCGCGCGCGGACGCATGTTGGTGATCAGCACATCGGCGGTGTGGATGAGTGCGAGGGCCTGGGCGTGTCCGGCCGGGTCCTTCAGATCGAGGGACACGCTGCGCTTGTTGCGGTTCACGTTGAGGTGCAGCGGGGTCATGCCCGGGGTGTTGCGGTACTGGCCCACGCGCAGGGAGTCCGCCGGGGACTCGATCTTGATGACATCGGCGCCCAGATCTCCGAGGATCTGGGCCGCGTACGGGCCCATGACCACGGTCGAGAGGTCGATGACCCGCACGCCGTCGAGCGGCCCAGAACTGTGTGTGTCCGCCATTGTCGCGTCCTTCCATGTCTCGGCTGCCTCTGACATGGAACGCTAATGGAGATGCACGGGGAGTGGAATCATCGTATTGCTGATATCGGCTTGACCGCAGCGGTCACGCCGATATCGACATCGAATCCGAATTCCGCTCGGCTCATATGTGAAGCGGATCGGCGAAGACCTCACGGGCCGCTTCGACGATGTCGTCCAGGTCACCGCCGGAGGCCCGGTCCCGCCGCCAGACCAGGGCGGTGTCCAGGACGGGCTCGAAGTCCGTGAACGGCAGGACCCGGGTGTTCTCCAGGGCGTAGCCGTGCATGGGACTCTCCGCGTTGAGCATGGAGAAGTAGAACGCTATCCCGCTCGACACCACTTCGGCGATCCCGGAATAACCGGAATCGGTCAGCTTGATTCGCTTCTTGATCCCCCGCTCCGATATCTCACGGTCGAGCTGCTCGAAGTAGGCGAACCGCAGTTCCGGCGGTGCGACGACGAAGCTGAGATCGGCCAGTTCGGCCAGCGCCACGGAATCCCGCCCGGCGAACTGGTCGGCGGGCACGATCGCTCCGAGCCGTTCGGACATGACGGGCAGCATGTCCAGTGCGGGGTCGCTGATCGGCAACCGGGCCAGCGCGAGTGCCAGCCTGCCCTCGCACACGCCGGTGACCAGCGCCTTCGAGGTGCCGGGCCAGCGCAGGAGTTCGCACCACTCGTCGGCGCGCTCCGCGAGAGTGTTGACGAGTTCCCTCAGTCTGGGATGGAGCCCGGACGGGATGCCCACGAACATGGTGCCGCGCTCCGACCGCGTCACCTCGCGCAGCCGCCACGGAATGCGGTTGATCCGTTCCAGCACGTCCCGCGCGATCGGGAGCAGCGCCTCGCCGGCCGGCGTGAGCGTGACACTGTGCGTGTCCCGCTCGAACAACCGGAGGTCGAGCTCCCGCTCCAGGTCTTTGATCCGCTGGCTCAGTGGTGACGTGGCCATGTGCAGCCGGCGGGCCGCCGCGGAAAAGTTCAGCTCCTCGGCAACCGCGACGAAGTAGCGCAGATGCAGCATCTCCACACTGACACGTTAACCCGATCCACGAGTCGGTTCCGAGGCGTCGTGCGTCGAGGGCGGTGGCTCTTCCGGCGCATCGGTGCGGGGCCCTGGCGAGGCGGGTGACCGGGATCGTCGGCGCGGCGCGATCC
>NZ_JBHWEL010000118.1:0-19934 GCF_042734135.1 Streptomyces sp. NPDC059668 | reverse complement strand
CCGGTGTGTCGAGGCCGTCGCCGCTGGATCAGACGTCGGCCGGGCATGCGAGCCGTTGCTCGATCCGGGCGTAAGCGACGGCCTGCGACACACCGGCACGGCCCCTCGCGTGGCACGGGCCCCTGCGGGTGGGTGGGGCAGTGGGTGGAAGTGGGGGAGTGTGACGATGCGGTGCGGGGCGCCTACGGGTTCTTGGTGGGTGTTGCGGGGGGTGGCGTGGGCGCGTCTCGGTGGGAGGGGGACGACTGGGCCATCGCCTGGGCGGTGTTGGAGACGGCCTTGATGCCCAGGTAGGCCGTGGTCATGCTGCTGACGGCGGTGAAGGCCGCGGTGAGGACGCCGATGATGACGGACTTGTCGCCGTCCAGGCGCCAGACTCCGAAGATCGCCACGCCGGCGATCGCCAGATTGCTCAGGAGGACCGCCTGGAGTCCGTAGCGGGCGCGATACCGCTCCAGGTCGAGTTCACGCACCGGCGCCTGCCGCTTCGCCGCGGTCTGCGGTTTCGGCTCGCCCTTGAGTAACACCATGGGTTCCCTATCCCCGGACACCGTGTCCTGCACGGTGCATGCCAAGTTCAGGGCTGCACCATACGATGAAGGGCCCCGTCCGACGGACGGGGCCCTTCATGTGGTGGCTGGGGCCGGGGTCGAACCGGCGACCTATCGCTTTTCAGGCGATCGCTCGTACCAACTGAGCTACCCAGCCACGAGGTTTCGAGGAAACCTCAGCGGTCCTGACGGGATTTGAACCCGCGGCCTCCACCTTGACAGGGTGGCGAGCACTCCAAACTGCTCCACAGGACCAAGCTGTTGCGTGCGACGCGTGAACAGTGTCGCACACGGTGTTGCGTGCCCCCAACGGGATTCGAACCCGTGCTACCGCCTTGAAAGGGCGGCGTCCTAGGCCGCTAGACGATGAGGGCTATCGGCCCGCCTGGGCGCTTCCTCAGCGCGTCGGGGACGTGAGAAGCATATGGGATGGCGGGAGGTATCGCCAAAACGGTTTACGGGGCGGTGCCGGAGGGGCTGGAGGAAAGGGTGGGAGGGGTGGCCGAAGGGGTGCGGGACGGCGGGGAGCTGGGCGGGGTGGTCTGGGGGGCGCCCGGGCGGTTCTCCTCCGGGAGGTGCCGGCTGACCTCCGCCGTGGTGAGCCCGAGGCCGCCCAGTTCGATCTCGTCCCAGGCCTGGAGGCGGCGGGTGTCCCGGTCGAGGTAGAGGACCGAGGCCTCGATGGGGTCCGGGTAGGTGCCCTCGATCGCGCGCAGACCGCTGCCGCCCGTCGAGCCCTCGACGCGCAGGCGGGTCCCGTACTTCATGACCTCCGTCTGTTCGTGGTGCAGGTGGCCGGCCAGGACCAGGGGGACCTCGCCGTCCGTCAGCCGGGCCGCCGAGGGTTCGTGGGCGATGGCGATGTCGACGGGGGTGCCCGCGGCGCGCTGGTCGCGCAGGGAGGAGGCGAGGCGGGCGCCGGCCAGTTCCTCCGCCGCGCCGCCGCCGGGCGCGACCGAGCGGTCGGGGGTGAACTGGGGGTCGCCGATGCCCGCGAAGCGCAACCCCGCCACCGTGAGCGCGCGGCCGTCGTCCAGGACGTGCGCGTTCTTCATGCGTTCCAGATAGCGCTGGGTGAGAGGGCTGTCGTGGTTGCCCCGGACCCACACGTACGGCGCGCCCAGGTCCGCGATCGGGTCCAGGAAGCCGTTCTCGGCCGAGGTGCCGTGGTCCATGGTGTCGCCGGAGTCGACGATCACGTCGATGTCGTACTGCTTGACCAGCGACGCGATGATCTTCCAGCTCGCCGGGTTGAGGTGGATGTCGGAGACGTGCAGGACCCGGATCGTGGTGGGGTCCGGCTCGTAGGTCGGGAGCGTGGAGGTGACGTCGTACAGCTTCGTCACGTTCGTCACCAGACGGGCCAGTTCCTTCTGGTAGACGTCGAACTCGCTGACGATGTTGCGGGCGTTGCCGACGAGGGAGGGGGCGGAGGAGAGCAGGCCCGAGAACCTGGGTTCCAGCACCGAGTCCGGGTTCCAGGTGGCGAAGGCCGTGGCGCCGGAGGCGGCAAGCAGGGTGAGGGCCAGACCGCCGGCGGCCAGGGCGCGGCGCGGCCGGCGGTAGACCCCGAGGCCGAGTGCCGTGGCCCCGGAGACGACCGCGACGCAGGACCGTACCGCCAGGTCGAGCGTGCCGTGCTCGACGTCGTGCGCGACCTCGTCCTGGAGGCCCGAGAGGCGCTCCGGGTGGTCGACCAGGGCCTGCGCGCGGACCGGGTCGAGCTGGTCGACGTTGACGTCGAGCCGGACGGGGGCGACGTGGCTGTCGAGTTCGAGGGCGCCCAGCGGGGAGACGTTTATCTTCGTGCCGCCGGTCACCGACGGGCGCAGGGTCATCGTGGTGTTCATCGGGCCGACCGGGACGCGCACGTCGCCCACGATGAGCAGGCCCAGCCAGGCGCCGAGCAGGACGACGGTCATCAGGCCGAGGGCCCTGGTGTACGGGGACGGCTGCTGGACGAGTTCCAGGGCCACGGGACGGGTGCGGCGGGTATGCGGTCCGGCTCGGGCGGGCGGTCCCCCGTCCCGGGAGGGTCCGGTGCCCTCCGTGTCCCGTCCGGGGCCGTCGCCGACTCTCGTACGGAGCGGTCGTGCCGGACAATGGCCGTGTGCTGGAGATGACGCGCGAGGAGTTCGAGGAACTGGTCGCCGAGTCGTTGGACCGGATTCCGCCGGAGCTGACACGGCTGATGGACAACGTGGCGGTGTTCGTCGAGGACGAGCCCGACCCGTCCGACCCGGAGCTGCTCGGGCTCTACGAGGGGACTCCGCTGACCGATCGCGGGGAGTGGTACGCGGGGGTGCTGCCGGACCGGATCACGATCTACCGGGGGCCGACCCTGCGGATGTGCGCGACCCGGGAGGACGTGATCGCGGAGACCGAGGTGACCGTGGTGCACGAGATCGCCCACCACTTCGGGATCGACGACGAGCGGTTGCACGCGCTCGGATACGGGTGAGCCCTCCGGCGGGCGGGCGCCTTGCCGCGTGTCCTCTTGCGGGCGGCGGGAGTTGGACAGGGGGACTCCCCGAACTTCCCCGGGCTCTCGGCAGCGATCGAGCAGGGGAGACCCCAACCGGAGGTGGCTGCCCGTGCGCGCCCTGTACGTACCTGTCCGTCTGGCCGCCACGGTCGTCGTCGTGGCGGCCGCCGCGGGCTGCATGAGCGTGGGTGACGACGCGGGCCGCCCCGGGCCCGCGCACTCGGCGGGGCACCGCGACGGCGGGGCACCGGGCGGTGGATCCGGGGGCGGCGGGGGCGGCGGCGGCTTCCACGGGGGCACGCGGGCGAAGGGGGGTGCCCCGGAGCGGCCCGGTGAGTCGCGTTCCGGGGAGGCGTCCGCGTCCGCGTCGGCGTCCGGCGCGGCGAAGCCGTCCGGCGGGTCGAGCGGGAGCGGGGACGGGAAGGGGCGGCCGGAGCGGTCCGGTCCGTCCGGCGGTGTGCCCAGTCCCACCCGCGCGACGTCCGATCCGACGCCACCGCCCCCGCCTCCCCCACCGCCCTCGTCGCCGTCCCCCGAGCCGAGTACGGCGGAGCCGTCGTCGTCCGCGCACGAGCAGGGCACCCAGATGCTGGACCGGGAGCCGGCGCCGCGGGCCGGGGAGCCTGTCCTGCGTGGCCGGGAGGTGCTGCGGTGGAGAGCGGGCCGGTGAGAGGGACCGGTGAGAACCGGTGAGAACCGGTGAGAGGTGGCCGGGAGGAGGGGGAGGCGAGGGGCGCGGAAGGCGAGACGGGAGGGACGGGGAAGGGGACGGGGAAGAGGCCGAAGAGGCCGGGGAGGAGGGCCGGGAATAGGTTCGAGGGCGGCGGTGTTCCTCTTCCCGTACGCGCCTGACCTGGCTTTTTGAGGTCAGTTTGCCTTCAGGGGTGAGGGGTGCGTATGGTAGTAGATCGTTTGATCCCATTTGCCCGGCGCCAACGCAGAGAGCGCCGCGTGGCGCGTACTCTCCCTTGCCGTGGCCGGACCGCATAGAGGCGGTCGATTGCGACTTCACGGAGTTTGGGCGCGTGCCGTAGAACTCCGGAAGGTTCGCATTTCGCATGTCTGTTTCCAGTACTGATCACGTCGTCGTGCCCGAGAACAACGAGGGCGACAACATCGAGGGCGTCGAGGCCGCTGTCGTGGCCTCCGTCGAGACCCCGGAGGCCGTCGAGGCCACCGAGTCCGCCGACGCCACCCCCGAGATCACCTTCGCCTCCCTCGGTCTCCCCGAGGGCGTCGTCCGCAAGCTCGCCCAGAACGGCGTGACCAGCCCGTTCCCGATCCAGGCCGCGACCATCCCGGACGCCCTGGCCGGCAAGGACATCCTGGGCCGCGGCCGCACCGGCTCCGGCAAGACCCTCTCCTTCGGTCTGCCGACCCTGGCGCAGCTCGCCGGCGGTCACACCGAGAAGAAGAAGCCCCGCGCGGTCATCCTCACGCCGACCCGTGAGCTGGCCATGCAGGTCGCCGACGCCCTCCAGCCCTACGGCGACGTCCTCGGCCTGAAGATGAAGGTCGTCTGCGGCGGTACGTCGATGGGCAACCAGATCTACGCCCTGGAGCGCGGCGTCGACGTCCTCGTCGCCACCCCGGGCCGTCTGCGCGACATCATCAACCGTGGCGCCTGCTCGCTGGAGAACACCCAGATCGCCGTCCTCGACGAGGCCGACCAGATGTCGGACCTGGGCTTCCTGCCCGAGGTCACCGAGCTGCTCGACCAGATCCCGGCCGGCGGCCAGCGCATGCTGTTCTCCGCCACGATGGAGAACGAGATCTCCACGCTGGTCAAGCGCTACCTGACCAACCCGGTGACGCACGAGGTCGACAGCGCCCAGGGCAACGTCACGACCATGTCGCACCACATCCTCATCGTGAAGCCCAAGGACAAGGCGCCGGTCACCGCCGCGATCGCCTCCCGCAAGGGCCGCACGATCATCTTCGTCCGCACCCAGCTGGGCGCCGACCGCATCGCCGAGCAGCTGCGTGACGCCGGTGTGAAGGCCGACGCGCTGCACGGCGGCATGACGCAGGGCGCCCGCACCCGGACGCTGGCCGACTTCAAGGACGGTTACGTCAACGCGCTCGTCGCGACCGACGTCGCCGCCCGCGGTATCCACGTCGACGGCATCGACCTGGTCCTGAACGTGGACCCGGCCGGTGACCACAAGGACTACCTGCACCGCTCCGGCCGTACGGCCCGCGCCGGCCGCTCCGGCACCGTCGTGTCGCTGTCGCTGCCGCACCAGCGCCGTCAGATCTTCCGGCTGATGGAGGACGCGGGCGTCGACGCCGCGCGTCACATCATCAACTCCGGTACGGCCTTCGAGCCCGAGGTCGCCGAGATCACCGGCGCCCGGTCGATGACCGAGGTCCAGGCGCAGTCTGCGGGCGACGCCGCCCAGCAGGCCGAGCGCGAGGTCACGCAGCTCACCAAGGAGCTGGAGCGCGCGCAGCGTCGCGCCGCCGAGCTGCGCGGTGAGGCCGACCGTCTGGTCGCCCGCGCCGCCCGTGAGCGCGGCGAGGACCCGGAGACCGCGGTCGCCGCGGCCGCGGAGGCCGTGATCGAGCAGGCCGCGGCCGAGGTTCCCGCCGAGGTGCCGGCCGCCGTCTCCGAGCAGCCCGCGGAGCGTTCGTCCTACGAGCAGTCGCGTCCGCGTCGTGACGAGCGGGGCAACTACGAGCGTCGTGACAACGACCGTGGTGGGTTCCGTCGTGACGACAACCGTGGCGGCGGCTTCAACCGCGACGACCGCGGCCCCCGTCGTGACGACCGCCGTGACGGCGACCGTGGTGGCTTCCGCCGCGACAACGACCGCCGGGACGACCGCGGCGGCCGCTCCTTCGAGCGTCGTGACGACAACCGTGGCGGCGGCTTCAACCGCGACGACCGCGGCGGCCGTTCTTTCGAGCGTCGTGACGACAACCGTGGTGGGTTCCGTCGCGACGACAACCGTGGCGGTGGCTTCAACCGCGACGACCGCGGCAGCCGTGCCCCCGAGCGTCGTGACAACGACCGTGGCGGATTCCGCCGTGACGACCGCCGTGACGGCGACCGTGGTGGCTTCCGCCGCGACAACGACCGTGGCACCGGCCGTTCCTTCGAGCGTCGTGACGACAACCGTGGCGGCCACCGCGGCAGCGACCGTCCCTTCAACCGTGACCGTCAGGGCGACCGTCCCTCGGGCGGCGGCTTCCGCTCCGGCAGCCACGACCGTCCGTACGGCCGCCGCGACGACCACCGCGGCACCGGCACCGGCCCGGGCACCGGCGGCGGTTCCTTCCGCCGCGACGAGAAGCCGCGCTGGAAGCGCAACGGCTGATCCGGCGGACCTGTCCGGTCGGTTGACGGCCGTACGCAGCCAGGCCTGAGAGGGGCCCGTACGACACTCCGGTGTCGTACGGGCCCTTCGGCGTTTTTATTCGCAAGTGCCTTGTCGCAGGCGGCTGTTAATCTCCGGCGCGTGGATCAGCGGTCCGGTGGGTGCCGGGCTCAGAGGGAGGGGATCCGTTGTCTCGTCATGCCATCTCCAGAGGTGCGGCGGCGGTCGTGCTGGCATCGTCCGTCGCTGTCGTCGCCGTACCGTGGACGGCCGTTGCCGCGGAGAACCGTGCGCCGTCGCAGCCGGAGCTCTCCGAGCTGACGACCGGGAGCGCCGCGTGCGCGAGCGGCGAGGCGCGGTCGTACGTGCGTACGCGGCCGACGCTGGGTGCCGTGGTGCGGGACCCGGACGCGGAGCCGGTGAGCGCCCGGTTCGAGGCGTCGTGGACGGACGGCGCGGGGGAGCGACAGGTGCGCACGGCCGACACGGGGTCCAAGGCGAGCGGATCCGTCTTCCGGTGGACCGTGCCGGACGACGTACCCGCGTTCACCGAGGTGAGCTGGCGGGTGCGCGGGTTCGACGGGAAGAGCTGGGGGCCCTGGAGCTCCGACGGTGAGCGCGGGTCCTGCGCGTTCGTCTACGACACCGAGGCACCGGCGAAGCCCTCGGTGTCGTCGCCGGAGTACCCCGACGACACGCAGAACTGGCACGACGGGGTCGGTGCGTACGGCACGTTCACCGTCGACTCCACGTCCGACGACGTGGAGTCGTACCTCTACACCTTCCTCGGTGAGCGGCAGCAGACCGTGCGGCCGGCCGAACCGGGCGGTCCGGTCGTGCTGCGCTGGATGCCGCGGTCGTCCGGTGTGAAGTCGCTCTCCGTGCAGGCGGTCGACCGGGCGGGCAACGTGAGCGCGCCCCTCACCCATCAGTTCCGGGTGGCGAGCGGCCGTACACCCGTCGCCGCCTGGAAGCTGGCCGATGCCGCCGGGTCCACGCAGGCGGCGGCCGAGGCGGGCGGCCGGGCCGCGACGGCGGGCGGCGGGGTCTCCTTCGGGGCGGCGGGTCCGGCCCGGACGGCGGTTTCCGGTGCGGTGGAGCTCGACGGGTCCGCCGACGCGTATCTGACGACCGGGGCGCCGGCCGTGGACACCGCGGGAGCCTTCGCGGTGAGCGCCTGGGTGCGGCCGGACGCGCTCGGCGGCGACGGCATGACGGCGGTGGGGCAGGACGGCGACGGCGTGGCCGCGTTCGGGCTGGGCGAGGTGAGCGGCGCCGACGGCGGCCGGACGTGGTCGTTCGCGGTGGGCGGGGACCGGGTGCGGGGCGGCGCCCCCGAGACCGGCGAGTGGGCGCATCTGGCCGGTGTCTACGACCCCGTGGCCGGAACGGCGCGGCTGTACGTGAACGGGGTGCTCGCCGGCACGGCCGAGGGCGTCACCGTCCCGGGTGGCACGGCCGCGACGGGCGGCCTGCGCATCGGACGACCGCCCGGCACCGGCGGGAACTGGCACGGCGCGCTCGCCGACGTCCGGGTCTGGGACCGGGTCGTCGTGGACGACGAGGTGGCCGCCGCGGCGAAGCGGGCGGTCGTGAGCAAGGGGTACTGGGAGCTGGACGAGGCAGCCGACGGCGGCAGCCCGGAGCGGGACGGGGGAGCGGCTCTTCGCCTCGGCGGGGACGCGACGATCCGTCAGGTCACGGGTCCCTGCGATCCGCTCGACCCGGACTGCGTGCCCGGGAGCGACCCGATCGCCGGCACCGGGGACCTGGCGCTGGACGGTGACGGGGACTTCGCGGCCACCGACGGCGCGACGCTCGACACGGGCGACAGCTTCTCGGTCGCGGCGCAGGTGCTGCTCGACGACGCGGCGCAGGACCGGACGATGACCGTCCTGTCGCTGCCCGGGGAGCACGGCACCCTCGCCTCGGTCCGGTACTCGGGCGAGCTGCAACGCTGGCAGATGGTTCTGGCGGAGGGGGACGCGACGGGGGCGGAGACGACCACGGTCACCGCCGAGAACGCGCCGGCGTACACCGGATGGGTCCAGCATGTGGCACTGGTGTACGACGACGGGACGGACGAGATCCGGCTGTACGTCGACGGTCAGCTGTCGGCCCGGACCGCCTGTTCCTACGCCTCGAAGGTCACCGGCGCCCTCCAGGTCGGCCGGTCCCTGACCGCCGACGGCTGGGGTGAGTACGCGGAAGGCCGGGTCGACGAGGTGCACGCCTACGCCGGTGCGCTCACGCAGACCGAGATCGCGCAGCTGGCGGCAGGGGCCACGGATGTCTGAGTGGTTCGGTGCGGGCCCGGAGAGGGCTCGTTCCGGCCCGGTCACGGTCGAGTTTCGGCCGTAGTGCGGCGCATGTCATGCCCCCGGCAAGGGAATCGCTGGGGGCATGACAGATGACGCCAAGGCGAGTGGGCTGTCGGACGAAGAACGGCTTGCCCAGCTCGGCTATACGCAGGTTCTGGCCCGCCGCATGTCGGCGTTCTCCAACTACGCGGTCTCGTTCACGATCATCTCGGTGCTCTCGGGCTGTCTGACGCTGTATCTGTTCGGCATGAACACCGGCGGTCCCGCCGTGATCACCTGGGGATGGGTCGCGGTCGGACTGATGACGCTGTTCGTCGGACTGTCGATGGCCGAGATCTGTTCGGCCTATCCGACCTCCGCCGGGCTGTACTTCTGGGCCCACCGGCTGGCCCCCGAGCGTTCCGCGGCGGCCTGGGCGTGGTTCACGGGGTGGTTCAACGTCCTCGGGCAGGTCGCGGTCACCGCGGGCATCGACTTCGGCGCGGCGTCGTTCCTCGGGGCGTACCTGAACCTCCAGTTCGACTTCGAGGTGACGCCGGGCCGCACGGTCCTGCTGTTCGCCGGGATCCTGGTCCTGCACGGGCTGCTCAACACGTTCGGCGTGGGGATCGTCGCCCTCCTCAACAGCATCAGCGTGTGGTGGCACGTCGTCGGGGTCGCCGTCATCGTCGGCGCGCTGACCTTCGTGCCGGACCACCACCAGACGGCCGGTTTCGTGTTCACGAAGTTCGTGAACAACACGGGCTGGGGCAGCGGGGTCTACGTCGTCCTCGTCGGACTCCTGATGGCCCAGTACACGTTCACCGGGTACGACGCCTCCGCCCACATGACGGAGGAGACCCACGACGCGTCGACGGCCGGCCCGAAGGGCATCGTGCGGTCCATCTGGACCTCGTGGATCGCGGGCTTCGTCCTGCTCCTCGGCTTCACCTTCGCCATCCAGTCGTACGACAAGGAGCTCGGCTCGGCGACGGGCGCGCCGCCGGCGCAGATCCTGCTGGACGCGCTCGGCGCCACGTCCGGGAAGCTCCTGCTGCTGGTCGTGATCGGCGCGCAGCTCTTCTGCGGCATGGCGTCGGTGACGGCCAACAGCCGCATGATCTACGCCTTTTCGCGGGACGGCGCACTGCCCTTCTCGCGCGTCTGGCACACGGTGAACCCGCGCACGCGCACCCCCGTGGCGGCGGTCTGGCTGGCCGCGCTGGGCGCCCTCGTGCTCGGCCTGCCCTATCTGATCAACTACGCGGCCTACGCGGCCGTGACGTCGATCGCGGTCATCGGCCTCTACGTCGCGTACGTCATCCCGACGTTCCTGCGGGTGCGCAAGGGGGAGGCCTTCCAGCGCGGGCCGTGGCACCTGGGCCGCTGGTCCCGGCTCATCGGGGTGATCGCGGTCGGCTGGGTCGTCGTCATCACGGTCCTGTTCATGCTGCCCCAGGTCTCCCCGGTCACCTGGGAGACCTTCAACTACGCGCCGGTCGCCGTGCTCGTCGTCCTCGGCTTCGCCGCGGCGTGGTGGACGGCCTCGGCCCGGCACTGGTTCCTCAACCCCGACCACGCCCGCACCCGGGCCCGTGAGGCGGCGCGCAAGGGTGCGCCCGAACCGGTCGATCCGTAGCGTTGTGCGTGGTTGGTCCCCGGCCGCGCGCGCTTCCGGCGCGGCCGGGAGACCGATACCCGATCGGAGTCCCGGCCTCGTCCGGCTATGCTCGGGGATGCGTCGGCGCGGGATGCGTGCGGGCCGGCGCGTGGACCCTTAGCTCAATTGGCAGAGCAGTGGACTTTTAATCCATTGGTTGTGGGTTCGAGTCCCACAGGGTCTACCGACAAGCCCCAGGCCGGATCATCCGGCCTGGGGCTTCGGTGTGTTGGGGGCGGCGGGGCTCAGCCCGCGGTGAGCTCCGGCAGCGGGAGCGTGTGCTGGGTCTGGAGGACCTTGGCACGGAGGTAGCGCACGTTGTGGTCCGTGGTGAAGACGCCCGTCGGCACACGGTGGGAGACCTCGATGCCGAGGTCGCGGAGCTGCTCGGCCTTGTCGGGGTTGTTGGAGAGCAGGTCCAGGGAGCCGACGCCGAGGGCCCGGAGCATCTGGGCGGCCGCCGTGTAGTCGCGGTCGTCCTCGGGCAGGCCGAGGGCGGCGTTGGCGGCGTAGGTGTCGAGGCCCTGGTCCTGGAGGGCGTACGCGTCGAGCTTGTTGTAGAGGCCGATGCCGCGGCCCTCCTGGCGCAGGTACAGGAGCACGCCGCCCCGTTCCGCGATCCGCTCCACCGCCTCGCGCAGCTGGGGGCCGCAGTCGCAGCGGGCCGAGCCGAAGACGTCCCCGGTCAGGCACTCGGAGTGCAGTCGCACCAGCGGGTTCGCGCCCACCTCTCCGAGCACGACGGCGAGGTGTTCGCGGCCGTCCGCCAGACCGTGGAAGGTGACCAGCTCCGCGTCGACCGAGTAGCCGTCGCCGAAGCGCAGGGGCACGGCGACGCGGGTGCGCACCGTGGCGGTGGGGAAGTCGCGCATGTTGTCTCTCCGGTCCAGCGGGTCGGTGGCAGTGGTGTCCCGGGGCTGTGTTTCATATTTGAAGCACACCCTCGGAAAGCGACCGTACAGGATGCTTTAAACTTCAAGCAACACTTTCGGGGGAGATGGGCCGACCGGGGCTCACCCGGCTCACTCGGCTCCCCCGTCCGCGCCGTCCGCGCCGTCCGTACGTCCTCAGGAGGAACGCCGCCGCCATGGCAGATCTTCCCCCTGGACCCCGGGACCTTCCCCCTGGATGCCGCGGGTGACGCTCGCGCAGATCTCCTCCAACTGCCCCACCTGCTCCGGGGTCAGCCGGTCGAAGAGCGCCGTGCGCACCTGCTCCACGTGCCCGGGCGCCGCCCGTTCCAGGACGGCCATGCCCTCGTCCGTGAGGACCGCGACATGACCGCGCCGGTCCGTGGGGCAGCCCTCCCGGCGCACCAGGCCGTCGTTCGCCAGCCGGGTCACGCCGTACGTCAGCCGGCTGCGGGTGATCTTCAGGACCTCGGCGAGGTCGGTCATCCGCAGCCGCCGCTCCGGGGCCTCGGACAGCATGGCCAGGATGGAGTAATAAAGGTGGGGCATGCCGGCCTCCGCCTGGAGCTGCCGGTCGATCGTGTCCTCCAGGAGCGAGACGGCGGCGATGTACGAGCGCCAGGCGCGTTGCTCGGCGGGGGTGAGCCAGCGGGTCGTCATGCCACCAGTCTAGGTATTGTTTAAAAGTTGAACCACTGCTGGACGCCGAGGCTGGCGCCGGCGCCGACATCAACTCGACCACCTACTCGACCACCTGCTCAAACACCCACTCAAACACCTGCTTGAGTCATGAGCAGCCCAGAGCGCGCAGCTCGGAGCCGGAGGCAGCGTCCCATGCCCCATCCCTACGTCCTGTTGTCCGCCGCCGTCTCCCTCGACGGCTTCCTGGACGACACCGGCCCCGAACGGCTGCTGCTCTCGGGTCCGGCCGACTTCGACCGGGTCGACGAGGTGCGGGCGTCCAGCGACGCGATCCTGGTCGGCGCGGGCACCATCCGCTCCGACAACCCCCGGCTCCTCGTCAACTCCCCCGAGCGACGGGCGGCCCGGGTCGCCGCGGGCCGTCCCGCCTACCCGCTGAAGGTCACCGTCAGCGGGTCCGGCGACCTCGACCCCGACGCGCAGTTCTGGCACACCGGCGGCGAGAAGATCGTCTACACCACGGACGAGGGCGCCGTACGGGCCGCCGGTGTCCTGCGCGGTGCGGACGTCGACGTGGTGGCTACGGGGGCCGAGCTGGACTGGCGCGCCGTGCTCGAACACCTCCATGACGTACGGGGGGTGCGGCGCCTCATGGTCGAGGGCGGCGGCCGGGTGCACACCCAGCTGATGGGCCAGGGGCTGGCCGACGAGCTTCAACTCGCCGTCGCGCCGCTCTTCGTCGGACAGGCGGACGCGCCGCGGCTGTTCGGGCCCGGGGGATACCCGCCCGGGCGGCTGCGGCTGGTGGAGACACGGGCGGTGGGAGACGTCGTCCTCATCCGCTACGTCCCCACGGCCCCCGGCACCGGCGGGCTCGCCGCGGCCGCGGACCGGCACTGGCTGGGGGTGGCGTGCGAGCTGGCCGCGCTGTGCCCGCCGTCGCGGACCGCGTTCAGCGTGGGCGCGGTCGTGGTGGCCGCGGACGGCACCGAGCTGGCCCGCGGACACTCGCGGGAGGGAGGCGACCCGGTCGCGCACGCCGAGGAGGCGGCCCTCGCCAAGATCGCTGCCGGAGATCCGCGGCTGGCGGCCGCCACCGTCTACAGCAGTCTGGAACCGTGCGCCCGACGGGCCTCGCGGCCCGCGCCCTGTGCCCGGCTGATCCTCGACGCGGGCGTGCGCAGGGTGGTGACCGCCTGGCGGGAGCCGGACACCTTCGTGGCCGGCGCGGACGGGAACGGGCTGCTGGCGGCCGCGGGGGCGGACGTCGTCGTGCTCCCGGAGTTCGAGGAGCGGGCCACGGCGCCCAACCGGCACCTTCTCGGCACCCCCTGAGGAGAGAGCTCCGGCGGCCGTGTGCCCTTGCCGCCCCGCTCGTGGACGGTCGCGAGCGGGGCGGACACACGGGGAAGAGCGGGGGGACCGGAGTGGGGGACCGGAGGGAGAAGAGGCCTGGTCGTGGGGTGTGCGTGAACAGGTGTGCTCGGGGGGTCGAACATGGCGTACACTGGTTTCAACGACGCGGGGTGGAGCAGCTCGGTAGCTCGCTGGGCTCATAACCCAGAGGTCGCAGGTTCAAATCCTGTCCCCGCTACTCAAGGCCAAGGGCCGGAACTCGGATTCACGAGTTCCGGCCCTTGGTGTTTCCGCGCCCGCGCTGCTTTCGGCCTCCTGCGTTGCTGGTTCCCGGCGTTTCCCGTCCCTGGTCCCTCCGACGGCCCGCACGGAACCGAGGGCGGAGCTGAGGGCGAAACCGAGGGCGAAATCAAGGGCGGAGCCGAGGGACGTCCCCCGGTCGGTCCACACCGCTGGCCCCCTCCGCCCGCTCCGGGAAACCTGGACGGGTGGGGCAGCGAGGAGGTGCGCAGCGGGCCGAACGGCCCTCCGACCGGCCGGCCGGACGGCTGCCCGGCGGTCCCGCGCCCGATCCGGGGCCACGGGACGGACGGCCGCCGGACCCGGGAGCGCCGGACGTCCCCCGCATCTCGCGCGCCTGGACGCTGGTACGGGCGCTGCCGGTCCTGCTCGTCGTCGTCGCGGTGGTCTACGACTGGCTGACCCCGCCCGACTTCACCGCGGCCCCGCTCTTCACCGCCGCCCCACTCGTCGCCGCGCCGCTCCTCTCGCTGCGCGGCACCCTCCTCACCGGGGCCATGACGCTGGCCGCGCTGCTCGCCTGCCGACTCAGGTTCGGCCTGCACATGGGCATCGGCTCGATCACCGAGGTCGCCACGGTGGCGACCGTCACCGCCCTCGCCGTCCTCATCAACGTCCTCGTCCGCCGCTCGGACGAACGGCTCGCCTCGGCCCGCCAGATCGCCGAGGCGGCTCAGCGCGCCGTGCTGCCGGAACCCGAGGGCCGGATCGGCGGCCTGGAGGTCGCGGCGCGGTACGAGGCGGCCCAGGCGGGCGCGTTCATCGGCGGTGACCTGTACGCGGTGCAGGACACTCCGCACGGCGTACGGCTGGTGGTGGGTGATGTCCGCGGGAAGGGCATGGGCGCCGTGGCCGCCGTCGCCGTGGTCATCGGCGCGTTCCGCGAGGCGGCCGAGCAGGAGGCGACGCTGGAGGCGGTCGCGCAGCGACTGGAGCGGGCACTGGTCCGCGAGGGCGCCCGGCGCGGGAGCCTGGACGCCTTCGAGGGGTTCACCACTGCCGTCCTCGCGGAGATCCCGCACGGGGGAGACGTGGTCCGGGTCGTCAACCGCGGCCATCCGTCACCGCTGCTCCTGCACGCGGACGGCACGCTGTTCACGCTGGCCGCCGCGGACCCCGCGCTGCCGCTCGGCATGGGCGAACTGGGCTGCTGGCCCGACCGCGCGCAGCGGGCGGACTTCCCGCCCGGCTCCACGCTCCTGTTCCACACCGACGGCCTGTCCGAGGCGCGGGACAACCGCGGCCACTTCTACGAACCGGCCGAGCGGCTCGCCGGACGGACCTTCCGTGATCCCGAGGCCCTGCTGACCGCGCTCGCGGAGGGCGTCCGCCGGCACACCGGCGGCGCCCTGGCGGACGACATGGCGCTCCTCGCCGTCCGGCGCCCCATGGAGCCGGCAGGGATTCCCGGCCGTTGTCACCAGGGGTAGTCGGACGCTGCCCCTCCGCATAGCAGCTGACGCACCGTCAAAACGGTGCCGGAAGCCGGGCCGGGCCAACTCGCCCGCTTTCCCCCGGTCATGCCCCGTAAGTCCTGGCCAAGAGAGCGCAATGATCAGTACGAACGGCTTGGAATCCGGTACCCGAGTCTATTAACGTTCGATAACGCAGCGCGGTCGTCCCAGCCGTCACAAGAGATGGCTCCGTGCGCACGCGCCGAATCCCGCGAGGGAACCGGGGAACCACCAACTTGGGGTGAATCGAGCGTCTTTCACGGTGGAGACACCGTGGGTTGACGCGCGTAGGAGACCTTCCTGCTCCGAACCCGTCAGCTAACCCGGTAGGCGAGAAGGAAGGAAAGGAGCGCGCCCACGTGGCGTCCAACCGGCCTGCCCAGCCCACTTCGTTCGCGCCGAACGACCCCCAGACTTTCGGTCACGTCCGCGGCGACGACGAGGGCCCCTGGGAGGAGTGGAACCCCACCGCGGATTCCATCGCTCCCGTCCGCGGCCGGCACCGCGTCTCCAAGCAGCGCGGAGGCGGACTCGCCCGCAGCTCCACCGTTCTCGGCGTCGGTGTCCTGGCCGCCGTCGGCGCGGGTGGCATCGCCACCGCCTCGCCCGGCAAGCCGCCCGTGTCGATCTCGCTGCCGGACCTCTCCTCGGTCACCCAGTCGGCCAAGGCCCTGATATCCGACGGCGGTTCCAGCGCGCCTAAGGGCTCCTCCACCCCGCTCACCGGCGCCGGTCTCACCACCGCCGACGCCGCGCAGGGCAACGCGGACGCCGGTGAGGCGCTGCGTGCCCGCATCATGGAGCAGGCCGAGTCCCAGCAGGACCAGGTCGACAGCGCGGCCCAGGCCGCCGCCGAGACCGCCGCCGCGAAGAAGGCCGTCGCGCTGGCCGCCGAACAGCAGGACGAGGCCAAGGCCAAGGAAGCCGCCGCGAAGAAGAAGGCGGACGCGGAGGCCAAGCAGAAGGCCGAGGCCGCGCGCCTCGCGGAGCTCGCCAAGAGCTACTCGCTGCCGACCTCCTCGTACACCCTGACCTCCCGCTTCGGCGACGCCGGATCCATGTGGTCCTCCGGGTATCACACCGGTCTCGACTTCGCCGCCCCCACGGGCACGCTGATCAAGGCGATCCACAGCGGCACCGTCACGGAGGCGGGCTGGGCCGGCGCGTACGGCTACCGGACGATCCTCACCCTCGACGACGGCACGGAGCTGTGGTTCTGCCACCAGTCGTCCATCAGCGTCAGCGTGGGGCAGAAGGTGGCCACCGGCGACGTCATCGGACGGGTGGGCGCGACCGGCAACGTGACCGGGCCGCACCTCCACCTGGAGGTCCACCCCGACGGCGGCGCCGCGATCGACCCGATGGCATGGCTGCACAGCAAGGGCATCAACCCCTGATCCGCCGCCCGCCGTGCACACGGCGGGCGCGGAATGCAGTCGTCCGGTACGACTGTTGAAATGGGGTATGACTCCTCTCCGCAAGCTCGGTTCCTCCGACATCGAGGTCTTCCCGCTCGCCCTCGGCGGCAACGTCTTCGGCTGGACCGCCGACGAGGCGCAGTCCTTCGCCGTCCTCGACGCGTACGTGGCCGGGGGCGGCAACTTCGTCGACACCGCCGACAGCTACTCGGCCTGGATCCCCGGCAACAGGGGCGGTGAGTCCGAGACGATCATCGGCAAGTGGTTCGCCGCGCGCGGCAACCGCTCCGACGTCGTCCTCGCCACCAAGGTCGGCGCACATCCCCAGTACAAGGGGCTGGCCCCGGACACCATCAGGGCGGCGGCCGACGCGTCGCTGCGCCGGCTCGGCACGGACTACATCGACCTGTACTACACCCACTTCGACGACACCTCGGTCCCGGTCGAGGAGATCATCGGCACCCTCGACGAGCTCGTCGGCGCCGGCAAGGTCCGGGCGATCGGCGCCTCCAACCTCTCCGCCGAGCGGCTCACGGAGTCCCTGGAGTTCTCCGACCGCGAGGGCCTCGCGCGCTACGCCGCACTCCAGCCCCACTACAACCTCGTCTCCCGCGACACCTACGAGGGCCCGCTCCAGGAGGTCGCCTCCCGGACCGGACTCGCCGCGGTCCCTTACTTCGCCCTCGCCTCCGGCTTCCTCACCGGCAAGTACCGTCCGGGCACATCCGTCGACTCGGCGCGGGCCGAGGGCGCGGGCAAGCACCTGGAGACGGAGCGGGGCCGGCGGGTCCTCGACGCCCTCGACGAGGTCGCCCGGGCCCACGACGCCCAGGCCGCCACGGTCGCCCTCGCCTGGCTCGCCGCCCGGCCCACGGTCGCGGCCCCGATCGCTTCCGCACGGACGGTCGAACAGCTTCCGGCGCTGCTCGCGGTCGCGGACCTCACCCTGAAGGACGACGAACTCGCGCGGCTGACGGAGGCGTCGGCCTGAGCGATCCGCTCCGCGGCCCGGGCCCCGCTCAGGACCGGTAGGGGTCGTACGCCGGCCGGGGCGCGGCCGGGGCCGGATCCTCGCGGCCGTCCCGTCTGTCCCGTCCGTCGCGTGCGGACGGTTGCGCCGGAACATGGCCGACACCGTAGCCGTAGCCGTAGCCGTAGCCGTACGCGGGCCATGCCGGCGGCGGCACCGGCAGGGCCGGGGCGGTCACTCGTGCCGCGTACGCGAGCGAGGGACGGGCGGCCTCCCGGCGGCCCCACAGCTCATGGAGCAGCTCCCGCTCCCGTACGACGTAATCCGGGCCCGCGCGGCCGCTGCGCCCCCGGTGCCGCAGGAACGCGAGCGAGGTCGCGCAGGCCTCGTAC
Source organism: Streptomyces sp. NPDC059668 (assembly GCF_042734135.1). NCBI lineage: Bacteria > Bacillati > Actinomycetota > Actinomycetes > Kitasatosporales > Streptomycetaceae > Streptomyces > Streptomyces sp. NPDC059668. The sequence continues at coordinate 2,175 of NZ_JBHWEL010000118.1, read as the reverse complement.
CGCGCGACCGACCGCGCCGCCGCCCTGCCGAAGTGACGGGCCGCGTACTGACGGGCGAGCCGCCGTGCGCGCATCGAACCGAGCACGTACGGCTCGGGCGGGGTCAGCCACCCGGCGACGGCGTACGCGGGGAGTTCGGCGCGGACGGTCCTCAGCTCACGCTGCCGCGTCCAGACGACGAGGAAGGTGAGCAGTCCGAACGCCGGCACCATGAACGCGCCGTACACCGCGAAGAAGCCGTACTCGCCGAAGCTCGACGAGCCGTTCCACATGGCGTGCATGCCCATCGCGAGCAGCAGTCCGACCAGGGGCAGCAGGACACGGCGCAGCCGCCTGCGTTCGGCGGACAGTGCCGCGACACCGAAGCCGATGCCGGTGAACACGGTGAACAGCGGGTGCGCGAAGGGCGCCATCACGACCCGGACGAAGAAGGTCGCGGCGGTGACGGAGGCCAGTCCGCGTTCGCCGCTGAGCTGGTCCGTGCCGAAGGCGTTGCCGAGGTAGAGGATGTTCTCGGTGAAGGCGAAGCCGGTCGCGGTGACCCCGGCGATGACCACCCCGTCGACGATCCCGGTGAAGTCCCGTCTGCGGAAGAGGAAGACCAGCAGCACGGCCGTGGCCTTCGCGGACTCCTCGACGATCGGGGCTATGACCGTCGCGCCGAGCGTGTCCGCGCCCGACGGGTCGGCGGTGGCGGTCGCTATCCACCGGGTCGCGAAGCTGTTGGCGACGATGGCTATCAGCGCCGCCGCGCACGCGCCCCAGGCGAACGAGAAGAGCAGGTTCCGCCAGGGGCCCGGCTCGACCCGGTCCAGCCAGCGGAATGCGGCGAGCAGGAGCGGCACGGGCAGCACGGCGAGGCCGAGACCCACCAGGAATCCCTCGGTACCGGTCTGCCGGCGCACCAGGGCCAGGATGACGAGACCGGAGAGCGCGAGCAGGGTGATCAGCGCGCCGTACCGGACCCTGCCCCACGTTCTCGGCTGCGCTCGAGCAGAGAGGTACCCCCGTCTCCGCCACCAGTGCGGATGCCGCGACGCACCGGCGGCGGGCGCGCCGCCGGGGTGCGGGGGGTACGCGGGAAAGGTGGCCACGGCATTGACCCTAACGAGGCGGGGGCGGTGCCCGCGACGGTGCCGGAGGCGGTCCGCAGAGGGTGTCAGTCGCCCGAAGTGTGCTGCTCCCGGTGCTGTACGCGCCGGAAGAGCAGGTCGTTCACCACATGACCCTTCTCCAGCCCCTGGCCCTCGAAACGGGTCAGCGGCCGGAAGTCCGGACGAGGCGCGAAACCGCCGTCCGGCGCGGTGTTCTCGAAGTCCGGATGCGCGGTGAGCACCTCCAGCATCTGTTCGGCGTACGGCTCCCAGTCGGTCGCGCAGTGCACCAGCGCGCCCGGCGCGAGGCGGGTCGCGGCGAGGTCGAGGAACTCGGGCTGGATCAGCCGGCGCTTGTGGTGGCGCTTCTTGGGCCACGGGTCGGGGAAGTACACGCGCAGTCCGCTCAGCGCGTCCGGCGGGAGCATCTCGCGGAGCAGGATGATCGCGTCGCCGTTGCCGACCCGGATGTTGGCCAGTCCGTCCTGGTCCGCCAGGTTCAGCAGGTTGCCCTGGCCGGGGGTGTGCACGTCGACGGCCAGGATCCCCGTCCCCGGGTCCTCCGCGGCCATCCGCGCCGTGGCCTCGCCCATCCCGAACCCGATCTCCAGGACGACGGGAAGGTCGGCGCCGAACAGCTCGGCCAGGTCGATGATCCGCTGCCCGTCGATGTCGAGACCCCACTTGGGCCACAGCCGCTGGAGGGCGTCCGCCTGCCCGGCCGTCACCCGGCTCCGGCGCGGCTGGAAACTCCGGATCCGCCGCTCGAAGTGCGACCCGGCGGGATCGGGCTTCGGACCGTCGGGGAACCGGGGCTCTCCCTTGGCACGGGGGTGCTCCCGCGGGGTGTCGCGGGCGGGCTGGGGCTCTTCGGGGGAGCTGCTCAGGAACTCAGACACAATGCGTCGATTTTACGACCAGGTCCGGCACGCACCGTCCGCTGCCGCCGCAGGACCCGCGTATCGGCCTGAAGGGCCTCGTCCTCAAACGCCGGACGGGCTGGAGATGCGGGCCTGCGTAATCAGGGTGCTGAAAGGCTGACGCCGAGGGCGGGCATTTCAGCCCGTCCGGCGTTTGAGGA
>NZ_JBHWEL010000117.1:0-20595 GCF_042734135.1 Streptomyces sp. NPDC059668 | reverse complement strand
AGGCCGAACCCGGTCGCCCGGTGCCGGCGCAGCTGCTCGACCTCCTGGAAGGACCCGGGGTCGAGGAGCAGCTCGATGCGCTCCCGGGCGGTCAGTTTGCCCTTGGCGTGCTGGGCGGCGGTCGCCTTCTCGCTGGGGCCCAGCCGGGCCGCCTCACGGATCGCGTGCAGTTCCGCCACGCGTCCGCGGATGTCGGTCGGCCCCGGCTCGACGGGGGCGGGGGCAGTGGTCATTGCCATGTCAGGTCCCTTTCTGGGCGAGGTCCGTCACTGCCGGCCGCGCGGGCCGCGGCAGGCCCGGGGCCCCCTCCACCGGCGGGAGCCGTCGACCGGCCTGCCCCGGCGGGCGGGTGCGCGGCCCGCGCCGAGCGCGGGCAGCACCACGGTGAGTGCGGCCAGTTCCTCATTCGCCGTCCCCTCCGCGTTCCACGCGCGGGACGGGCTCGTACCGGTCCGTCGTGCCCATACCTCCTCCCTCCTCCTTACAGCCTTGGGGACACCATCGGTCACCGCGCTCAAGAACCGCTCTCACTGCGCTCGAAGAGCGCTCCACGCCGCCGCCCCCGGCCGCAGGGCGGCCAGGCACGCAGCGCCGGGGACGGTACGGGAGGGACGCCGGGGCCATACAGCGGTGCGGTGCGCCCGTAGGGGAGGAAGAGGCCGGGGCGCGGCCGGGGCGCGCCTGCGGGTCCCGGGCAGCGGGAGTTGAGGGGACGGGAGACGGGGGCCCGGCGGCGGGGTGACAGGAGATGAAGCAACAGGAGCCGGAGGAAGGAGAGTTGGCGCAACAGGAGCCGGAATGGCGGAAGTTGTGTCAACACGGCTGGAGGTGACGGGAGTCGGCGTGGCGGGAGGCCGATCGGAGTGAGTGGGGGCGGCGGGGACGGGCGGAGGTGGCGGGAGGGCGGGGCGGCGGGAGGGCGGGGCGGCGGGAGGGCGGGGGCGGCGGGAGGCGGCTCGGAGTGAGTGGGCACCGCCCGGATGAACTGGAGCGGGGTGGAGTGGACTGCGGTGGGGTCGGGGGAAACGCTTCGGCCAGTTGCCGTGCGGGCACGGAGGGCGGGAGGTGCCCGGCGCGGCGGCCGGGAGGGCGGGCGCGGGGCGTGCGGCCCGGTGCGCGGCCGATGCCGGGCGGGGCGGGGGCGTGATGTCTTGACGCCGCCCGCGGCGGTCATTACGGATGCCGCCGGCAGCGGCGCGGGCGCACGGAAATGGACGACGGTAACCGTCTGGAGTGCGGTGACGGCGGAATCAGGAGTTCGATTCGAGCCGTAATGCAAGCGTCCTCCAGCACCCCGGACACCGTGCCTGGCACCGGACTTGGAAGTCCGCTCGAGAACGGCTCCAGGAAATCGCTGGGGAGGGACGGCCGCGGCTAGCGTGAGCGGCGGCGCGGATTTCTGGCCACAAAAGGAACGGGACAAGGAGCTCGACGACATACGGAGGAGACCGGTGAGGATTCAGGTTCTGGGTCCGTTGAGTGCCGAGGTCAACGGGGGATCCATCGTTCCGAGCGCGGGCAAGCCGCGGCAGATCCTGTCGCTGCTGGCGTTGTATCCCGGACGGGTGATGCCCGTCCCGACCCTCATGGAGGAGATCTGGGCGACGCAGCCCCCGCAGAGCGCACTGACGACCCTGCAGACCTACATCCTGCAACTGCGCCGGCGGCTGGGCACCGCGATGGGGCCCGGCGCTCCGGGCGGCGCCAAGGAGGTACTGGCCACCCGGCACGGCGGCTATCTGCTGCAGATCCCGCCCGACAGCGTCGACGTGCACCAGTACGACCGTCTGACGCGGGAGGGACAGACCGCGTTCGAGAGCGGTGACGACGAGGTCTCCGCCGCCCGCTTCCGCGAGGCCCTGGGACTGTGGGAAGGCCCCGCCCTGGTCGACGTACGCCTGGGACCGGTCCTGGAGATCGAGGTGGTACGGCTGGAGGAGAGCCGGCTGGTCACCGTGGAACGGCGCATCGACGCCGACCTGCGGCTGGGCCGGCACGCCGAACTCATCGCCGAACTCATCGAACTGACTGCCCGTCACCCGCAGCACGAGGGGCTGCACTCGCAGGCCATGGTGGCGCTCTACCGCTCCGGCCGGCAGGCCTCCGCCCTGGAGGTCTACCGCAGGCTGCGGGTCCGGCTGATCGAGGACCTGGGCGTGGAACCCTCCCCCCAGCTGCAGCGGCTGCACCAGGCCGTCCTGACCGTCGACCCCCAGCTGGACGTACTGGCCGGACCGCGCCACAGCTCCACCTACGACCTGTTCACGGCCTGAACCCGAGCCCGAGCCCGGGAGCAGGAGCCGGAGCAGGAAGAGCCGGAGAGGCGCGGGGCGGGGGCGGGGGCGGGAGGCCCGGCCCGCCGCCGGACAGCCCTCCGGCCCCCGCAGGCCCGGCCGGTGACGACACGACAGGACACCGGACCGGGCCCCGGCCACCCCGTCCCCTCCCCCCGCCCTGCCCCGCCTGCCACCCGGCACCGGGCGGGCACGGGACGCAGCGCGCAGGGGCAGGAGGCAGGGGGGCCGACTGTCTTCCGGCCCGGCTGTCTTCCGCCCTCGCCCTCGCCCAGGCCCAGGCCCGGGCCTGGGCGAGGGCGGTCTGTGTGTCCGGGTGCGGTGCCGTCGCGGGACGCGATGCGCTCCCCGCCTCTTCCGCTTCCCGACGGCGGACCCCTCGCAGCGGCGGCGGCACATAGACGGCAGAGGTGGTCCGCCCGCCCCCGTGGTGTCCCCGCGGTGTAGCGGCAGTGCCGCGCAGCGGTGACCGCCGCGACACCACCGGCCGCCGTCCCCACCCCGCGCAACCCGACCCCACCCCACCCCCGCGCCGCGCTGCGGTCGGGCCGGGGTCGGGGTCGGGCGTGAACACAGCGCGGCCGTCCCCTCGTTCGCCGCTCCTGCGCCCCTTCTTCTCTTCCTTCCCTTCTCCGCCGCCCCCCTGCTTTTTGGGTCCCGTTGCCGGTCTCGCGGGCAGCGGGGCGGGGCGGTTTCAGGGGGGCGGGGTGAGGACGGAGCAGACGCCGCGGGCAAGGGCGGACGCGCTGGCCGCGGCGTCGCCGATACCGGTCATGACCACGGCCGGAGCCGGGCCGGTGGCATACGGCAGATGGTGGGCGAGTTCGTAGGCCGCCCGGGCGCCGGGCCCGCACCCGCACAGCACCAGCCGCCGGCCCGGTCCCCGGGCCTGGTGCAGTACGGCCTGCGGCGCGCCGGGAGCACCGTCGGCGTGCACGGCCACGATCCTCTCCGGGCCGCGGTGGCCGCGGGCGAACAGGTCGTAACTGCCCCCGGGCACACCGGGGACGACGACCAGGCAGATCACGTCCGCGTGGGGGTGCCCGGGGCGCAGCACGCTCAGCGCGGGACGCGGCGGAGGCGGGGCGGGACGCGCCATGCGCGGGACGGCCGCGCGGGCGAGCACCTCCAGCAGCTGTCCGGCGGTGGCCGCGGCATCCCGGTATCCGGGCAGCGCGCGCAGCAGGCGCACGCACTGGGCGTGCAGGGCGGCGGCATCCTCGTCGGCCAGGCGGGCCCGGTCGTGGACGGCGCTGAGGGCCAGAGCGCCCTCGGTGTCGTGGCGGGCGGTGAGGGTCAGGGGCCGGGCGGGCGCGCCGGCCGCGGTGCGCGGGCTCTGCACGTCGATGCCCTGGGCGGCGAGTTCACCGCGCAGCGCGGACGGCAGCGGGAGCGGGCCCTCGAACCGCACCAGGGTGTCGGCGCAGGGATCGGTGAACGCGTCGCTCACCACGCCGGACGCGGACGGGGAGGGGGGCCTGCCGGTCCACGCGCGGATCGACTCGGTGCCGGCCCACGGATAGGCGGCCACGTCCAGGAGCGTGTCCCGGACCTGGTGCAGCAGGCCGGTCAGGGGCGCGTCGGGGTCGACGGTCACGGTCATCGGCAGCGGGCCGTCCAGCGGGCCGGGGATGCCCGCGGCGCCCGGCAGGGCGATGTCCCGGCCCGACAGCTGCACCCCGAAACTCACCGGCAGCGGGCCCCGCACGTCCGCCGCCCGGTACAGCAGCAGCGCCCACACCAGGTGCAGGGCACTGCTCTCCGCCGCGCCGCGCAGGGCCGCCCAGGAACGCAGCCGGAAGGTCGGGGCGGCCTGCAGCCGGGTGTGCAGGAGCCCGGGCCCGTGCTGCCCGGTCGACCCGCCCGGCCGGCCCGGGCGGGTCGCGGCGTGCCGCGGCGGCGCGGCCCGCGCCCAGAACTGCCGTGCGGCGTCGGTGTTCTGGCCGGCCAGCCAGCGGGCATGGTCGCGCAGGTCGGGGCGGCGTTCCCCGCCGGGCAGCACACCGCCCGCGGCATAGGCGCGGTAGAACTCCCGCAGCAGCAGGTGCACGCCCCGCTCGTCCAGCAGCGCCGGGTGGTAGGTCAGCAGCACCCGCGGAGGCGGGGCCGGGGTGGTGGCCTGCGCCGACGGCCCCCGCAGCAGGGTCAGGCGCAGCAGGCCCGGCCGGTGCAGCGCGAAACCCCGCGCCCGGTCACGCCGCAGGAGCTGCGCCCAGGTGACGGCGGTACGGGAGTGGACGGCGATGTCGGCATCGGCGCGGGCGTGCAGCACCAGACGGGGCGCGGCGACCCAGTCGAAACAGGCCCGCAGCACCGACTCCCGGTCCACGACCGACTGCCAGGCCGCCGCGAACCGGGCCACGTCCAGCGGCCCGGACCAGTCCCAGTACAACTGCTCCAGATGACCGCCCCCGCCACCCCCGCCTCCATCCCCGCCGCCTCCGCTTTCATCCCCGCCGTCCGCAGCGCCGGTGTTGGCGGCGGCGGCCTCGTCCACGGCGCCGGTGCCGGTGCCGTCCATCAGGTGCGTGTGGCTGGTGCTGTCGGCGGGGCTGGTGCCGGCGTCGGGGGCGAGGGCCGCGCGCAGCAGGGTCTGCTGGTGTCCGGTGACCGGGAGGACCTCACCGCCCGGCGGGGGCGGGGCCAGTACGTCGGCCAGCAGTTCCGCGGGCAGCGGGACGGGACCCGCCATGGCGGCGGGCGGGGTCAGGCGCAGGGTGTGGCGGCCGGGCCGGTGACTGTCCAGCGCGACGCCGAAGGCACGGTGGCGCTGCGCGAGGCGGGCGGCGACGCTCTCGGCGTCCGCCGGGCCCAGCGGGCCGCACAGTTCCAGCACCAGCGGACCCTCCTGCGGGGGCGTGCCCGGCTCGTGGACCACGGTGAGAACGGCGCCCTGCGGCGCGTACCGGCTGCTCATCCGCCCTCCCGGGAACCAGCGACCACCCCACCCGCGGCACACCGGCCGGCCGGCTCCCCGCTCCCCCTACCGCGCCGCCCCCGCCACCCGCACCACCCGCACCACCCGGACCGGACCGGTACGGTCACCGGCCCCGGCAGGAACGGCGGAAGCGGCAGGAACTCCTGGGCGGGCCGGGCGGGTTGAGCAGGCCGGACGGCCCGGGTGGGCCGGGCGGGCCGTGGGGACATGCGGGGTCGTGGGGGCATGCGGGGTCGTGGTGCCCGGCCCGTGTCCGGCCGGGCGGCGGCGAAAGCTGCCGCCCGGCCTGCCGCCGGCAGCGGCACAGGGCCGCGCGGGGGCGGGCGGGGCGGTGCGTGGTGGGGTGGCTGCACGGTGGTTCACGACGCCCGCCTCTCGTCATGTCGGCTGTGCGCCGGAGCTGCCCGGCAGCTGCCAGCCTAGCGTCGCCGCAGGTGGGAGGCCTGTTTCCTCGAGCGGGTGTGGAGCGGGCCGCGAAGCGCTCTCGACCGGGCGCAGCGGACGGTGGGCGGCGCTGAGCAGATAGCGGCCGTGGACGAGGTGGCTGGCGAGGATCCAGCGCGGCGCGCCGGCCGGCTCGTCGGACAGGACCGTACGGCCCTGGCCGTCCCGGCTGAAGCCGAACGCGGCGAAACGGCGCCGCATGCCGTGCCCGAGCGCCTTGGTGTAGGCCTCCTTGAGCGTCCACAGGTGCAGCAGCCGTGCCGTGCGCTCGTCCTCGGGCAGCGCGGCGAGTTCGGCGGCCTCGGCGGGGGTGCACACATAGGGGTGCAGGAGGTCGAAGGACGGCCGGCGGGAAAGGGGTTCGGCGTCCACCCCGATCGGCCCGGTGCGCGAGACGGCGACCACGATCAGCTCGTCGGTGTGGGCCAGGCTCACCTCGGTGCCGGCCAGGCCGCGCAGATGGGGACGGCCGCCGGGCCGGTAGGCGAGGTCGAGGGCGTCCGCGGAAAGGTCCAGGGCGGCGGCCGCGGTGTGTTTGAGGACCATCCGCGAGGCGGCGAACCGCAGCCGGCCGGCCGGTGCGGCCGTCTGCCGGTAGCGCGGCCAGTCACGGCCGAGCAGGCCCCGCAGTCCCGGGTCCAGCAGCGCGGCCGCCAGCCACTGCCCCCACGTGGTGTGCACCAGGACGTGACCGCGGCCGGCGAGCTGGTCGTGGACCTCCTCCCAGGGACCCTCGGGACCGGCCACGTGCAGCGGCGGCCCGAGCAGCCCCCCGTCCCCCGTCCCCGGGCCGCCCGCCGCCGCACCCGGCAGACCCGGCAGACCCGGCAGACCCATCTCGTCCGGCAGACCCGGCACGCCCAACAGGCCCGGCAGACCCAACAGGCCCGGCAGGCCTGGGGCGGGCGTGTCCGGGGCGGGGCCGTCCGGGCCGTCCGGGTGGGGCGGGTGCGGGCGTGCGTCGCCGGTGCCGGCCGGGGCGGGCGGGCGGTGCCGGTTCACCACAGCACCCGGGTGGCGTAGATGTCGCAGTCCACACCGTGGCGGACCCGGTCGGCGAGCTCCGCCCAGACCCGTTCGCGCGGGTCGGCGGCCGGGGCGGGACCGGGCAGCGGCACCCCCAGCCGTTCGGTGATGCCCGACAGCGCCAGCAGCGCCCACTGCGGGCCGCCCAGGAACAGACCGCGCCCGTCGTCGGCGGCCTCCTGGACCCCGAGCACGGCGGCAGCCAGCCACAGCAGCGCCTGACGGTCCGCCAACGCCCGTACGGCCGGCCCCTCCACACCCTCCAGACCGTCCAGACCGTCCTGGCCCGCCGTGCGGCACGCGCGGCGCAGCACGCGCCGCTCGCTCAGCAGCCGCCGGGCCGCGCCGGCCAGCGCGGCACGGTCCGCATCACCGCCGGCCGGACGGGCGGCGGCCCGCAACAGCCCCGACAGCACCACACCGTCCCCGCCGCCCTCCCCGTAACCGTCCCGCTCCCGCTCCCGCTCCTGCTCCCGCTCCCCCTCCTGCTCCTGCTCCTGCTCCTGCTGGTGCTGGTGCTGGTGTTGGTGCGTGCCGGGAGTCGCGGCGGCGGTGCGGCCGAAGCCGGGGCCGAGATCGCGGCCGGGGCCGGGGTGGGGGTGGGGGTCGGCGAGGTGAAACAGGGCGGGCAGCGCGGCGGGGTGCGGGGGGCGGGGGTTTTCGGAGAGTGCCGGCAGAGCCTGTACGAGGTGGGTCTGCCAGGATCCGGCGGCTGCCGCGTCCACGCCGGCGGCGGGAAGGTCGCCGGCCAGTTTCGCCAGCATGCGGCCCTCGGGGCCGGCGGGCCCGTGGCCGCATTCGGCCAGGACCAGTTCGAGCTGGGCCAGTACGTCGGCCACCACCGTCGGCACCACGTAGCCGGCGACCGCGGGCAGCAGCGCGCCGGGCCGCGCGGGGCGGGCCGGGCGGCGCAGTGCCACGCTGGTCAGGCTCTCGCAGGCCAGCAGGTCGGCGAAGGCGGTGGCGAGCACGGGCCGCCACTGCCGCAGGGCCGGCTCGCTGCCGCAGCGGCCGGCCACGATCCGCGCGGCCTGGCGCAGCACGGTGCCGGTGGCGGCCAGCAGCGCCGCCGGGCCCAGCAGCGCGGCGGGCACCGGGCAGGGACCTTGCGCCGCGGCCGCGGCGCAGGCGTGTCCCAGGGCCACGTCCCGGCGCAGGACCGGCCGCAGGGCACGGACCAGCTGGTCGGCGGCCCGTATCCGGCCAAGGCCCGCCGCCGCCAGGAGCCCGGCCCACCCCTCCCCCGCACCGCCACCCGCACCCCCCGCGACCGCGGCAGGAGCAGCGGCGGCAGCGGTGGTGGTGCGGGGGCCGGTGCGGGTGGTGAGGGCGGGCAGGCCGTAGGGGTTGGCGGCATCCCGGGGGTCGCCGAGCAGGGCCTCCAGGCGCAGCGCGGCCAGGGCCACCTCCAGGGGCGGCGGCAGGGCGGCATACCGGTGCGCGACGCCCCGGCGGGCCCCGGACACCACCACACCACCACCGCCACCACCGCTGCTGCTACTGCTGCTGCCGTGGCCGCCGGAGCGGGCGGGCCCGGCGGGCGGGACGGCGGCGGGGACGGGGCGGGGGGCGGGACGGGTGACGGCCATGGACGGCCTCCTGTTCATCTGTTCATCGCAGACGGCGGACGGTGCTCTCCGCATGCCACTTGGCCAGGCCCAGTGCCTGCCGGTCGGCCCGGGACAGCCAGCCGTGCACATACCGGCGGGCCTCCAGGAGGCTGGTGGTCTCGCCGAGTTCCCCGGCGACGGCGTCCTGCCGGAGCATCACCCGGTGCGCGGCGACGACCGTCACCCCCGAGGCGTCCGGCAGCAGGGACCACTCACCGCTGTGGGCGGCGAGCAGGCGGGGCGTGCGCGTCTCCTTGTAGACGATCCGCCCGGCGTGCGGGAAACACAGCCGGACCGCCTGGGTGGTGACGCTCCCCGCGCCCTCCGCGGCGCAGGTGTCCACCACCGCCACCTGGATGCCCGGCGCGTCCTCGCGCACACGCGTCCCCTCGACGTGCGGCAGCCGCTCCTGCCAGCCCTCGATCCGGTAGAGGAAGTCGTAGACCAGCTCGGCGGGGCCCTCGACACGGATCCGGTCCTCGAACGACAGCAGCAGTTCGTCGAGTTCCTCCCACTGCCCGGCCGCCGCGCGGACCTCACCGAGCCGGCGCCGTACGTCGGCGGCCGCGTCCCCGCGCAGACGGCTGTCGTCCGCGGCGAGCAGCACGGGCAGCACCCGTTCCTGACGCAGGCTCAGCACGCACCGTGTCTCACCCGCCGGGCGCACCGTCCACACCCCCGAGGTCACCATGCCGGGACGGGCCTGGTCCTCCTGCTCGAAGACGACACTGCGGTCCTGGGGGCGCAGCACCCGCCGGGTGTGCCAGGAACGGACGTGGCCGCCCGGGGCACCGGCCTCGTCGGCCACCTCCCACACGAGCAGCCGTTCCTGTGTCCCGTCGAAGTCCAGCCGCTCGACGTGCACATGAGAGGGCAGGAACACCGGCCAGCGCACGGCATCGGCCAGCAGCCCGTAGACCACACCGGCCGGAGCGGCCACCTCCACGGCGTCCTCGCCGGCGTGCACGCGCGACGACATCCTGCCCCTCCTCCCGCGGATGCCCCCACCCTGCCCCGCCCCACTCGAGCCCGCCTCGCGCCCGCCCCGACTCCCCCACTCCCGTACTCCCCCGCTCCCGGCCGGGCCGCACGCCCCGCCCCGCCCCGCCCGGAACCCGAACCGTCCCGGCCGCCCGCACGGTCCGCACAGAGGGCACGACGGGCACGCGGAGGGGACCGACGGGCACGACCGGGACACCACCGGGATCGGCCGGGATTTGCCGGGATCGGCGGAGAGTGGCTTCACGCGGTCCGGCCCGGGTTCCCCTTTTCATACGGCGCCGCCCGGGCCGGCCGGCGCGGTTCGGCACGCCGGGCGGCCCGGTCCCTGCCCCTCGGCGCCAGGGACCGGGCGGGGAGGAACCGCAGGCCGGGGCCGGGGAGTTGGAGACCGGCCCCAAAGGCCGGGGCCGGAGCCGGGGCCGGGAGCCGGAGGCCAGGGAAGTCGGAGGCCGGAGGCTGCAGAACGAGGACCAGGACGGGAACGGCGTCGGCGTCAGGGGGCGGGGAGGGTGTGGGGTGGGGTGGGGTGGGGTGGTCAGCCGACCGGGGCGGCGAGCCGTCCGCCGGCGGCGGGACCCGTACCGGGGCCAGCGGTCCCGGCGGTCGCGGCGGTCGTGGCTGTCGCGGCGGGTGAGCCGTCCGGCCGGGCCATCAGGATGGAACGCTGCAGCTTGCCCAGCGCCGCCGACGGCTCCAGGCCCAGACCGCGTACCAGGGTGGCCCGCAGCCGCTGGTAGGCGTCCAGCGCCTCGCCCCGCCGCCCGGAGCGGTACAGGGCCAGCATGTACTGCCCGCACAGGCTCTCGTGGGTGGGATACCGGCTGACCAGCACGGTCAGCTCGGCGAGCAGTTCACGGTGGCGGCCCAGCCGCAGATCGGCCTCGATGCGCTGGTCCAGCGCGCACAGCCGGCTCTCCTCCAGCCGTTTGACCTGGGTGGCCAGGTGCAAACCGGCCTGCACGTCGGCCAGCGGCGGCCCGCTCCACAGCGCGAGCGCCGCCCGCAGGTGCCGGGCCGCCTCGGGGAAGTCCGCCCCGTCCATCGCCCGGTAGCCCAGCCCGGCCAGCCGCTCGAACTCCCGCACGTCACTGCTGCCCTCACCGCTCTTGAGGAGATACCCGCCCGGCACCGTCAGCAGCACGTCCTTCGCACTGCGGTGCCCGCCCGGATCCCTCTCCAGCGCCGCGGTGATCAGCTCACGCAGCTGCAGGATGTACGTCTGCAGAGTGGGCCGCGCACTGCGCGGCGGCTGCCCGCCCCACAGTTCCTCGCTCAGCATCCCCACCGGCACCATCTGATCGGCATGCAGGACCAGCAGCGCCAGCACCTGCCGCGGCTTGGGAGCGGTCGGGGTGATCGAGATGCCCTTCTCCCGCACATCAAGTGTGCCGAGTATGTCGGTGTCCACGCCGTCTCCCCTGTCCGTCCGCTGCCATCTGCCAGAGCCCGGGGGCCACGCACCAGCCACCGCGTCCCCGTCACCCCGCCGCAAAACCGGCCCGGCCCGCAACCGCCGGCCGACCGGCCGCCGTCTGCGTCCCGCCACCGGCCAACCCGCCTCCGAAACCCGCCGGGCCTCACCCCGCCAGACCATCAAAACCACCGGTCTGCCGAACCTGCCGGACCAGTCCCGCCGGTCTCCAGGCGGGACCGGTCTCCAGGCCTACCGTCCTGCCTGCCGGTCCGACTGTCCTGCCGGTCCGACTGTTCTGCCGGTCCGTCAGAAGACCCCGCCGTAACGGGACTTGCCGGCCGGGCGGCGGCCCGGCTGCCGTCACGCTTCCCCGGCACACCCGAGTAAAAAACAGCATGGACGGTATGTCAATCTCAAACCGGTCGTCGTGTTTTCTCTCCGCCGGCACTCGAGACCCCCTCCAGGGAACCCGACTTTTGCCGCACAACCCCCGGCCAGGCGGAACACCGGACCCCGCGGGACCACTCCCCGCAGGACTTGACTTCCTCATTGCCGGACCATGCGGTCTGTTTACCCGGGCGTGGGCGCACCCCCCGTACCGGACGGAGCCGGATCCCGCCCCGGGGACAGAACCGGCCCACCGCCGGGCAGAAGACGGTCCACCCCCGGACGACAGAAGGCGGCCTCCTCCCCGGGAACAGAAGGCGGCCTCCCGCCGGGACAGGGCGGGTTGGACTCCTGCCGGGAGGCGGGACCGGCCTCCTCCCGGAACGACAGAAGGCGGTCTCCCCGCAGGGGCGGGGCGGGCCGGTCCCTGCCGGAGAGCGGGGCCGGCGGTCTCCCACCGAGGGCGGAACCGGTCTCCCGCCGGGGCGGGACCGACCTCCTATCGGGGGGCGGGGCCGGTCTCGGCGGCGGGTATGCCCGGCCGCGCGGGGCGCCGGGGCGGGGGCGCGGCGAGGCCGGGCAGCAGCAGGGCCCAGAACTGTTCCACCAGGTGGGGGGAGAGGTGGAAGCGGTGGCGCAGGGCGAGGCCGGCCAGCCCGAGGGTGGCGGCGACCACGGCCACCGCGGCCGTCTCCGGGGAGACCCCCTCGGCCAGCTCGCCCGCGCCGTGGGCCTCGCGCAGCAGCGCGTGCACCCACTCGCTCCACCACCGGCCCGGCCCCTCACCGCTCTTGCGCGAGGGATCACCGCCCAGCCCGAACCCGGCCCGCAGCACCGGGTCGGCCGACAGCGCCAGCACCAGGTCACGGCTGACATCCACCAGCAACTGCAGCGCCGCACCCTCCGCACCCGCCCCGCCCGGGCCACCGGGGCCACCGCGGCCACCGGGCGGCCTGCCCGGCGGCGTGTCCGGCGGCGTGTCCGGCGGCGTGTCCTGCCGCGCGGCCAGCCGCTGCAGGGAGACGGTCGCCGCCGCCTCCACCTCACGGGCCAGCAGATCCTTGCTCGGGAAATGGAAATGCAGCGCCCCGGTACTCACCCCGGCCCGCCGGCTGATCGCAGGCAGCGAGGCGAGGGCGTACCCGTCATCGGCGAACACCTCGGCCGCCGCCCGGACCAGGGCCTGGCGCGTACGTGCCGCCCGAACCTGCTTGACCATCCCGCCTCCTCCCGGGCCCGCACCGGCCGCCGCCACGGCGGACACCCCCGGGCACTCCGAGACCACACCCTACCAAACCGCACGCGCGGTATGTTTCATGGGAAGGTGTGTCCCCCAACCCCTGCCCGCACTCTTCCCGCCGGACGGGCAGACCCGCCCGCCACCAGCCCCGCCACCCCGTCCCGCGCCACCGGACCGGCCCGCACACACCACACCCGCCCGGCCGTCGGAAGACGACCCGCACACAACAAAACCGTCCCCCGCACACCGCACGGACGGACACCCTCACCCACCCCGCACGCGAACGGCTCCGCGACACGGACCGCTGGGTCCGTACGCACCGGCCCGCACACGGCAGTTGGCACCACCACCGCCGGAACGACACGGACAGACCACGCGGGACGGACCGGATGCCGCAGCGCCGCCACACTTCGCGGCACCACTCGACGCCCGCTCGCACCCGCCCGGAGCCCCACCCCCACAGCCCCGCCGGCCGCCACCACCGCGCTCCGCACATCGGCACATCGGCAGATCTGCACTTCCGCGCTTCCGCCGGCCGGCGGATCCGCACGACCGACGCGACCGACGCGACCGACGCGTCTGCAGGTGAGGCGGATCCGCGCGGCCGACGAGTCTGCGGGTGGGGTGGGTCCGCGCGTGCGGGCGGGTGCGGGGTCAGGCGGGAGCGGCGACCTCGTCCAGGTCCCCCAGCTCTCCCGCCTCGGCGGCCAGCCGCTCGCCCTCGGCGGCGACCTCGGCGGCCCGGGCCGGGTCGGTGACCAGCTTGCCGAGCACCGCGGGCACCGCGATGCTCGGCAGCAGATGCTCGAACAGCGCGGAGACGCGGCGCTCCAGGTCCTCCCGGCCCGCCAGCGTGTGGGAGTAGACCTGCACACCCGTCCACGCGGCCGAGAACACCCACGCACTCTCCGCCGGGTCCACATGCGGCAGCAGTTCACCCTGCTCCCGCGCCTCGCGCAGCACCTTCTCCGTCGCATCCAGCCAGGTCGTGATCGTCCAGGTGCCGAAGATGGCCCCCATCTCCTGGCCCAGCGAAAGTCTCGCCGAGGCACTGACCACCGGGTTACGGCGCATCCGGTACGCCAGCGACAGCCCCATGTCCACCAGTTCCTGCAGCTTGCTCGCCCGGGGCGCCAGCGTGAACCCCGAGAACTGCTCCGCCAGCACCCCCTCCGCCAGCGCCTGCTTCGAGGGGAAATGGAAGTACAGGGCCCCCTTGGTCACACCCGCCCGGGTCAGCACCTCACCGATCGTGGCGGCCTCATACCCGCGCTCGTCGAAAACCGACGCCGCCGCATTCAAAATCGCCCGCCGGGTGCGAATCGCACGCTCCTGCCGCACCACGAACCCTCCAGTGGTCGTTCCTCACTCCATCGCAAGATGTTCTCCTTGCAACCACTCCAAACCAAACCAGGTAGTCCGTATTTTCACAAGGGCAGCGCTCCCGCCATCACCCCACCCCGGCTCAAAACCCCGCCTCCGCCCACCCCCTCACCACCCCGCCCGGCCCGCCCCCTCACCGGGACGGACAACGCTTCCACCCCCCTCCCGCCACCCCCCGCACCCACCCAACCGGAAGTCCGGATTCAACCGGTCCCCACCCCCGAACCACCACACCCGCACACCCCACCGCACAACAACCCCCACCCCGAACCCGCCAACACGACAGGCCGGCCCCCGCACACCCGAGCCCGTGACACCACCACACGAAGACCCGGCCGGCACCACACCCACCCCGACACAGCCCACCCACCGCCACCCGCCCGCCCGCGCTGCCGGGGGGGGACGGTGACACGAAAAAGGGCCCCCGGCACACACCACCAAAGACACCGGGCCCCGCGTCCCCCGCACAGAGACCGCCCGGCCCGGAACCCTGCCCAGGCCGTGCCCGCCAGAACGCCACCGCCAGGCGGCGCACAGCGACACCCACAGCGCCGAACCCTCCCCGGCGCAGCGCCCGCCCCCTGCCAGGCCGCCACAGGACACCGCAACCGCCGACCCCGGCTCACACAGCAGACGAACCCCGGCAACCCCCGGACCGGCCCCACCGCGTCAGAACCGAAACACACTCCCCCAGCCCGCCCCACCCGCCCCACCCGCCCCCACCAGCACGCCGGCCCGCCGGAGAACCCACCGGCACGAAAACCCCCAGCCCACCGGCCCGTTCAGCCGACAACCAGCAACCAGCACCGGCGACCAGGCACGGTAACCGGTCCGGATCAACCCCGAGCAGCCACCGACCGGAGACTTCGCCAACCACGGACCGGACAACACCCCACTCAACCCGCACCACCCGCGGCGACGGCCGGCCGCAGACGGATGCGGCCGGTCGGCAAAAAGCCGCACGACAGCGTGGAGTTGAGCGCTGCCGGCACCCGCTGTCAACGCTTCGCGAGATGTGGCCCTCTGGCTGTCTCCGAAAATTGGCCCCCTCGGGTTGTGTGATGCCCCGGTGCTGGCCGGCAGTCGTCAGTGGTGGATGCCAGAATCCGTCTGTGCCAGACGCCGACTACTTCTCCGCCGCCGATGACGCGACCGCTGTCGCCGTGATCGAGGCCGGCGGCCCGACACGTGCCGGGCTGGACGTGATCTTCCTCAAGGACGTCGATCCGGTCGTCGCCATCGCCCACCTCGAAGCGATCATGACGAGCTGCAGCCATGAGGAGGCCGGCAAACGGCCCCGCGTCGGACAGCTGCTGTCGTCCGCAGAGGTCGACAGCCCGTTCGTGCTGACCGTGTCGGACACCCTGTGCGACGTCCTGGCCTCCACCACCGAGGACGGCGTCGTGGCCGCAGCCGAGGCCTGGTCTTCGGCCGGTGGGGTCCGTGGACTTGATGCCGCGACGGCAACGGTGATCGTGGAGGCACTCGTCGGCCTGGCCAAGCGTGCTCGCGCCGCAGACCTGCGGCTGTACTGCTGGTGGACGCTGTGACAGGTCACTCCCGCCCGGCCCGGTCCTTCGCCAACAGCCCGCAGCCCGCATCGCGTTGCGGACCACCACCAGCCGACACGCGATCTCCTTGACGGCCATCCCCTGCGCCCTATGAAGCCGGCGCATCTCTGTCCAGCCCTCCACCTTCAGCACCCTCCAAGAGCCAGGAGGGGGTCAAGACTCCCGGACGGCGGATTCGCGTGATCGTCGCAACGTTGCAGGCTCATGGTGTCAGGGCAGCAGCGAAGGCGGAGGCCGGGGTCTGCCAACTCAGAGTCTTGCGGGGTCGGTTATTGAGTCTGGACTCGATCTCGCGAAGGTGGTCCTGGGTGGTCTGAGACAGGTCTGTACGCTTGGGCAGGTACTGCCGGATCAGTCCGTTCGTATTCTCATTGGTGCCGCGCTGCCAGGGGCTGCCGGGGCGGGCGAAGAAGACTCCGTCGGTGAAGTGCGGCGCGAGCTCCTTGTGGCGGGCCATCTCGGATCCCTGATCCCAGGTGAGGGTCCGGCGGGCCTGCTCGGGCAGTGCGGTGAACGCCGCGATGAGAGCGTCGCGGAGCAGGTCTGCGGAGTGCCCGTCAGGGAGGGCGATCAGACGGAGATAGCGGGTGCGGCGGTCGACCAGCGTCGCCACCGCGGACCGGCTGTGAGACCCGACGATCAGGTCTCCTTCCCAGTCACCCAGTCGGGTCCGCAGCTCGACGACGGACGGCCGGCGATCGATAAGGACGGCCGGAGCCACGAACCTCGCAGCACGCTTGTCAGACCGGCGGCGCTTCTTCCGAAGAGGCCGGCCGGTGCGGAGTTTCCTGGTCAGCGTCCTGCTCAGGCCACCTCTGGCGCCCTGGTAGAGAGCCCGGTAGATCGTCTCGTGGCACAGATGTCGCTCCGGACGATCAGGCCAGAGCGCGCGCAGATGGGCCGCGATCTGCTCGGGACTCCACTCCAGGGCGAGCTTGGCCTGGACCTCGGCTTTCAGCTCCGGGTCCGCGGCGAGCTTGACGCGGCGTGGCCGTCCGTTACGTTCGAGGGAGCGATGGTGGGCCAGGTCGGCATCGTAGACGCCGTTGTCATGCGGCAGGCTGTTTCGGCGCAGTTCGCGGCTGACTGTCGACGGCGATCGCTGAAGACGCACGGCTATCTCCCGGACACCCAGGCCGCGTTCGTGCAGGGTGGCAATCCGCTTGCGTTCCAGTAGCGACAGATAGCGGCCGGAGCGAGAAGCCTCCGGCAGCGACCGCGGAGGCAGTCCACCGCTCTCGGCCCGCCATCGGTAGCCGGTCTTCCGCCCGATGCCCAGTTCCTTGCACGCTTCGACCGTGCCCACCCCGGACTCCAGCAGACGCCAGTACTCAGCTTCGAGTTCCAGCCTGCGCTTCCTGCCCCGCCTCGCCATCAACACGCCCCTAATGATCAAGGAATGTTGCGACAAGTGTTAGAACCCAAGGACTGCCCGGGGGTCAGTTTCCACGAAGCGCCGACACCCGCAGCGGATCAACCGGCCACCACAGCCGGCCCAGCGCACGCGCCAGGACAACGCACGACGAGACAAGACGAAGCAAGACAAGCCGAGAGCTGGCACAGCCAGCACCCCCGCACCACCCGGCACACAACAGCCCGCCACCCAGGACCACCAGACACACCCTCACCCGGCCCGCAGCCCCGACGACCACACCCCGCCACACCCCAGAACAACGCCCACCCCAACCCACCAGGCCCACCAAGCCTGATGAGGCCGCCCGGCCCGATGGGCCAGTGACGCCTGCCAGGCAAGTGAGGCCTGCCGGACCGGTGAGGCCTAGTGGACCGGTGGGGTCTGGCGAGCCGTTGGAGCCTGGTGAACCGGTGAGCCGGTGGGGTCTGGTGGGTCCGGCGCCGGGACGGGCGGAGCCGGGACGGCCCGGCAGGCTCACACGGCCGCAGCGGCCGCCGGCCCCGGCACCACGGGCAGCACCCGCGGCCCGTTCGAGATGAACGACTCCGTACGCGGCAACTCCCCCGGCCCGAACGCCGCCCGCATCCGCGGGAACCGCCCGAACAGCGCCCGCAGCGCGATCTCCGCCTCCAGCCGCGCCAGCGGCGCCCCCAGGCAGTAATGCACCCCATGACCGAACGACAGATGCTCACGCCGCGTCGCCCGCGTCACATCGAACACATCCGCATCCGCCCCGTGCACCCCCGGATCCCGCCCCGCCGCCGCGAACGACATCACCAGCGCATCCCCCCGCTCGATCACCGTCTCCCCCACCCGCACGTCCTCCACCGCATACCGCAAGATCGCATTCGCCCCCGGCGCCTCCACCCGCACCGCCTCCTCCACCACATCCCCCCACGACGCCCGCCCCGACCGCACCAACTCCAGCTGGCCCACATCCCCCAGCAACAACGCCACCGCATTGCCCAGCAGGTTCACCGTCGGCTCACACCCCGCGCTCAACAACATGATCAAGTTGTCGACCAGCTCCTTCTCACTCAACCCCCCACCCCCCGAAACCTTCCGCGCGCCCGAAGCTCCCCGCGCGTCCGGGGTGTCCGCACCCTCCGCGCCCCCGCCGCCCGCATCACCCGCCGCGATCAGCGCACTCGTCAGGTCCTCACCCGGACACCGCCGCTTGAACGCGACCAGCTCCCCCATCGTCGAATACAGCGCCCGGTAATTACGCTGCGCCTCCTGCGACGACACCGCCGTGTCGAAAAACCCGTCGATGATCTCCCGCAACGGCCCCCGGAACTCCTCCGGAATCCCGAACAACTCCAGCATCACCCGGCCCGGCAACGGCAGCGCGAACAACTCCCGCACATCCACCACCCCACCCCCACCCCGCCCCGCCGCCTCCTGCACCCCATCCAGCAGACCCGACGCGATCTCCTCCACCCGCGGCGCCAGCAACGCCACCCGCCGCGCCGTGAACGCCGACGCCATCAACCCCCGCAACCGCCGATGCTCCGCCCCGTACGACGTCACCAAATTCTGCACCGACACCCACACCGCGAGCGGCCAGCTCCCCGACACCTCCCCCCGCCGCCACGCAGGCCAATGCCGATACGCATCCTTCGACACCCGCCCATCCGCCAGCAAACCCCGCATCACCCCCGCATCCGTCACCACCCACGCCCCCACCCCACCCGGCAACACCACCCGCGACACCACACCCCGCCCCCGCAACACAGCCGCCTCCCCCTGCACATCCCGCCCCAACACATCCAACACAAACGGACACCCACCACCCCCACCCGCCGCGCCCCCGGCCACGCCAACCCCAGCCGGCCCACCCACGGCCGGCCCGCCCCCGGCCGGCCCGGCAGTGCCCAGCCCGGCCAGACCACCCGCAGCCGCCTCACCCCCCACCAGCCCAGCAACAGCCGCCCCGCTCCCAGCCGCACCACCCGCAGCCGCCCCGCTCCCGGCGGCCGCCCCGCTCACCACCGGCTCACTCCCGTCCAGCCCGTCCAGCTCACCGCGAACCTGCTCACGCCCATCCAGCCGACGCACCATCAGACCCTCCCCGCAGACAGCGAAAACACCGGAAAAACCACAACGACACGAACCAACACAGCAATACGAACAAGCACCAACAACCCAAAACCATCACAAAACGCCACACCACAGAACAGCACCACCACCCCCACCCGACACCCCCCCCACCCGACACCGGGCACCGGGCACCCGGCACCACCACCAGCACCGCACCGCCCGACACCACCAGAACACCGGGACCGCACCACGAGAGCCGCACCACGAGAGCGCCCCCCAACGGACACCGCACCACGAGGAGCCCCCTTCCGAGGACACCGCACCACGAGAGCACCGCACCACCCGGGACCAGCACCACGAGACCACCCACACCCCGACACCCCGCCCCTCACCAGGAACGACGCACCACACACCCCCCGCACCCCCGCACAGCCACCCCCCGGACCGCCGCCCCCACCCCCTCAACCACCAGCACCGGACCATCACCCGCCGCCCGGCCCGCCACCCCCACCACCGGCCCGCCCTACCCGCACCCGTACTCGCGGCACCGGCACCTGCACCTGTGCGGGCGCCGGCCGGCGCCCGCACAGAACAGCACCAAAACAGCACCCAAACCAAACCGCTCAGCCGGTTTCACCATAGCCCCCGAACCCGCCCCCCGCGAGGGACCCCACCCCCAGCACCCCCGCCGCACCCGAGCCTCGCACAGCACCCCGCACCCACGGAAGACACCACCAGAACGGAATACAACCCCCCGTTTACCCGGAAAGATCCCCCACCCCGGCCGGCCCGCACCCCCACCCCCGCACCCCGCCCGCCGGCGCCCCACACCCGACCACCGCCCGCGAAATTCCCCGCCCGCCCTTGAAAAGAAAACCGGTAGGTTCGTATCTTATGACCCTGCACGGTCGATCCCAGCCCATCCAACGGCGCAACGGAGACACCCATGACCCTGCTCACCGTCCACCAGGACAACCACCCCACCCCCCAGCCCACCCCACCCCCCCACCCCGCACCCACCACCCCCATGCCCCGCCTCACCACCACCGTCCCCCGCGAATACGTCCACCGCTCAAGCCTCGCCGAGGTCTTCCTCACCGGCAGCGAAAAAACCGGCGACAACCACTACACCCTCACCGCCCAATGGCCCCGCGCCCACACCTTCTACACCACCCCCCACGGCACCCACCACGACCCCCTCCAAGCCGCAGAAACCATCCGCCAAACCGGCCTCTACCTCGCCCACGCCGAACTCGGCGTCCCCCTCGACCACCACTTCCTCATGTGGAACATCCACCTCACCACCCACCCCCAACACCTCCACATCGGCCCCACCCCCACCGACCTCACCCTCACCGCCACCTGCACCACCCTCCGCTACAAAGGCAAACGCCTCGCCGACTTCACCATGCACATCAACATCACCCGCAACGGCCACACCACCGCCACCGGCGGCGGCCAATTCACCTGCCTCACCCCCACCACCTACCAACGCCTCCGCCAACCCCACACCAACCACCCCACCCCCCAACCCACCCCACCCCCCACACCCCCCACCGACCCCACCCCCTACGGACGCCACCTCCCCCTCGACCTCGTCCTCACCCCCACCACCACCCCCCACACCTGGCAACTCACCCCCAACCCCCACCACCCCATCCTCTTCGACCACACCACCGACCACATCCCCGGCATGGTCCTCCTCGAAGCCGCCCGCCAAGCCACCCACACCCACACCCACCCCACCCCCACCCACCTCACCACCCTCCACGCCACCTTCCACCGCTACACCGAACACCACACCCCCACCTACATCACCACCCACACCAACC
>NZ_JBHWEL010000116.1:18263-20611 GCF_042734135.1 Streptomyces sp. NPDC059668 | reverse complement strand
TTTATGATTTTTATAAAACCCCGCAACCGGGGCGGGGGGGGGTGGGGGGGGGCAGCCCCCAGGTACGGGATGGGACGGGTAGGGGCGGCGGGGGCGAAGGACCCGGGACCGTCACCCCGACGGATTCGGGGCGAGCCGGCGGAACTCGATGCGGGCGTACGGGCCCGTCTCCCCCGTCTCGTAGAGGATCCCGACCCGCCCGGAACCGAGCGGCACGAGGTCCGAGTACGCGGCCGGCCGCGAGGAGAGCGTCATCGCCTTGGTGAACGTGACGCCGGAGTCCGTACTGCGCCACAGCGCCATGCCCCGCCGCGCGTGCGGCACGGACGGCCCGGAGAAGAGCAGGGGCGCGTGCCGGCCGGGCGGCTGCAGGACGCCGCCCTGGACCACCGGCACCTCGTTCAGCGTCCGCTGGACGGCGTACGGCCGGGACAGCGTCCGTCCGCCGTCACCGGAGTAGGCGTCCAGCCGATGCCCGCCCGAGCCCCCCGTACCGTTCTCGTCGCGCGCGCTGAAGTACAGCCGTCCGTCGGGGAGTTCGGCCGCCCCGCTCTCGTTGACGTTGAGCCGTCCGTCGTAGGAGTCGTCGACGAACCCGAGCCGCCAGTCCAGCCCTCCGTCGTCGCTGTAGAGGGCGTGCCCGCCGTAGTACCTGGCCTCCCGGCCGGTGTCGGCGGAGCCGCGCGGTGGCGCGGCGGAGTGGTCGGCGGGAACCACCAGCCGCCCGGCGTGCGGACCGTGCCGCAGGGCGGTCGCGTGCCCGGGCCCCGTGGCGTACCACCGCCACCCCGGCCGTTTCACCGCGCCGGTGATCTCCCGGAGGGCGGAGAAGTGACGGCCGTCGTCACCGCTCGTCTGGACGAAGACCCGGCGGCCGAGTCCCCGCGCGGCCTCGCCCCGCATGATCTGCGCCTCGGTCACCTTGCCGCCGTTGAAGCAGGTGAGCAGGACGACGCGGCCGCTGCGGGGGTCCACGACGGGGGCCGGGTTGCCCCGGGTGTCCCCGCTGCCGGCCGCGACGACCCGCAGCGGACCCCACGTACAGCCGCCGTCGGCCGACCGTCTCAGGACGACGTCGATGTCCCCCGTGTCGCCCGCGCCGTCGTGCCGTCCCTCGGCGAAGGCGAGCACCGTGCCCGCGCCGGTCCGGACGACGGCCGGGATGCGGTAGGTGGCGTAGCCGCCCCGGCCCGCGGTGTACGGGACCGAGGCCGCGCACGGGGCCCCGGACCGGGCGGCCGCGGACGCGGTCCCGACGGCGGCGGGAGCGCCGAGGAGGCCCACGGCCAGCGCGGCGACGAGGGTGCGTCTCACGGGGGCCTCGCTCTCGCCTCGCACACCACGAGGCGTGCTACGTCACGTAGCGAACAAGCTACCCCGAGTGACCGTCCCGCATTCCCGTGCCGCGGGCTAGGAGGGTGTGCGCGCCGCGACCAGGAGCCGTGTCACCTCGTCCGCGCAGATCGTGAGCGCCGCGCCCACGGTGGACAGGACGTCCCGTTCGGCGGGCGTGTACGGTCCGTCGGCCAGCGCGATCCGGGCCCCCTGGAGCAGGATCGACTCGCGGCCGGCCGCCGCGAGGTGCGGCGCGAGCGGGTCCAGGGCCTCGTGGAGCTCTATCGCGAGGCCCGCCCCGCAGGGCTCCCCGAAGAGCCGGCCGGTGTCCGCGGCGAGGGCCTCGACGAGCGCGGCGAGCTGGTCCTCGGTGCAGTCGTCGAAGCCGGCCGAGCGCACCGCGACGGCCGCGGTCTCCAGGGACGTGCGGGAGCAGGTGCCGCCGGCCGCGAGCACGGCGAGCGCGACGGTGTGGACGGCGTCGCGGAGCATCGCCGAGAAGCGGGTGGTCGTGGGGTGGTCGAGGACGTCGGCGCCGTAGTGGCGGCGGCAGGCGGCGCACTCGACGACGGGGCCCGTCTCACCGCGGGGCAGCACCGGTACGCCGAGGAGGGTGAAGCGGCGGCGGCCGGTGAGGCGTTGATAGTTGCGGTCGCCTCCGCAGCCGGGGCAGAAGAACTCGCCGTCCCCCATGGTGGTCCACGCGGTACGGGTGCCCAGGATGCGGGGAACCTGAACTGCACGACCGTTTCGTCCCCACCCTGGCAGCACCGTCGCACACCTCCGTAACGCCGCGGCAACATCGCCGCGCTGGCGTGATGTTAGCCACATTGTCGAGGCGGAGTCAGTACCCAGGACGAGACCTCTCCGTGATCTTCACGGGGATTGGCCGGTAAACGACGTGGGGCCCCCCCCCCCCCAAAGCCGGCCGGGGCCCGGAAAAACCCGGGCGGAGGGGGGGGGGGGCCCCCGGGGGGAGGGGGGGGGTTTAAAAAAAAATAGAGGGCCCCCCC
>NZ_JBHWEL010000116.1:0-18253 GCF_042734135.1 Streptomyces sp. NPDC059668 | reverse complement strand
TCACCCCCCCCACCCCGCCACACGAGATATCACGGGGTCTGGTGGGCTCGGTTTTGTTTATAAGACACAGGTACACGACGTGGCCCCGCCCGCCTCGAAAGGCGGACGGGGCCAGGAAAACGCCGGTCAGAGTGGTCAGCGGGCCGCGCGGTTGACGGCGGAGACCACGGCCTTCAGCGAGGCTCGTGTCGTATTCGCGTCGATCCCGATTCCCCACAGGACCTTGTCACCGATCGCGCACTCGATGTAGGAGGCGGCCTGCGCGGACGCGCCCTCGCTCATCGTGTGCTCCTGGTAGTCCAGCAGGCGTACGTCGACGCCGATGGACTGCAGGGCGTCGAAGAACGCGGAGATCGGACCGTTGCCGGTACCGGTCAGGACGGTGTCGGTGCCGTCCACCGAGGCCTCGACGGTCAGCGAGTCGATGCCGTCGCGGTCGGTCGTGGTCTGGCCGGTCTTGACCTGGATGCGGCCCCACGCGTTCTCGGGGTTCGGCAGGTACTCGTCCTGGAAGATGCCCCAGATGTCCTTCGGGGTGACCTCGCCGCCCTCGGCGTCCGTCTTGGCCTGGATGATCTTCGAGAACTCGATCTGCATCCGGCGCGGCAGGTCCAGCTTGTGGTCGTTCTTCAGGACGTACGCGATGCCGCCCTTGCCGGACTGGGAGTTGACGCGGATGACGGCCTCGTAGCTGCGGCCGACGTCCTTCGGGTCGATCGGCAGGTACGGGACGGCCCACTCGATGTCGTCGACGGTGACGCCCTTCGCGGCCGCGTCGGCCTCCATCGCGTCGAAGCCCTTCTTGATGGCGTCCTGGTGGGAGCCGGAGAAGGAGGTGTAGACGAGGTCGCCGACGTACGGGTGACGGGCGTGGACCTCCATCTGGTTGCAGTACTCGGCGGTGCGGCGGATCTCGTCGATGTCCGAGAAGTCGATCTGCGGGTCGACGCCCTGCGAGAACAGGTTCATGCCCAGGGTGACCAGGTCGACGTTGCCGGTGCGCTCGCCCTGGCCGAACAGGCAGCCCTCGATGCGGTCGGCGCCGGCCATCAGGGCCAGTTCGGCGGCGGCGACGGCCGTGCCGCGGTCGTTGTGCGGGTGCACGGACAGGCAGACGTGCTCGCGGCGGGAGAGGTTGCGGCCCATCCACTCGAAGCGGTCCGCGTGCGTGGAGGGGGTCGAGCGCTCGACCGTGGCGGGCAGGTTCAGGATGATCTCGCGGCCGGGGCCGGGCTGCCAGACGTCCATGACGGCCTCGCAGACCTCCAGGGCGAAGTCCAGCTCGGTGTCGGTGAAGATCTCGGGGCTGTACTGGTAGCCGAAGGTGGTGCGCTCGTCGAGCAGCTTCTCGGCGTACTCCATGACCAGCCGGGTGCCGTCGACGGCGATCTGCTTGATCTGTTCCTTGGAGCCGCGGAAGACGACCCGGCGGAAGACGGGGGCCGTCGCGTTGTACAGGTGGACCGTGGCGCGCTTGGCGCCCACCAGGGACTCCACCGTGCGCTCGATCAGGTCCTCGCGGGCCTGGGTCAGTACGGAGATCGTGACGTCGTCCGGGATGGCCGTCCCGTCCTCGATGATCGAGCGGACGAAGTCGAAGTCCGTCTGGCCGGAGGCCGGGAATCCGACCTCGATCTCCTTGTAGCCCATCCGCACCAGCAGGTCGAACATCTCGCGCTTGCGGGCCGGGGACATCGGGTCGATCAGCGCCTGGTTGCCGTCCCGCAGGTCCGTCGACAGCCAGCGGGGGGCGACGGTGACACGCTGGTTCGGCCAGGTGCGGTCCGGGATGTCCACCTGCTCGTACGTGCCGTACTTGTGCGTCGGCATGGCGGTGGGCTGCTGGAAGTTCGGCATGATGCGTGGGCTCCTCAGAGGGTGTCCGGAAGGACGGCCGACGGCGCAACGCCGAACTCCGCGGGGAGGGGGTCGGCCTCGACTACAGGCCCTCGCCGCGGCAGCTAAGGAGAAGCAGCCCGAAACGCATGATGCTCCGCAGCCTAGCCGAGCCACGCTCCGTACGGGGGGCTGTATCAGTATGCGGGATCGCCGACCCATAAGGAAGAAAACAGACAAAAAGTGCGTCACATCACTCAGGGTGAGCTTCATACCACCCAGGAGCGGACGGAGGCACTCCCTATCAGCGCATTTCACACGATCTTGGTCGCCGGTAGTGACACCGGAGTGACTCAGTGCAATCGTGCCGGGCATGACCGCCAACGCGGCAGGCTTCGAGCCTGTCTTCTGCACCATCGTGCCGCCCCACGTCCTCGACACGCTGGCCCAGCACGAGGACCCCGCACTCTCCGGGCCCGCGCGCCGCACCCTGGAGCGCGACGCCTTCGAGCGCACCCACCGCCGGCTGACCACGGTCATCGGCGCGCCCGCGGTGGCAGCGCCGGCGGACGCGCCCGCGGACAAGCCGCGGCGCACCGTCTACGACGCCCGCCACCACCAGGACCTGCCCGGCAAGAAGGTCCGCGGCGAGGGCGACGACCCCGGCAAGGACGCCACCGTCAACCGCGCCTACGCCGGCCTGGGCGCCACCTTCGACCTGTACCTGAACGCCTACGCACGCAACTCGATCAACGGCGAGGGACTTCCCCTCGACGCGAGCGTGCACTTCGACCGGGACTACAACAACGCCTTCTGGAACGGCGAGCAGATGGTGTTCGGGGACGGTGACGGTGAGATCTTCCTCGACTTCACCATCCCCGTCGACGTCATCGGCCACGAGCTGACCCACGGTGTCACCCAGTACACGGCGAACCTCACCTACTTCGGCCAGCCGGGCGCGCTCAACGAGTCCATGTCCGACGTCTTCGGCTCGCTGATCAAGCAGTACACGCTCGGCCAGACCGCCGCCGAGGCCGACTGGCTGATCGGCGCCGGGCTGCTCGCCCCGCGGGTCACCGGCCAGGCGCTGCGTTCCATGAAGGAGCCGGGCAGCGCCTACGACGACGACGTGCTCGGCAAGGACCCGCAGCCCGGGACGATGGACGGCTATGTGCGCACCGGCCGCGACAACGGCGGCGTCCACATCAACTCGGGCATCCCCAACCACGCCTTCTACCTCGTCGCCCAGGCGCTCGGCGGCCACGCCTGGGAGCGTGCCGGGCAGATCTGGTACGACGTCCTCACCGGCGGCGAGCTCCAGTCGCAGGCGAGCTTCGCCGACTTCGCCGGACTGACGGTCGCCCGCGCGCGCAGCCGGTACGGGGAGGGCGAGGAACTGCAAGGGGTGACGAAGGCCTGGGAGCAGGTCGGGGTCACGACGTCGTAGCCCCGGCGCCCGATCCGTACTAGACAGGACCCATGCGTATTCAGGTGAGGCGCACGGGCGGATTCGCGGGCATCGAGCGCCGGGCCGAGATGGACACCTCGGGGCGGGCCGACGGCCGTGAGTGGCAGGCCCTGGCCGAGCGGGCGGTAGCCGCCGGCCGGGGCACCCGCCCCGCCGGGGTCCCGGACGGTTTCAGCTACGAGATCACGGTGGACGGCAGGACGGTGTACGCGGCCGACCCGAGCCTGACGGAGGAGCAGCGGGAGCTGATCTCGCGCGTGCTCAAAGAAGGGGCGTGAGAGAGGCCGCCGGGGCCGGGCGCCGCCGAGAAGACGGCAACTCGTGGTTCACGCGCGCCCGTTGACTTCCTTTACTGCCGGTAAGGATGATCGCGCGCATGGCGACGAACCCCCTACCGCAGTTCCCGCCCGGCTTCCTCTGGGGCGTGTCCACCTCGGCCCACCAGATCGAGGGCGCCGTCCAGGAGCGCGACCCCTCGGTGTGGGACGCCTTCACCGCGGAGCCCGGCCGCGTCAAGGACGGCTCGACCGCGGCGGTGGCCTGCGACCACTACCACCGTTACCCCGAGGACGTGGCGCTCCTCGCCGACCTGGGCGTGGACGCGTACCGCTTCTCGGTCTCCTGGCCCCGGGTCAACTCCCCCGGCGGCCTCGACTTCTACGACCGGCTCGTCGACGCGCTGTGCGCCGCCGGGGTGCGCCCCGTCCCGACCCTCTTCCACTGGGACCTGCCGCTGGAGCTGGACTGGCTGAACCGGGACACGGCGGAGCGCTTCGCCGAGTACGCCGGTGTCGTGGCCGCCCGGCTCGGCGACCGCGTGCGGAAGTGGATCACCCTGAACGAGCCCGCCGAACACACCCTGCTGGGTCACGCGCTCGGGGCGCACGCCCCCGGCAGGCGGCTGCTCTTCGACGCGCTGCCGGTCGCCCACCACCAGCTCCTCGCGCACGGTCTGGCGGTGCGGGCGCTGCGCGCGGCCGGGGCCGGCGACATCGGGATCGCCAACTCGCACGGGCCGACCTGGGCGGCGTCCCGGAACCCCGAGGACGTGACGGCGGCGGACTTCTACGACCTCCTGCTCAACCGCCTGTTCGCGGACCCACTGCTGCTGGGCCACTACCCCGAGGGAATCGGCGAGCTGATGCCGGGACACCCCGGAGGCGTCGAGGCGGACCTGAAGGTGATCGCGGAGCCGCTGGACTGGTACGGGATCAACTACTACCAGCCGACCCGGGTGGGCGCCCCGCAGGGCACGGAGATCGAGTTCGGCGGACTGACGCTGCCCGCCGAACTCCCCTTCTCGGTCAGGGAACTGGAGGGCTACCCGGTCACGGACTTCGGCTGGCCGGTGGTCCCCGAGGCGCTGACCGAACTGCTGGTGGGCTTCCGCGAACGCTACGGCGACCGGCTCCCCCCGGTGGTCATCACGGAGAACGGCTGCTCGTACGAGGGCATCGACGACCAGGAACGGATCGCGTTCCTCGACGGTCATGTCCGCGCCCTGCACCGGGCGTCGGAGCAGGGCGTGGACGTCCGCGGCTACTTCGTGTGGTCGCTGCTGGACAACTTCGAGTGGGCGGAGGGGTACGCGCGCCGCTTCGGGCTGGTGCACGTCGACTACGACACGCAGAAGCGCACCCCGAAGGCGTCGTACGCCTGGCTGCGGGACGCCCTGCGGGCGCGGGGATGACGGCGGCGGACCCGGCCGGGACGCCGGTGAGCGCCCTCGCCGAGCCCGTCGAACGGGTCGGCCGGGGCTGGATCTCGGCGCTCTCGCTCGCCAACGGGGCGATCTGGGTGGGCTGGTACGGCCCGCTGCAGATCCTCCTCGCGTCCCAGGCGGAGGACTTCGCACCCGGCACCGGCCTCTCCAAGGAGACGATGCTGGCGTGGGTGACCGGCGCGGGCGCGGTCGTGTCGCTGGTCGCCAACCCCGTCTTCGGCGCGCTCTCCGACCGGACCACGGCCCGCCGGGGCCGCCGTACGCCGTGGATCGTGGCCGGGTCCGCGGGCGGCGCCCTCTCGCTGCTGCTCCTGGCGGGGGCGGGCGGGATCTGGACGATGGCGCTGGGCTGGTGCCTGGTCCAGCTGACCCTGAACGCCGCCTTCGCCGCGGTCACCGCGGCCGTCCCCGACCGGGTGCCCCGGCTCCAGCGCGGCTCGGTGGGCGGCTGGCTGGGCGCGGCGCAGATCCTGGGCGTCGTCGGCGGGACGGGCCTGGCGACCGTGGCCGGGGGCGTCGCCGGCGGCTACGCGGCCTGCGCGGTGTTCACGCTGGTGGGCGTGTTGCCGTACGTGCTGCGCTTCCCCGACCTGCGGCTGCCCGCCGCCCACCGGCCGCCGTGGTCGTGGCGCTCCTTCGCCGCCTCCTTCCGGCTGAGTCCCCGCGACCATCCGGACCTGGCCTGGGCCTGGCTGACCCGCTTCCTGATCAACCTGAGCAACGCGCTCGTCCTGCTCTACCTGCTGTACTACCTGCGGGACCGGCTGCACTACGGCGATCCCGAGAACGGTGTGCTGATCCTGACGGCGGTCAACGGTGTCACGCTGCTCGCCACGGTGGTGGTCGGCGGGGTGTGGTCGGACCGGGTGGGCCGCCGCAAGCCGTTCGTGATCTGGTCGGGTGTCCTGATGGCGCTCGCCACGGGGGTCCTGTCCGGCTGGCAGACCTGGCCGGGCGCGATCCTCGCGGCGGCGGTGCTGGGCGTCGGCTTCGGCGTCTTCACCTCGGTCGACTTCGCGCTGATGACGGACGTGCTGCCCACGGCGCTGGACCGCGGCAAGGACCTCGGCGTCATCAACGTCGCGAACGCCCTGCCCCAGGTGGCCGCCCCGGCACTGGCGGCCCCCATCGTGACGTACCTGGGCGGCTACCGGATGCTGTACCTGGTGGCGGCGGTGATCGGACTCGCGGGCGCGCTGCTGGTACGGCGGATCAAGGGCGTGGACTGAAGTCGGCCGAAGTGGACTGACGTCGACCGGAGTAGAGCGGGGCCGGGAGCCGGGAACCCCGGCCACCGGCCCCCGCCCCCGCTCCGCGGACGGGCGGACTTCGGCCACTTTCGTCGGCCCTCCGAGGAATCCCCCGGGTGTCCCTTGCCATCCCACGCCGCTCGCGCATCAATGGAACCGCACGTTCCGACGGGCCGTCGGACACGCCGAGCGGCATCCCGCACCCCGCTCACGGACGGTCCGCGTACACGTCTCTCCGCACCCGCACCGGAACCCCGGTGACGCGTCCGTGTGCCCGGCACCGGGGACACCGGTGCCGTCCCTCCATCCCCACATGGCAATTCCCGTACCAGGGAAGGGAACCCGATGAGACGCAAGCAACTGGGAATCACGGCGGCGTCGGCCGCCTGCGCCCTCGCCGCGACCGGCCTGGCCCTCGCGCCGACCGCCGCGGCCGTCACTCCGCTGACCGCCACCATCAACGCCACCTGCACACTCGGCGGCGGCGGTGCGGCCACCCTCACGGCCACCCAGGACGGCACGGCCGCGACGATGACCCTCAGCTCCACCTCGATCACCTCGCCGCTCCCCCTGGCGAAGGACTCGATCACCTCCACGCTGACGCTCGCCGGGGCCGGGGGCGCCACCACCGCGTTCACCGGCACGCGGAACCCGGCCATCGCGGCCGGCGGCGGGGTCTCCGTCGGCCCGCTCGACGGCACCGTCGCCTCCGGGGACAGCCTGGACGCGTACGGCGGCTCCCTGCGGATGGTGGTCTTCGGCATCACCATCTCGTGCACCGCGGAGGCGCCGCAGTCACCGGGCCCGTTCGTGTTCGACTGATCCCCGCCCGGAGCAGGTGAGGACCGGTGCCACCGGCGCGCGGCGGCACCGGTCCGCACGACCTGACGCCCGCCCGGCCGGCCCGCGGACCGGCCGGGACGGTGACCTTGACACGATCTGATGGCCCATCAGTCGATGGCCCGGCGTTCCATTGACTTCTCTCACCCCCCGCACGTCAATGGCCCCCTGTCGGCGCGGACGAGCCGCTGCGCCCGCATCCCTCAGGAGGGGGCAACAACCATGGGAACCACGGGTTCGACAACCCGAAGACGCCGTTGGGCGGCGCTGCTCGGGGCGACCGCGCTGGCGGTCACCGCGGGCGGGGCGCTGGCCGCCCCGGCCGGAGCCGTGTCCACGGAATCCCAGAACGTGGACTTCGCCACGCACTGCATCCCGCCGGCGATCGCGGGCATCCCCCCGATCGACGGCACCACCACCGCGGTCGTCTCGGTGGACAACGCCACTCCCAAGGTCGGTGACACCGTCACCGTCACGTACAAGGTGGTCACGCCCGCCGCGAGCAACCCCACCGCCATCAACCTGCCGGCGGACATCATGACGCCCACCGGCAAGGTCACCCTGGGCGGGGCCCAGACGGGCTCCATCACCGTCGCGGGCCCCAAGAAGAACGACCCGGTCGCGGGCAACGCCCCCTTCCCGTCGTTCAGCATGACCGGCACCTTCACGGTCACCGCACCGGGCGCCATCACGCTCTCGCCCGGCGACTACAACATCCACACCAGCTACATCCTGGAACTCGACACCCCGTGCACGGTCACCAACCCGCCCGCCCCGGTGTCCGACACGGTCACCGCGACGGACGGGAGCCAGGCCAACACCCGTGCCATCACGCTCGGCACGGCCTCCGGGAAGCCCGGTGACAGCGTGACCGTCACCGGCGGCCACTTCACCCCGGGCGCCAGCGTGACCCTCGCCGGACGGTCCGGGACCACCCAGACCGCCGACACCGCCACCGCCACCGCCGACGCGCAGGGCGCGTTCAGCGGCACGCTGACCGTCAACGACAAGACGACGACCGGTGTGGTGGCGTACGAGGGCGCGAGCTGGAGCGACGCCAAGGGCGCGGGACCGGCGGCGTACGTGGTCGTCGACGACACGCCCGTCCCCGGCAACGCCCAGAAACTCACCACCACGGTGAAGGCGGGGACACTGTCGATGTCACAGGCCGGGGACGCCGTCCAGCTCTCGGCGGTCGACTTCGGCCAGGGCGGGGCCTCGGACGGAGCCCTGCGCACGGTGACGGTCAAGGACTTCCGCGGCGGACCCGCGGGCTGGTCCCTGACCGGCAAGGTCACCGACTTCACCGGTCCCGGCGCCAAGATCGACGCCGGCCGGCTGAGCTGGAGCCCCGCCTGCGCCACCAAGGCGGGCAGTCCGAGCACCTGTCAGGCCGGTTCGTCCGGCACCGTGGGGAGCTCGGGGGCGACACTGGCGTCCACTCCCAACGGGGGCCTGACGGGCGGCGAGTTCACCGTCGACGCGGGGCTGTCCCTGAACGTGCCCGCGTTCACCCCGCCGGGCTCGTACGCCGGCGTGCTCACGCTGACGCTCACCTGACCGGTCCGTCCGTACCCCGGTGGCCGGGCGCGCACCCGCCCGTCCACCTCGTCCGTGGGGGTCCGCACCCATGCGCAAGCCGTACGCCCTCCCGCTGTCCGTCCTCCTGTCCGTCCTGCTCACCCCGCTCGTCCTGCTCGCGCCGGCCGCGTCGCGGGCGTACGCCGCCGACAACGGCAGCTGGTCCGTCTACCCGTTCGCGACCCAGCTCTCCGCACGGCCGTACTTCACCCTCTCCGCCGACCCCGGCACCACGGTCCGGGACAAGGTCACCGTGACCAACAAGACCGGCGCCCCGCTGGCCTTCCGCCTCTACGCCGCCGACGCGTACAACACCGTGCGCGACGGGGGCTTCGCCGTGCGCACGGCGAAGGAGAGGCAGCGCGAGGTGGGCGCCTGGGCGCGACCGGCCCGCTCGCGGGTGACGGTTCCCGCGCACGGCTCGGTCACCGTGCCGTTCACGCTCCGGGTCCCCGAGCGGGC
Source organism: Streptomyces sp. NPDC059668 (assembly GCF_042734135.1). NCBI lineage: Bacteria > Bacillati > Actinomycetota > Actinomycetes > Kitasatosporales > Streptomycetaceae > Streptomyces > Streptomyces sp. NPDC059668. The sequence continues at coordinate 9,093 of NZ_JBHWEL010000116.1, read as the reverse complement.
CGAACCCGGCGACCACGCCGGGGCGCTGGTCGCGCTCGACGAGCGGGTCGATCCGGGCTCCGGAGCGGTCGCGATGGGGGTCCAGCGAGCGGTCGGCGCCCGTATCTACCTCCGGGTCGGCGGCCCGACGGTCCCCGCCCTCGCCGTCGAGAAGGTGCACGTCAGCCACCATCAGCCGCTGGTCCCGGGCACGGGCACCAGCACCGCCACCATCACCTACACCCTCCACAACACGGGCAACGTGACGCTGGACCCGAGGGTGAAGCTGAGGGCCCAGGGGCTCTTCGGCCGGACCCTGTTGTCCCGGGGCCTGACCAGGATCCCCGCCGAGCTGCTGCCCGGCCAACGGGTCCGGCTGAGCGAGCCGTGGCGCGGGGCGCCTCAGTTCGACTGGGGCGACGTGACCCTGACCGCGAGCGCGCAGGGCACCCGGCAGTCGGCGAGCACGTCCTTCCTCGCCCTGCCGTGGCTGGTCCTGGCGCTCGTCCTCGCGGTGGCGCTCGGTGGCGCGGCGGTGGTGGTCAGGGCGCGTGGCGGACGGGGATGGCCGTGGACGCCCGGAGCCGCGCGGGGCCGGGTCCGGCCGTGGCCGCTCAGAGGGCGTCGGGGCCGCGCTCGTCCGTCCGTACCCGCACCACCGTCTCCACCGGAACCGTCCACACCTTCCCGTCGCCGATCTTCCCCGTCCGCGCGGCCTTGACGATCGCGTCGACGGCCGGACCGGCGTCCGCGTCCTCGACGACGACCTCGATCCGGACCTTGGGGACCAGGTCGACCTGGTACTCGGCGCCGCGGTACACCTCGGTGTGCCCGTGCTGGCGCCCGTACCCGCTGGCCTCGGTCACGGTCAGGCCGTGGACGCCGAGTTCCTGCAGAGCGGTCTTGACCTCGTCGAGGCGGTACGGCTTGACGATCGCGGTGATGAGCTTCATGCCTGGGTCCTGGCCTTCTGCGCGGTGGGGAGGAGGGACGACGGGACCGGGGGTCCCGTGGTCCGGGACCCCGTGATCGTAAGCGGTTGCGGCGTGTGCCGTGAGGCGGCGGCCGGTGTGTTCGCGGACCTCGTCCGCCCGGCGGCCGACGCCGGTGCGGAGGCGTGCGGGAGGGGCGGTTCGTGGTGCGCGGGGGCTTGCGGAACCTCGGCGCGGGCGCCGGAGGCGCACGGCGTGCGGCAGGTGCCCGTGGATCAGGGAGAATGGGCGCCATGAGCGTTCGTAGTCAGTCATCCGAGCCGTCCGAGGCCACCCATCGCGCCGGTTTCGCCTGTTTCGTGGGCCGTCCCAACGCGGGCAAGTCCACTCTCACGAACGCTCTGGTCGGCCAGAAGGTGGCGATCACCGCGAACCAGCCGCAGACCACGCGGCACACGGTACGGGGCATCGTGCACCGCCCCGACGCCCAGCTGATCCTGGTCGACACCCCCGGTCTGCACAAGCCGCGCACCCTGCTGGGCGAGCGCCTCAACGACGTCGTGCGCACGACCTGGGCCGAAGTGGACGTCATCGGCTTCTGCCTGCCCGCGAACGAGAAGCTCGGTCCGGGGGATCGTTTCATCGCGAAGGAGCTGGCGTCGATCAAGAAGACGCCGAAGATCGCGATCGTCACGAAGACCGACCTCGTGGACAGCAAGACCCTCGCCGAGCAGCTCATCGCGATCGACCAGCTCGGTCAGGAGCTGGGGTTCGAGTGGGCGGAGATCGTGCCGGTGTCGGCGGTCGCCGACCAGCAGGTGAACCTGCTGGCCGACCTGATCGTGCCGCTCCTGCCCGAGGGGCCCGCCCTGTACCCCGAGGGCGACCTGACCGACGAGCCCGAGCAGGTCATGGTCGCGGAGCTGATCCGTGAGGCGGCGCTGGAGGGCGTACGCGACGAACTGCCGCACTCCATCGCCGTCGTCGTGGAGGAGATGCTCCCGCGCGAGGACCGGCCCGCCGACAGACCGCTCCTCGACATCCACGCCTTCGTCTACATCGAGCGTCCCAGCCAGAAGGGCATCATCATCGGCCCCAAGGGCAAGCGCCTGAAGGAGGTCGGGATCAAGTCCCGCAAGCAGATCGAGGCGCTGCTGGGCACCCCGGTCTTCCTCGACCTCCATGTGAAGGTCGCCAAGGACTGGCAGCGGGACCCCCGCCAGCTCCGCAAACTGGGCTTCTGACCCACCCCGGAGCCGCGCCCCCTCGTCGTCCTCGGGGGGGGCGTCCACCTTCAGCACCGGCCGGCCGAAAGCACCTCCGGGACACGGGAATCCAAGCACCCGCCCCCCACCCGCCCCGTCGACGCCGGACGACCGAAGACACCTCCAGGGGCGCGGGGAACTGCGCGACCAGCCCCCACGCACCCGCACCCGAAGAACCCACCGGGACCGGGGTGGGCGGGGAACCGCGCGACAAGCCCCCACCCGCCCGCACCCGAAGAACCCACCGGGACCGGGGCGCAGTCCCGGAAGAACGCCGGACGACCGACGGAGTCAGCCCGCGGTCACCGTCACGCGCACGACCCCGTCCGCCCCCGCCAACAGCACGGGCGTGTCCGCCCCGCCGAGGTCACGTACCGCCGCCCGGTCCTCCTCCGGAACGGCCTCCGCCCCGGAGACCACCGCCGCCGCCTCCAGGGACTTCGCCCCGGACGCCACCGCCATCGCCACCGCCGTCCGCAGGGCGCTCAGCCGCAGCGAGGGCAGATCCACCGTGCCGGCGACATAGGTACGGCCGGTGTCGTCCCGGACTGCCGCCCCCTCGGGCACCCCGTTCCGTGCCCGCGCGGAACGGGCCAGGGTGACGATCTTGCGGTCCTCGGGGTCGAGCGCGCTGCTGTCGGTCATGCACCGAGCATACGAAGTGCCGCCCGAGGCCCGCGCGGCGGTCCACGCCTGTCCCGCCACCGGGTGCGTCGACCCCCGCCGTCCCTTCTCAGGGGCGGTTCTCAGGGGCGGTCGAGGCGGAGTCGCTCGGCCTTCGGCAGACCGGCGACGACGAGGTCGTACGAGTCCTCGACGAGCTCCCGGACCACACGGTCCGGAAGCTCGCCGTCGGCCGTCACGGTGTTCCAGTGGCGCTTGTTCATGTGGTACCCGGGGATGATCAGCCCGGGGTGCTCGCCGCGCAGCCGGATCGCGTCCTCGGGGGCGCACTTGAGGTTGACCGTCAGCGGGCGCGCGTCCAGGTTCGTGAGCGCGAAGAGCTTGCCCAGCACCTTGAAGACCGAGGTCTCCGGGTTGAAGGGGAAGTCCTCGACGGCCGCGTTGAAGGAGAGGCAGAACGCGCGCAGCTGCTGCGGGGTCACTCCGGCTTCTCCTCCTCATGGGGCCCGGCGGTGGCGGCCGGTTCGACGAGCACGGTGACGATCTTGTTCCGGCGTCCGGCCGCGGCCTCCGCGGTCAGCCGCAGCTCCCGCCCGTCGGGCAGCTCGACGACCGAGGAGGCACCGGCGATCGGGACCCGGCCGAGCGCCTTGGCGAGCAGTCCGCCGACCGTCTCCACGTCCTCGTCGTCGTACGCCTCGAAGCCGTACAGCTCGCCGAGGTCGCCGATGTCGAGGCGCGCGGTCACCCGGTAGCGGTCGTCGCCGAGCTCCTGGACCGGCGGCAGTTCACGGTCGTACTCGTCGGTGATCTCGCCGACGATCTCCTCCAGGATGTCCTCGATGGTGACGATGCCGGCCGTGCCGCCGTACTCGTCGATGACGACGGCGACGTGGTTGCGCTCCTGCTGCATCTCGCGCAGCAGATCCCCCGCGTTCTTGGTGTCGGGCACGAAGGTGGCGGGCCGCATGGCCGTCGAGACGAGCTCGGACTCGGCGTCACGGCTGATGTGCGTCTTGCGGGCCAGGTCCTTCAGGTACACGACGCCGACGATGTCGTCCTCGCTCTCCCCGGTGACGGGAATGCGCGAGAAGCCGGAGCGCAGGGCCAGGGTGAGCGCCTGCCGGATGGTCTTGTAGCGCTCGATGACGACGAGGTCGGTGCGCGGCACCATGACCTCGCGTACGAGGGTGTCGCCGAGCTCGAAGACGGAGTGCACCATGCGGCGCTCCTCGTCCTCGATCAGCGACTCCTTCTCGGCGAGGTCGACGAGCGCGCGCAGCTCGGCCTCGGAGGCGAAGGGGCCGCGCCGGAAGCCCTTGCCGGGGGTCAGCGCGTTGCCGATGAGGATGAGCAGCGACGGGATCGGGCCCATGATCCGTGCGAGCGGCAGCAGGACGTACGAGGCCACGGTCGCCGTGTTCAGCGGGTGCTGGCGGCCGATGGTGCGCGGTGAGACGCCGACGGCGACGTACGAGACGAGGACCATGACGCCGATGGCGACCCCGAGGGCCTGCCAGGTCTTGTCGAACTCCCGCAGGCAGGCATAGGTGACGAGCGCGGCGGCGGCCATCTCGCAGGCCACGCGGACGAGCAGCGCCACGTTGAGGTAGCGGGTCGGGTCGGCGGCGACCTGCGCGAGGTTGGCGCCGCCGCGCCGGCCGCTGCGTACGGCCTCCTCTGCGCGGAAGCTGGAGACGCGCGCGAGGCCCGCCTCCGCGCAGGCGGCGAGCCAGGCGACGACGACCAGCAGGACGGCGCCGAGGACGAGTTGAGGACTCATGACACGGTCGGGGCCGGCGAGGGGCCCGTCATGCCCTTCTCCGCGCGCCAGCCGTCCACGATGGCCGCCTGGAGACCGAACATCTCGGCCTTCTCGTCGGGCTCCTCGTGGTCGTAGCCGAGCAGGTGCAGCACTCCGTGGACGGTGAGGAGCTGGAGCTCCTCGTCCATGGAGTGCTGCGTCGGCGCGTCCTTGCCCTGCCGCTCGGCGACCTCCGGGCACAGCACGATGTCGCCGAGCAGGCCCTGCGGCGGCTCGTCGTCGTCCTTGGACGGCGGGCGCAGCTCGTCCATGGGGAAGGACATGACGTCCGTGGGACCCGGCAGGTCCATCCACTGGATGTGGAGCTGCTCCATGGCGTCGGCGTCCACGACGATCACCGAGAGCTCGGAGAGCGGGTGGATGCGCATCCGTGCGAGCGCGTAGCGGGCGATGTCGAGGATCGCCTGCTCGTCGACCTCGGTTCCGGACTCGTTGTTGACGTCGATCGACATGCTGGTGCTGGTCTACTTCCCCTTGTGTCCGGCGTTGCCGCGGCCCCTGCGGGAGCCGTTCTCGGTGCCGTTCTCGCTGTCGTACTTCTCGTACGCGTCGACGATACGGCCGACCAGCTTGTGCCGAACGACATCGTGGGACGTGAGCCGTGAGAAGTGCACGTCGTCGAGGCCCTCCAGGATGTCCTGGACCTGGCGCAGACCCGACTGCGTCCCGTTCGGAAGGTCGACCTGCGTGACGTCGCCCGTGATCACGATCTTCGATTCGAAGCCGAGGCGGGTGAGGAACATCTTCATCTGCTCGGCGCTGGTGTTCTGGGCCTCGTCCAGGATGATGAAGGCGTCGTTGAGCGTACGTCCACGCATGTAGGCCAGGGGCGCGACCTCGATGGTCCCGGCCGCCATCAGCCGGGGGATCGAGTCCGGGTCGAGCATGTCGTGCAGCGCGTCGTACAGCGGGCGCAGATAGGGGTCGATCTTCTCGTAGAGCGTGCCGGGCAGGAACCCGAGGCGCTCGCCCGCCTCCACCGCCGGGCGGGTCAGGATGATGCGGTTGACCTGCTTGGACTGGAGCGCCTGCACGGCCTTCGCCATCGCGAGGTAGGTCTTGCCGGTGCCGGCGGGGCCGATGCCGAAGACGATGGTGTGCTTGTCGATGGCGTCGACGTACCGCTTCTGGTTGAGCGTCTTGGGTCGGATGGTGCGGCCGCGCGAGGACAGGATGTTCTGCGTGAGGACCTCGGCGGGGGTCTCCTCGCCGTCGCCCTCCCCGTTCTCGCTCGCCCTGAGCATGGCGATCGAGCGTTCCACTGCGTCCTCCGTCATGGGCTGCCCCGTGCGGAGCACCAGCATCATCTCGTCGAACAGGCGCTGGACGAGGGCGACTTCACCGGCGTCGCCGACCGCACTGATCTCGTTGCCCCGGACGTGGATGTCGGCCGCCGGGAAGGCCTTCTCGATCACGCGCAGCAGTGCGTCTCCGGAACCCAGAACAGTCACCATGGGGTGCTTGGCCGGGACGGTGAAGTGCGCGCGCGCCTGCCCCTGAGCGGGGCCGTGAGCTGTGGGTGTCTGAGTCATGGGCCGGCTCTGAAGGCCTGCTTTTCCTCCTTGATCGGCAGGCTTGCCACGGGGGCAGCCTTGCGGTTCCCAGCGTACGTCTCCGCACTGACAGAGCCGTAGGGCTTTTCGTCACCTCCTGCCGCGGCCTCGCCGTTCCCTCCGGGCCCGGTGCACACCGGCCGGCTCCTCGCGGCCCCGGTTCACGCCGACCGGCCGAACCCGATCGTGGGCACCGCCCGCCGCAGCGGCCACGGCCGGGTCACCTCCGGCAGCAGTCCCTCCAGGAAGGCGTACCGGCGCAGTGCCGCCGGATCCTGGTCGTCGACGGACTGGACGCGGCGCCACCAGGCCGCGATCTCGGACCAGCCGGGGGCCGAGAGGGAGCCGCCGAACTCCTGGACGGAGAGGGCGGCGGTCAGGCCGGCGAAGGCGAGGCGGTCGGCGAGCGGCCAGTCGGCGAGGGTGCCCATGACGAAGCCCGCGACGAAGACGTCCCCGGCGCCGGTGGGGTCGAGGGCCTCGACGTCGATGGCCGGGACCGCGGCGGTCTGGCCGGTGCGGCCGTCCACGGCGTAGGCGCCCTCGGAACCGAGGGTGACGACGGCCAGCGGTACGTGGTCGGTCAGCGCGTGCGCGGCCGCCCGCGGGCAGCTCGCGCCGGTGTAGCGCATCGCCTCCTCGGCGTTGGGCAGGAACGCCTCGCAGTGTTCGAGGTCGGCGAGGCCCGCCAGGTCCCAGCGGCCGGTGTCGTCCCAGCCGACGTCCGCGAAGATCCGGGTACCCGCGCGCGCGGACTCGGCGATCCACTGGGCGCGCGTACCGGGGGCCAGCGAGGCGACGGCGGCCCGCGCGCGGGGGGCGTGTTCGGGGGCGGTCTCCACCGGCGGCGGCTCGTGCCCGTGGCTGACCATCGTCCGCTCACCCTCGTAGGCCATCGACACGGTGACCGGCGAGTGCCAGCCGGAGACGGTGCGTGACGGGGAGAGGTCGATGCCCTCGCCCTGCTCCAGGGCGTCCCAGCAGTACTCGCCGTAGTGGTCGTCCCCGAAGGCCGCGGCCAGGGACGTCTTCAGGCCGAGCCGGGCGAGCGCGGTCGCCATGTTCGCCACTCCGCCGGGGCTCGATCCCATGCCGCGCGCCCAGGACTCCGTCCCGCGCACCGGGGCCGAGTCGAGCCCGGTGAAGACGATGTCGAGGAAGACGGTGCCGGTGAGGTAGACGTCCCAGGGCGGGTCCTCGGGGGTGCGCAGACCGGCGAGCGGGTCGACGTGGGCCTGGCGGTACGGTCGCTCTCCGTTGGACGCGATCACGGTGCGCTCCCTGACGTGGTGCGGATTCAGGCCAGTGTGCACCAATTGGCTCGCGCGACGGGGCGGACCCCGCGAGGGTGTCCGGCGCGTATCGAGGCCTTCGGGCGAACGAGGCCCGGAGGACGGAAAACCCCGCGTTTACCCCTCCTTCACCACGCCAAACTGAACGTGACCCGGATCACGTCTCCCCGCCTGTTTCCCACCCGGACCCGCTTGATACAAATTGCCCGCGCGTTCCTGTCCGTCGACAGCCGCTCACCCCCCTCATCGAGCCGCTCATTTCGCATGCCCTGGGAACGCCCGTGTCCGCCCGCACCACCATGCCCTGGCCCCTCGTCGCCCTTTTCACGGCCGGGTACCTCGCCCCGTACCTCCTGCCGACCACCGTCGGAAGACTGAACGCGGGTCTCCCCCTCTCCGCCACCGAGGCCGGTTGCGTCGGCAGCGTCCTGCTGCTGAGTTCGGCGACGGCGGGCTTCCTGCTCGCCTCCCGCGTCGACCGCCTCGGCCCGCGCCGGCTGGCCCGCGCCGGGCTGCTGCTCGCCGCCGTCGGCTACGGCTCCGCCGCTCTCACCACCACCGTCGCGCTGGTCGTCGTCGGCGCGATCGTCGGCGGTCTCGGCTCCGGCACGATCACCAGCGTCGCCGCCACCGGGATCGCCGCGCAGCGCGACCCCCACCGCACCACGACGTTCGGTCTGCTGGGCGTCTCGGCCCTCGCGGGCACGCTGTACCTGACGATCCCGCACCTGGGTCCGGGGCACGGCCAGCCGCTCGCCGCGATCGCCGTCACCGCGCTGCTCGTCCTGCCCTCGACCCGGCGACTGCCCACTCGCACCCCCGCCGCGCGGACCCCGCGCGCCGGCACCGCGCTCCCGCACCCCCGCGCGGGGGCCGTCCTCGCCGTCGCCATGCTCTGCTGGTCCCTCGCGCAGAACTCCCTGTGGGGTGTCAGCGGCCGCATCGGTCTGACCCAGGCGGGGCTGAGCGAGGTCACCGTCGGAGCGGTCTTCGCGACGGCGCTCGGCGCCGGGCTGCTGGGCGTGATCGGGGCGGGTGCGCTGGGCCCGCGTCTCGGCCGCGCGCTGCCCATCGGCGTGGGGACCGCGCTGATCGCGGGCTGCATCGCGCTGAGCGCGGCCGCCGACGACCTGTCGTCCTTCGCGACCGGCGAGATCGCCTGGAACACGCTGTACCCGGTCGTCCTGTCCTACGTCATCGGGCTCGCCGCGTCCCTGGACCAGCGGGGGCGATGGGCGGTCCTGGTGGGCTCCGCCTCCTCGCTCGGCACGGCCTGCGGACCGCTCGCGGGCAGCCTGCTCTCCGCGCGGACGGGTTACCCGGGGATGGGCGTGGTCCTGGCGCTCGGCCTGCTCCTGCTCACCGTCCCGATGACGGCGGTGGCCCTGCGCACCCGGCGCGGCACCCCGCAGGAACACCCGGTGGTGGAGATCCCGCTGGAGACCGCCGCGGCCCGACGGGCGGCGTACGGCACGGCGGGCCCCCGGCAGACCGCGGCCGCGGCGGCCGCACCGGGTCCCGGACCGGGCTAAGGGCTGTCCCGTAATCCCCGGTGGATCAGCGCGCGGCGTCGGATGCGGTGCATCGCAAGGCGGAGGGTCGTCCTCATACTGGGTGTATTCG
>NZ_JBHWEL010000115.1:11235-20675 GCF_042734135.1 Streptomyces sp. NPDC059668 | reverse complement strand
CGCCCGAAGGGCTCGTCCTCAAAAGCCCGACGGGCTGAAGATGCGGGCCCGCGCTGGAGATGCGGGCGCGCGCCGATGGTTCCGGCGCGGCGAAGGGGACCGGCCCGCGCCGGAGGGTTCTGGCGCGGCGAGGCGGGCCGGCCCGCGCCGGAGGGTTCCGGGTGGTTACTGGTCCGAGGAGAAGCGGAGCGCTCCCGCCGGGATGTGGGCCTCGCACCAGATGCGTACGCCCTCGCGGAGTTCGTTGTCCGGGCCGATCACCGCGCCGTCGCCGACGACCGTGCCGGACAGGACGGTGCGTTCGCCGATGCGGGCGTGGGCTCCGACGAGGGAGTCGGTGATGATCGCGCCGGGTTCGACGACGGCGCCGGACAGGATGGTGCTGCCCGTGACGCGCGCGCCCTCCCCGACCTGCGCGCCCTCGCCCACGACCGTGCCGCCGGTGAGTTTGGCGTCCGGGGCGACCCGGGCCGTGGGCAGGACCAGACGGTCGCCGCAGCGGCCGGGGACGGCCGGTGAGGGGGCGCGGCCGAGGACCAGGTCCGCGGAGCCGCGTACGAAGGCCTGGGGGGTGCCCAGGTCCAGCCAGTAGGTCGAGTCCACCATGCCCTGGAGGTGCGCCCCGGTGGCCAGCAGCTCCGGGAAGGTCTCCCGCTCCACGGAGACCGGGCGGCCGGCGGGGATCGAGTCGATGACGGAGCGACGGAAGACGTACGCCCCCGCGTTGATCTGGTCGGTGACGATCTCCGCGGGCGTCTGGGGCTTCTCCAGGAAGGCCGTCACCCGGCCCGAGGGGTCCGTCGGGACCAGGCCGTACGCGCGGGGGTCCTCGACCCGGGTCAGGTGCAGGGACACGTCCGCGCGCGACGACTCGTGCGTCGCGACGAGCGCCTGGATGTCCAGCCCCGTCAGGATGTCACCGTTGAAGATCAGGACCGGTTCGTCCGGGCCCGAGTGGAGGCGTGCGGCGACGTTGCGGATCGCGCCGCCCGTGCCGAGGGGCTCCTCCTCGGTGACGTACTCGATGTGGAGACCCAGCGCCGAGCCGTCACCGAAGTACGGCTCGAAGACCTCCGCCAGGTAGGAGGTCGCGAGGACGATGTGCTCGACGCCCGCCGCTCTCGCCCGCGCCAGCTGGTGCGTGAGGAAGGGCACCCCGGCCGCCGGAACCATCGGCTTGGGGGTGTTCACCGTGAGCGGGCGCAGCCGGGTGCCTCTGCCACCGACCAGGAGGATCGCTTCTGTCACCTGTCGTCTCTGCTTCCTGCCGGGACCGGCCGAAGGGTGTTCCGGCCGGTCAGTGTATGCAGTCCGTTCGATGGCGCCTTCGACGGCGGTGGGGTGTCCTCGGCGGTCGGGCACGACGTCCGGGCCGGACGCGGCCGGCTCCGTCGGACGGGGGACTCCGCGATGGCCTCCAGCCCTCTCAGCGGCCCTGGTACCGGGCCGCGGTCGTCCGGGCCGAGCCGAGCTTGCCGTAGAGGAGCCGCCCTGGGCACTCCGTGGCGAACCCGTCCCGATGGCCGGAGATCACGTTGAGTCGTACGTTCTTGCCTTTTCGGTAGAGATTGCCACCGCCGGACTTCAGGTATGTCTTGCCGCGGGGATTGACTCCGTAGAGACCGAGCTTCCATGCCGTGAGCCGCGCGACGGCCCTCAGCGCGGCAGCGGCCGGCCTCGTGTCGGCGAAGGTGCCGAGGACGGCGATCCCCATGGTGTCGCTGTTGAAACCGAGGGTGTGGGCGCCCATGACGGGCTTGGCCACGCCCCCGGCCCGGCCTTCGTAGACGGTTCCGCACTTGTCGACGAGGAAGTTGTAGCCGATGTCACGCCAGCCGCTGCTCTTGACGTGGTAGCGGTAGATACTGCGGATGACCGAAGAGGCTTGCGAGCAGCGGTAGTTGTTGCCGGAGGCCGTGTGGTGCACGAAGGCGGCCTTCACCATTTTGGTGTACACGAGACCGCGCTCGCGCAGTCCCTCGTCCGCGCCCCAGCCGCGGCGGGTGACGATGCGCGGGCGCGCGCCGATGTACGGCTTCGCACGCGGCTCGCCCTGGTGGGCGGCGAGATACTCGCGCTCGGTGCGGGCCTTGGAGAGGGCCGGGATCGCGGTGGCGCCGAGCGGCGCGAGCGCGGCGTCGGCGGCGGACGCCTCGTGGGCGGCGGTCGTGGCGGCCATGGCCGCGTCCAGGGCGGTGGTCACGGAGTCCGTCCCGGCGTTCCACCCGGTGGAGCGACCGCTCGCCGTCGGCCCCCTCCCGGACGAGGACCCCCCGTCGGGGTCGACGAGTTCGAGGTGCATGCCCCTGGGGAGCGGCGACTCTCCGGCGGAGGTCGACCGTTCGTCCACCGCCGCCTGGACGCGTACCTCGACGCCGTCGGAGTTCCCGACCCACAGCGGCGCCGTGGAGCCGCGCACCCGGCCCGAGCCGCGCTCGGCGGTGTCGGGGTCGGCGCCGTGCTCGTGGTTGTGCGTCTCGATGTCCTGCCAGCCGGTCCAGTGGCGGGTGCCGTGGGAGCGGGTACGGACCTGGACACGGCCGCGCAGTTCGGTGGGGGGGGGGGGGGGGCGGCGCCCCCCCCCCCCCCCCCCACACAACCACACCCCACGGCCCCCCGCCCCAGGGGGGCGCGGGGGGGGGGGGGGGGGGGGGGGGCGCCCCCCCCCCCCCCCGCCGGGCGGGGGGGGGGGGGGGGCCCCCCCCCCCCCCCCCGACGCGCGAGCACGACCGTACGGCCCGCCTGGCGACGCCCTGTTCGGGCGCGGCGGGTCCGAGGGCGCGGCCGTCGCCGAGCGGGACGAGCGGGAGGGATTGGGTGCTGCCCGGGACGGCGGGCTCGGTCCTCGCCGCCTGGGGTCCGGCCTGTGCCGGGGCGGACAGGGCCAGCGGAAGGGCGAGAGCGGCCGCGCAGGTGACGCCGACCGAGGAAGCAAGGAATCCACGCATGCCCCTGATCGTGGACATAGGCGTACATATCTGTCCATTGGGGATGTGACGGACCGTCTGCTGCGCTCGGCCGAACCGGTGGCACGTCCGGGCCGTCCCGGGCGCGGGGCCCGCGTACGCTTCTGCGCGTGAACGCCATCGATCGCACCCCCGCCGACCTGCTGCGATCCGCGCTCGCCGCGGACCCCGCACGCCCGCTGGTGACCTTCTACGACGACGCCACGGGTGAACGTGTCGAATTGTCCGTGGCCACCTTCGCCAATTGGGTGGCCAAGACCGCCAACCTCCTCCAGGGCGAGCTGTCCGCCGGACCCGGCGACCGGCTGGCGCTGCTGCTGCCCGCGCACTGGCAGACGGCGGTGTGGCTGCTGGCCTGTTCGTCGGTGGGGGTGGTCGCGGACGTGGGCGGTGATCCCGCCGCGGCCGACCTCGTGGTCAGCGGGCCGGACACCCTGGAGGCGGCCCGCGCCTGCTCCGGGGAGCGGATCGCGCTCGCGCTGCGGCCGCTCGGCGGGCGCTTCCCGCAGACACCGGCGGGCTTCACCGACTACGCGGTGGAGGTGCCCGGCCAGGGGGACCGTTTCGCGCCGTACGCGGCGGTGGATCCGGAGGAGCCGGCTCTGATCGTCGCCGGGGCGGAGTACACGGGGGCCGAGGTCGTGGAGCGGGCCAGGTCCGGCGCGCCCGCGCTCGGGCTGACGGGGCCCGGCTCACGCATCCTGTCGGGGCTCGCGTACGACACCTGGGAGGGGCTGAGCGCGGGGCTGTACGCGCCGCTGTCGACCGGGGCGTCCGTGGTGCTGTGCCGGCATCTCCAGGCGCTGGACGAGGACGGGCTGGCGAAGCGGGTGGAGAGTGAGCGGGTGACCGCGACGGCTCGCTAGCGGGGGCCTTGCCGGGGGGGGGCGGGGGGGCGGGAGGGGGAGCGGGCCGGACTGTTCGGTGCGGGTCGTGTGGGGCTGGGCGCGCCGTTCCCCGCGCCCCTTACAGGGCACGGCCCGTGCAGGCCGCAGGCTGCGTGCGGGTCGTATGTGGGTGGGCGCGCCGTTCCCCGCGCCCCTAACGGGGCACGCCCATGCAGGCCGCAGGCTGCGTGCGGGTCGTATGTGGGTGGGCGCGCCGTTCCCCGCGCCCCCTGCGGGGCACGGCCCGTGCAGGCCGCAGGCTGGGTGCGGGGCGTGTGGGGGTGGGCGCGTCGTTTCTCGCGCTCCTTGGGGGGTGTCGCCCGTTCGGGCTATCAGCGGCCTGCCTCCGGGGGGCGTACGGGCCATGGTCGTAGGAACACCGCGGCACGACACGCCCGTACGCCTGGAGGGGGTTCCCCGACGTGACCGACAGCGCAGGGCCGGGAGCGGGGGCGTCGGCCACCGGTACCGGGCTCGCTCGGCGGCGTCGGCGGTTGTGGCTGCGCAACACGTCCCTGGGCGTCAGCGTCTTCCTGCTGGCCGCGAGCGGGGCCGGCTGGGCGGTGTACGAGAAGCTGAACGGGAACATCACGGCGGACGACGACGCGGCAGCCGAGCTCGCCCGGTACGAGAAGGAGCGGCCCACCGCGCTGGTGCGGGGCGCGCAGAACATCCTGCTGATCGGATCGGACTCGCGCTCGGGCAAGGGGAACCGGAAGTACGGCCGCGACTCCGGGACCGAGCGCTCCGACACCACGATCCTGCTGCACCTGGCCGCGAACCGGCACAGCGCGACCGCCGTCTCGCTGCCCCGCGACCTGATGGTGCACCTGCCGGACTGCCGCCGCCCGGACGGCACCCGCAGCAGACCGGTGTTCGCGGCGTTCAACTCCGCCTTCGAGGTGGGCGGTTCGGCCTGCACGATCCGGACCGTCGAGAAGCTCACCGACATCCGCGTCGACCACCACATGGTCGTCGACTTCCACGGCTTCAAGGACATGGTCGACGCGGTCGACGGTGTCCAGGTCTGTCTGAAGCAGCCCATCGACGACAAGGACGCCAAGCTGAGGCTGCCCGCGGGCGAGGTGACACTCGACGGCGAACAGGCCCTCGGCTACGTGCGCGCCCGCAAGAGCATCGGCAACGGCAGCGACACCGACCGGATGGACCGCCAGCAGCGGTTCCTGGGCGCGCTCGTCAACAAGGTCCGCAGCAACGACGTCCTGCTGAATCCGACGAAGCTCTATCCCGTCCTCGACGCGGCCACGTCCTCGCTCACCACGGACCCCGCCCTGGCGAGCCTGCGCGGGCTCTACCAGCTGGTGCGCGGCATGCGCGACATTCCCGTGGAACAGGTGCAATTCCTGACGGTGCCCCGGACCTCGTACGCGTACAACGCCAATCGCGATCAACTCGTCGAGCCCGAGGCGGCACAACTCTTCGCCCGGCTCCGTTCGGACACGCCGGTGGCGGTCGCCAAGGCGCTTCCGAAGGGGTCTCCCGGGGGCCTTCCCGGTGATTCCGGGATGAGGAGCGGGAATACGGCAACGGGCCGTCCCGGCCCGGCCCGGAACTCGTTCGGGGGGCGCGATGAAGGCGCGTACGACTTCGCATTCGACTACGAAGAGCAGTCGGCCGGCGACGGGAAGTGGCGGGGCGAACAGGCACTCTCCCCCGCCGGCACCCCTCCCCCCGCGCCGACTTTCCGGGGGAACACGGCAGCCGAGGACGCCTGCGGGTAAAGCGTGCGCCAAGGACGGGAACTGCTGAGCTAAGAAGTCCCTGAGAAATAGGGCGGATTGCCCAGTTGTAGGCGAGTGGAATTTGTCACCGCCGTCGCTCGGCACTGATCTGGGCAGATAGTGTGAGCGATCCGGTGCACCCGGCCACGAGGTCCGTCCTGGAGGTCGCGCACTGTTTGACCGAGAGACCCGAGCGCCTTGAGGGGGAAGGGCGCCGCGTGGCCCCGACGGAGGATTCAGACAACCGTGGACGCGCAAGGCCGTGGGCGGGCGGACAATATCGATCCCGCAGACCAATGGGTGCTCAACCCGAACACCGGTGAATACGAACTGCGACTGACCGCATCCGCACCGCAGTCGTCGGTCCCGAGACCGCGTCGCGGCAACCCCGCGCCGACGGGGGCGGGAACGAGGTCGGGACAGCGTGCGCGTACGGCACCGGAGCGCGACAGTCCCGCGCCGCCCGGCACCGACGTGCCGGGGCCGCGGAGACGCCGTGGCGCTCCGCCCGAGCCGCCGCCGGGCCGCCGCCGGACGAAGAAGCCCAAGAAGTCGAAGGCGAAGAAGATCCTGCTGTGGACCGGCGGTTCGATGGCCTTCGTGCTGGTGGCCGTGTCGGCCGCGGCGTACCTCTACCTCAAGCACCTCGAGGGCAACGTCAGCACCACGGACGTCGGTAGCGCGGGCAAGCAGGGCTTCAGCAAGGACGAGGCCTTCAACGTCCTGATCATCGGCACCGACAAGCGCACCGGCAAGGGCAACGAGGGCTACGGCGACGCGAACAGCGTCGGGCACGCCGACACCAACATCCTGCTGCATGTCTCCAAGGACCGGACGAACGCGACCGCGTTGAGCATCCCGCGCGACCTGATCGCGAACGTCCCGGACTGCCCGACCAAGCAGCCCGACGGCAGCACCAAGGTCGTCCCGGGCACGGATAACGTCCGCTTCAACATCAGCCTGGGCCAGGACGGCCGCGACCCGGGCTGCACCATGCGCACGGTGACGAAGCTCACCGGCATCCCGGTGGATCACTTCATGATGGCGGACTTCAACGCGGTGAAGACACTGACGACGGCGGTGGACGGCGTCGACGTCTGTCTCGCGCACCCCGTGAACGACAAGGACTCGCACCTCAAACTGCCCGCGGGCAAGAGCAAGGTCGAGGGCGAGCAGGCGCTGGCGTTCGTCCGTACCCGCCACAGCTGGGGCAACCAGGGCGACCTGGACCGCATCAAGGTGCAGCAGCAGTTCCTGGGCTCCCTCATGCGCAAGATGAGCTCCAGCGACACCCTCACCAACCCCACCAAGCTGATCAGCCTGGCCGAGGCGGCCACCAAGGCACTCACGGTGGACACGGGCATCGGAAAGGTCAGCACCCTCAAGGACGTGGCGCTGGAGCTGAAGAAGGTGCCGACGAAGAACATCAGCTTCATGACGGTGCCTGTGCTCGACAACCCCGCCGACGGCAAGTACCACAAGACGGTCATCGTCAATCCGGCGGCGGCCCCCGACGTCTTCGACGCGATCAAGAACGACGTCTCCTTCACCGAGGTGAAGAAGAAGGAGAAGGCGGCGAAGGACGCCGAGGCGGCCCGCCTCAAGGGCACCAAGTCCGCGGCCTCCGAGGTGCGGGTGCGGATCCTCAACGGCGGGGCGGCCGGCGGCTCCGCTCAGCTGACCCTCGCCTGGCTGCAGAACTCCGAGGGCGTACAGAAGTCCGAGAACGCGGGCAACGCCCCCGCTGTACTGAGCAAGACCACGCTCGAGTACGCGCCCGACCAGGCGGCACAGGCACGCAAGCTGGCCGAGATCATGGGGCTGTCCGGATCCGCGCTGAAGCCCGGCAAGAGCGTGACCAACTCCCAGGGGCTGCCCGCGATGACGTTGACCCTGGGCAAGGACTTCAAGGGCGCGGGCCAACCGCTCACCGCCCCGACGAAGGCGCCGGAGGTCGACAAGTCCACGGCGGACAAGGTGAAGTGCGCCTCGTAGGTAACCCAACGGGTCCGTCGTGCGTCTAACCGGGCGCGGGGCGGACCCGTGTCAGGCGCAGGGTGGGGAGGGCAGGGAGATGGCGCAGAGCGATGTACGTGGGGAGGGAACGCGACCACGTGTCCGGCAGGCAGGTCAACTGGGCTGGGACGAGAGTCTCTACGACGGGGACGGCAATCCGGCCGGGAAGGACGGCGACGGGCCGGCTGCCGGAGCGCGTGAACGGAGCCCGCAGGGGGGCGGCGGAGGGGGCGGGGGGCGCCCGCGTCGCAGACGTCGTGTGCTGCGCTGGTCCGCCAGCGTCCTGGCGGTACTGATACTCGGCACCGCGGGAGCGGGCTACCTGTACTACCAGCACCTGAATTCCAACATCAAGAAGGACGCCCTGAACCTCGGCGACGAGAAGGACAGGGCCGCCCGGTCCAGGGCCAACTCGGCGGGACAGACTCCGCTGAACATCCTGCTGATCGGCTCGGACGCCCGGGACACCAAGGAGAACCAGCAGCTCGGCGGCGCGCGGGACACCTTCGGCGGAGTGCCCCTGGCGGACGTCCAGATGCTGCTGCACGTCTCCGCCGACCGCACCAACATGTCCGTGGTGAGCATGCCGCGCGACACCCTGCTGCAGATTCCCAAGTGCACGGACCCGGCCAGCGGGAAGGTCTACCAGGCCACCATCGGACGGCTGATGACCAACGAGACGCTGGGCCGCGGCGGCCCCGGCTGCACGGTGGCCACCTGGGAGAAGCTCACCGACATCCACATCGACCACTTCATGAAGATCGACTTCTCGGGTGTGGTCTCGATGGCGGACGCGATCGGCGGCGTCCCGGTCTGTGTGGACGCCAACATCTACTCCAAGGACAGCGCGGGCCACGGCTCGGGCCTGAAGCTGGAGGAAGGCACCCACCCGGTCAAGGGCAAGCAGGCCCTGGCGTGGCTGCGGACCCGCTACGGCTTCGAGGACGGCAGCGACATCGCTCGCGCCAAGGCGCAGCACATGTACATGAACTCGATGGTCCGCCAGCTGCGTGAGAACGCGACGCTCAGCAACCCGAACAAGCTGCGCATGCTCGCCGAGACGGCCACCGACGCGCTCACCGTCGACGACGGTCTGGGTACCGTCAAGAAGCTCTTCGACCTCGGCAACGAGCTGAAGAAGGTGCCGTCGAACCGCATCACCATGACGACGATGCCGTTCCGGTACGTCGGAGCGCGCGTGGAGCCCACCGCCGACGCGGCGAAGCTGTTCCGGCTGGTGCGCGAGGACATCGCGCTGGACGGCAAGGACAAGAAGAAGACCGAGGAGACGGTCTCGAAGGACCCGGCGGCCGCGGACGACCAGATCGGGGTACTGGTGCAGAACGGCACCCGCACCTCCACCCTGGCCGCGGTCCACGGGCGCGCGAGCACCGTGGCCCAGCGGCTCGTCGGCAAGGGGTTCACCAAGGCGGCGGCCGACACCTCGACGGCGGTGTCCGAGGCCACCACGGTGATCCGCTATCCGAGCGCCGACCTCGCGGGCGACGCCCAGCGGGTCGCCAAGTCCCTCGGTATCCCGTCGAGTGCGGTGGAGAAGTCGACCGACGTCTCCGGTGTCACGCTGGTCGTGGGCGCCGACTGGCGGGAAGGGGCCGCGTACAAGGCGGCGGCCGACGACGACAGGACCCCCAAGTCCGCCGACGCGCTCAACGGGGCCGACACCAAGGCCTGCATGCACGTGAACCCGGGCTACACCTGGTCGTAGGACGCGCGGCGCCGCGGACGCGGAACGAACAGAGGGTCCGCCCCCCGGGGGGAGGGGGGGGCCCCCCCGTTTGTGTTCTGTGCCCCGGCGGCCCCGCGGCGCG
>NZ_JBHWEL010000115.1:0-11225 GCF_042734135.1 Streptomyces sp. NPDC059668 | reverse complement strand
CCCCACCCGGGGGTCCGCCCGCGCGCGCAGGGGGGCGGACCCTCTGTTCGTTCCGTGTCCGCGGTCAGCCCGTCGGCGCGTCCGCCCGTACGGCGGGACGCCGTGAGGCGATCACCTTGCGGGCCAGCGCTCGCGGGCTGGTCAGGAAGCCGAAGCCCCAGGACATGTGCATGGTGGCGAGGGCCACGGGGATCTGGAGGCGGGCCCTGGCCGGCAGTCCCTTGCCCGCGGGCAGCGAACCCGCGGTTATCGCCGCGAGGTAGCCGCCGGGGATCAGGAAGCCCCAGGGCGTCAGGGCCACGCCCGCCACGACGCCCGCCGCGATCGCGCACACCGCGACCGGCGGGGCGAGGTAGCGCAGGTTGATGGAGCCCTCGTGGTAGCGGGCGACGACGTGGCGCCAGCGCCCGTAGTCCTTGTACTGCTTGGCGAGGGCCCTGACGGAGGGCCTCGGCCGGTACGACACCTTCAGCTCGGGCGAGAACCAGATGAGGCCGCCCGCCTCGCGGATCCGGAAGTTCAGCTCCCAGTCCTGGGCGCGGACGAACTCCTCGTTGTAGCCGCCCTGCCGCTCCAGCGCCTCGCGCCGGAAGACACCGAGGTACACGGTCTCGGCCGGTCCGGCCTCCCCGCCCGTGTGGAAGGCCGCGTTGCCGACGCCGATCTTCGAGGTCATCGCGGCGGCGACGGCGTGCTCCCAGTCGTTCTCGCCCTCGGCGTGCATGATGCCGCCGACGTTCTGCGCGCCGGTCTCCTCCAGGAGGCGGACGGCGGTGGCGATGTAGTTCGGGGAGAGCATGCCGTGCCCGTCGACGCGGACGACGACGGGGTGCCGGGACGCCTTGATCGCCGCGTTGAGCGCGGCGGGGGTGCGGCCGGTGGGGTTCGGCACGGTGTGGACGCGCGGGTCCTCGGCCACGAGCCGGGCGGCGATCTCGTCCGTACGGTCCGTGGACGGGCCGATGGCGATCACCACCTCCATCTCGCCGTCGTACTCCTGCGCCAGGATCGCTTGGACGGCTCCGCGCAGGTGCCGCTCCTCGTTGAGGACGGGCATGATCACGGATACGGCGGGGGGCTGCACGCCAGACTTCTCGCTCATCGGACGTCACGTTACCGCGAACGGGGGACACGGGCGCGCGCCGCCCTGCCTACGGGCCGGGCAGCAGATCGTATCTGCCTACCGTGCTCACGCATCCCCACGCCCAGCCTCGCGGAGGTGTCCCCCTTGCCCACGTCGCCCCGCTCCGTCGCCCCTCCCCACGCTCCCGACCCCGCCCGCCCGCGGCGGCCCCCTCTCCAGGGCCGCCCGCAGCCGTCCCGTACCCGGCGGCCTCCGGCGCGGCCCCCCGTACGGAGGAAGAAGCCGCGCTGGGCCATGCGGGTCGTCACCACGCTGTCGGTGGTGGTCCTCGCCTCGGCGGGCATCGGGCACGCGGTGGTCACCAGCCTCGACGAGGACATCGCCCGGGTCGACCCTTTCAAGGACATGAAGAACCGTCCGGCGGCGGGCCACGGCATGAACGTCCTGCTGGTCGGCACCGACGGCCGCGACAGGATCACGGAGAAGGAGCGGCGCAAGTACCGCCTCGGCGGCTCCCCCTGCCACTGCACCGACACGATCATGATCGTGCACATCGCGGCGGACAAGGAGCGCGCCAGCGTCGTCAGCCTGCCGCGCGACTCCTACGCCGAGACGCCCGCGCACACCGACCAGACCACCGGCGCGCAGCACGCCCCGCACCCGATCAAGCTCAACGCGGCGTACGCGGAGGGCGGACCGCAGCTGACCGTGCGCACCGTCGAGAACATGACCCACCTGAAGATCGACCACTACCTGGAGGTCGACTTCACCAGCTTCATGAAGACCGTGGACGTGCTCGGCGGCGTCGACATCTGCACCGCGCGGCCCCTGAAGGACTCGTACACGGGACTCGACCTGGCGGCCGGCCCGCACAAGCTGAACGGCGGGCAGGCGCTTCAGTACGTGCGTTCCCGGCACGTCGACGGCGCCTCCGACCTCGGCAGGATGCAGCGCCAGCAGCGTTTCCTGGCGGCGCTGATCGGCCGCGCCACCTCCTCCGGGGTGCTGCTGAACCCGCTGAGGTTCCGTGACGTCACCCGGGCCGTGCTCGGTTCGGTCCGCGCGGACCGGGGCTTCGGCACCGACGAGCTGCTGGACCTCGGCCGGGCGATGCGCAACTTCTCCCCCTCCTCCTCCGAGTTCACGACCGTGCCGATCGGGCAGATGGGCTTCGCCGTCAAGGGCATCGGCTCGACGCTGAAGTGGGACGAGCCGAAGGCCGCCCACCTCTTCCGGTCGCTGCGCGACGACGTGCCGCTCGCCTCGCCGCGCCCCGCGGTGCGCAACACGGTCGCGCGCGTCGAGGTGGCCCCGCAGCAGATCCATGTCCAGGTGGAGAACGCGACGGCCACCGAGGGCCTGGGCAAGCGGGTGGACGGCGCGCTCGCCGCCACCGGGTTCCGTACGACCGGGCAGCCCGCCACCGCGCAGGAGTCGGGCCTGAAGCACACCGTCATCGCGTACGACCCGCGCTGGGACCGTTCCGCGCGGTCCCTGGCGGCGGCGCTGCCCGGCAGCGAGCTGCGCGCGGTCGACGGACAGGGGCCGGTGCTGAAGGTGCTCGCGGGAGCGGACTTCAAGGAGGTCAGACGGGTACGGGTGGACGCTCCGTCCCCGGCCGAGACGTCGCCCGTGGTCACCGGCGACGAGGTGCTGTGTCGCTGAGCGGGCGGACGTGACCGGGCCGGCATGCGACAGGGCCCCGCCGATGTGTTCGGCGGGGCCCTGTCGCGCGTGCGGGGGGTCGGGTCCTCAGTTGCCCGAGACCGTCACCTTGTCGTCGTTCTTCAGCTCGCCGACCAGCGTCTTGACCTTGGCCTTGTCCCAGACGAGGTTGCCGCCCGTGGAGCCGGAGATCGGCATGTTCATGGACTTGCCGTCACCGCCGGTGACGCCCTTCATCGCCCAGAACATGTCCGCGAGGTCCCACAGGCTCATGTCCTTGTCGACGGTCAGCGAGTCGAGGCCCGCGCCCATCGTCGGGTAGAGCGTGAAGGGGTTCAGGACCGTGGACGGGGTCGCGACCTGGTGGGCCAGGGCGGCCAGGAACTTCTGCTGGTTCTTGGTGCGCTCCAGGTCCGAGGCGGCGAAGGCGTGCCGGGTACGGACGAAGGCGAGGGCCTGCTCGCCGTTCAGCGTCTGCTTGCCCGCCTTGAAGTCGGCGCCGGAGTACTTGTCCTTGAAGCCCTTGTCGAGGGTCATGTCGACGCCGCCGACCGCGTCCACGATCTTCGCGAAGCCGCCGAAGCCGATCTCCACGTAGTGGTCGATGCGCAGACCGGTGTTGAACTCGACGGTCCGCACGAGGAGCTCGGGGCCGTCCTCCGCGTACGCCGCGTTCAGCTTCACGTGCCGGCCCGTGCCCTGGTACGTCTTGCCGGAGTCGGAGCCCTTGTAGCTCGGTATCTCGACATTCGAGTCACGGGGCAGCGAGAGCAGCGTGGAGCCGTTGTCGCCGGTGTGCAGGATCATCATGGAGTCCGTGCGCTTGCCCTCGGCGGACCCGGTGTGCAGCTTCTTCTTGTCCTCGGCGGACATACCGGCGCGGCTGTCGGAGCCGACGATCAGGTAGTTCGTGCCCTTGCCCGCTTCGGGCCGGTCGATGACCTTCGACAGGTCCACGTCACGGTGGAGCTTGGAGTCCGCCCAGAAGTACGTGCCGACGGAGACCACGACGAAGAGCGTGACCAGCGTGATCGCGGTCCACTTGATCCGGCGCCGCCAGTTCGGCGCGGGGCGCTGGTCCCGGGTGCCGGTGCCGCCAGGGCCCTGCGGGCCTCCGGGGCCGTTCGGCGACCCGTAGACCTGGCCGGTGTTGTAGCCGGAGTCGTATCCGTTGTCGTAGCCGTCGCCGTACCCCTGGCCGTCCCCGTAGTTCGGCTGCTGGGGCACTCCGCCGTAGGGCGGGGCGCCGGGGCCCGGACCGGGCGACGCCGGACCACGCCGAACCTGCCGCATGACGCGGGCGCTCTCGGGCTGTGCGCCCGCGCTGCCGCGACCGTAACGGTTGCCGCCGTTGTTGCGGCTGTCGTCCCACCCGTCGGGCCAATCGTTCATGCGGACCAGTGTGCAGGGCCGCACCAGGTGCCTAACAAGAGAGGAGGGAGATCTGGGTCACGCCTGTTGCAGAGCTGATGCAAACCGGACCGTGTGCGCACCCCGCATAGGGTGGAGGGCATGACAGACCAGGCGCCCACTCCGGAATCCGATATTCCGGGAAAGCCGACCTCAGCGTCCCGGACCACCCTCAGCCACATCATGACCCACAACGACACCAACCTCCTGGGCACGGTGCACGGTGGAGTGATCATGAAGCTCGTGGACGACGCGGCGGGCGCGGTGGCCGGGCGGCACTCCGGCGGCCCCGCGGTCACCGCCTCCATGGACGAGATGGCCTTCCTCGAACCCGTGCGCGTGGGCGACCTCGTCCATGTGAAGGCCCAGGTCAACTGGACGGGCCGGACGTCGATGGAGGTGGGCGTCCGCGTGCTCACCGAACGGTGGAACGAGTCCACGCCGCTCCAGCAGGTCGGCTCGGCCTATCTCGTCTTCACCGCGGTCGACGCCGACGGCAAGCCGCGCCGCGTCCCGCCCGTCCTCCCGGAGACCGAGCGGGACGAGCGCCGCTACCAGGAGGCCCAGATCCGCCGCACCCACCGGCTGGCCCGCCGTCGGGCGATCATGGAGCTGCGGGAGAAGCGGATGGCCGAGGGGCTGGACGCGTAGGCCGCGGGCCGCCCGGTGGTGCCACGGAGCGGCGGAGGTGCCCTGGTCGACGGCTTCCCGCGGCCGGATGTCAGGGTTGCGGCATGACCCTCTCCCCCGCCTCCCGTCCCACCTCGGGCGGTCGCCCCTTCGACGCGGTGCTGTGCGACGTCGACAACGTGATCCGCGTCTACGACCCGTCCCGCCTGAACGCGCTGGAGCGCGCCGCCGGGCTGACCGAGGGCACCACCATGAAGCTGGCCTTCGCACCGGACACGGTGCTGCCGCTGGTGGTCGGGCGGATCACACCGGACGAGTGGGCGCGGTCGGCCGTGCGGGGGCTGGCCGGGCTGGTGTCCGAGGCGACGGCCGAGGAGCTGGCCGGGGCGCTCGTACGGACGCCGTTCCGGGCCGACCCGGCGGTGGTGTCGCTGCTGCGCGGGGCCCGCGCCCACGTGCCGCTGGTCCTCGTCACCAACACCTCGGTGCAGCTGGAGGAGGACCTGGAGGTCCTGGGTCTGACGGACCTCGCCGACCACGTCGTCAGCAGCGCGCGGGTGGGCATCGCCAAGCCCGACCGGCGCATCTACGACATCGCCGTCGAACGGGCCGGCGTTCCGGCCGAGCGCTGCCTGTTCGTGGACGACACCCTGGAGAACGTGGAGGCGGCGGCCGCACTCGGGATGCGGGCCGTCCACTACCGCGGCCCCGAGGACCTCCGCCACGCGCTGGGCGGCCTGTGACCACCGGCCGGCAAGGACCCTGAATCCGCCCCACCCCGCCCCGCCCCCGACGACCACAGCCCCCGGCGGTGGGCCGGGGGCTGTGTCGGTCGTGACGGCGGGGGCCGCCGGGGTGGTGACGGCTACGGCAGGTTGCGCGCCATCACGATCCGCTGGACCTGGTTCGTTCCCTCATAGATCTGCGTGATCTTCGCGTCCCGCATCATGCGCTCGACCGGGTAGTCACGGGTGTAGCCGTAGCCGCCGAGCAGCTGGACGGCGTCCGTGGTGACCTCCATGGCGACGTCGGAGGCGAAGCACTTGGCCGCCGCGCCCTGGAAGGTCAGGTCGGCGTCGCCGCGCTCGGACTTGGCGGCCGCCGCGTACGTGAGCTGGCGGGCGGCCTCGATCTTCATGGCCATGTCGGCGAGCATGAACTGGATGCCCTGGAAGTCGGCGATCGGCTTGCCGAACTGCTTGCGCTCGCGGACGTAGCCCTTGGCGTAGTCGAGAGCGCCCTGGGCGATGCCGAGCGCCTGGGCCGCGATCGTGATGCGGGTGTGGTCCAGGGTCTTCATCGCGGTGGCGAAGCCGGTGCCCTCCTCGCCGATCATGCGGTCCGCGGGGATGCGGACGTTGTCGAGGTAGACCTCGCGCGTCGGGCTGCCCTTGATGCCGAGCTTCTTCTCCGGAGCGCCGAAGGAGACGCCCTCGTCCGACTTCTCGACCACGAAGGCCGATATGCCCTTGGAGCGCTTCGTGGGGTCGGTGACGGCCATCACCGTGTAGTACTCGGACTCACCCGCGTTGGTGATCCAGCGCTTCACCCCGTTGAGGACGTAGGAGTCGCCGTCGCGGACCGCCTTCGTCTTCATGCCCGCCGCGTCCGAGCCCGCGTCCGGCTCGGAGAGGCAGTACGAGAACATGCCGTCGCCCGCGGCCAGGGGCGCCAGGTACTTCTGCTTGAGGGCCTCGGAACCGGAGAGGATCACCGGGAGCGAGCCGAGCTTGTTCACGGCCGGGATGAGGGAGGAGCTGGCGCACACCCGCGCCACCTCCTCGATCACGATCACGGTGGCGAGCGCGTCGGCGCCCGCGCCGCCGTACGTCTCCGGCACGTGCACGGCGTGCAGGTCGGAGGAGACCAGGGCGTCCAGGGCCTCCCGCGGGAAACGGGCTTCCTCGTCGACCACGGCCGCGTACGGCGCGATCTTCGCCTCGGACAGCGAGCGGATCGCGTCCCGGAGCATGTCGTGCTCCTCGGACGGGCGGTACAGGTCGAAATCAGCCGATCCGGCCAAGGTCTCTCACGCTCCAAGGACGCTAATTACCGTTAAGTAACCCAAATTTTAGGGGCCCGCCCACGGGAGGGATACGTGAGCTTGGCGACAGCGGGAAACCTGCCCGACGAGGGGCCCCGTCATGCCCCGACTATGCTCGGGCAGCGCACCCACGGCCGTATACCCCAGGAGCACGCATGGCCCTCAAGATCACCGTGATCGGTACCGGCTATCTCGGCGCCACCCACGCCGCGGCCATGGCCGAACTCGGTTTCGAGGTGCTGGGGCTCGATGTCGTCCCCGAGAAGATCGAGATGCTCCAGCGCGGCGAGGTCCCGATGTACGAACCGGGCCTTGAGGAGCTGCTGCGCAAGCACGTGGCGGGCATCGAGGGGTCCACCGGACGCCTGCGCTTCACCATGGACTGGGCCGAGGTCGGTGAGTTCGGCGACGTCCACTTCGTCTGCGTGAACACCCCGCAGAAGCACGGCGAGTACGCGTGCGACATGTCGTACGTCGACGCGGCCTTCGAGTCGCTCGCCCCGCACCTGAAGGGGCCCGCTCTCGTCGTCGGCAAGTCCACGGTGCCCGTGGGCTCCGCGGAACGGCTGGCGCGGACGCTCGCCGAGCTGTCCCCCGCGGGCGAGGACGCCGAGCTCGCCTGGAACCCGGAGTTCCTGCGTGAGGGCTTCGCCGTCCAGGACACCCTGCACCCCGACCGGATCGTGGTGGGCGTGCGCGGCGAGCGGTCCGAGAAACTGCTGCGCGAGGTCTACAGCACGCCGGTCGGCGAGGGCTCGCCCTTCGTGGTGACCGACTTCCCGACCGCCGAGCTGGTGAAGACCTCCGCGAACTCCTTCCTCGCGACCAAGATCTCCTTCATCAACGCCATGGCCGAGGTCTGCGAGGCGGCCGGCGGTGACGTCGCCATGCTGGCCGAGGCGATAGGGCACGACGAGCGGATCGGCAAGAAGTTCCTGCGGGCCGGGATCGGCTTCGGGGGCGGCTGTCTGCCCAAGGACATCCGCGCCTTCATGGCACGCGCCGGTGAGCTGGGCGCCGACCAGGCGCTGACCTTCCTGCGCGAGATCGACTCCATCAACATGCGGCGGCGCGGCCAGATGGTCGAGATGGCCCGGGAGGCGCTCGGCGGCGGTTCGTTCCTCGGCAAGCGGGTCGCCGTGCTCGGCGCGACCTTCAAGCCGGACTCCGACGACGTACGGGACTCGCCGGCGCTGAACGTCGCCGGGCAGATCCACCTCCAGGGCGGCCAGGTCACCGTCTACGACCCCAAGGGCATGGCGAACGCCAAGCGGCTCTTCCCGACGCTCGGGTACGCCGACTCGGCCGCCGGTGCCGTACGCGGCGCCGATGTCGTCCTGCACCTCACCGAGTGGCGCGAGTTCCGTGAGCTGGACCCGGCGGCCCTGGGCGAGGTGGCCACCGCCCGTGTGCTCCTCGACGGGCGCAACGCCCTCGACCCGGAGCTGTGGCGGCGGGCCGGCTGGACGTACCGGGCGATGGGACGGCCCACCGCCTGACCCGCCCGCCCTCCCCGGCTTGCGGCCCCTCCTCGGAGGACCACACGCTGTCCCTGACGCCCCTTGTGTGCGATCTGTCCCGTTGCGGCCCGGTCATGTGATGCCACGGCGTCGACCGCAGGCGCCTCCTCACCGACGCGCCTGTCCGGTCCCGACGACGGAGGGCGGTGACGCACGGGTGACCGACGGATCGCGTCGTTCGCACGGACGGCCGCGCGAGCCCGGCACCGGTCCGGGCACGGCTCCGGGCACAGGTGCGGACGCGGACCGCGGCTCCGGCCGCGACGGGCGGCGGGCGCGGTACGTCGTCCGCGGGAGCCGGCCCGCCGGCGGAATGGGCGCGGTGGTCCGGGCGCGTGCGGCCGGGATCGCGGCGCGCCGCGACAGCGTGACCGCGGACGTGAACAGCGGACTGCGGGTGACCGCCGCGTACGCCTGGCGGCTGCTCGTGCTGGGAGCGGCCGCGTACGTGTGCTTCAAGATCCTGGGACGGCTGCAACTGGTCGCCGTCGCGCTGTTCCTCGCGCTGGTGGTGACCTCGGTGCTGCGTCCGGCGGCCAATCTGCTGGCCCGGTGGCTGCCCCGGGGTCTGGCGACCGCGGTGAGCCTCGTGGGCAGCGTGCTGGTGGTGCTCGGGCTGCTGTCCCTGGTCGGCGGCCTGGTCGCGGGGGAATCGGGGCGGCTGGGCGAGGAGTTCGCCGGGGGCGCCGGACGGATCGAGCGGTGGCTGGAGGGATCTCCCTTCCACGTGGACCACGCGGCGCTGGCGAACCTTCAGGACAAAGCGACCGCGTACCTCTCACAGCACCGTTCCGCACTGCTCAGCAGCGCGCTCAGCGGCGCCGGGCGGGTACTGGAGGTGCTGGCCGGCGGCGTGCTCGCGCTGTTCTGCTCACTGTTCTTCATCCACTCCGGTGAGCGGTTCTGGCACTGGTTCCAGGCGCTGCTGCCCGAGCGCGCGCGGGACCCGTGGGACCGCGCGGGACGGGCGGCCTGGCGGACGTTCGCCGGGTACACCCGGGGCATCATCATCGTGGCCGCCACCAACGCCGTGGTGGTGGGCATCGCGCTGTTCCTGCTGGGCGTACCGCTGGCGCTGCCGCTCACCCTGCTGGAGTTCTTCGCCGCGTTCATCCCGCTGGTGGGCTCCCCCGTCGCGCTCGCCGTGGCCACGGTGGTCGCCCTGGCCTCGCGGGGTCCGGTCATCGCCCTCGTGGTCCTCGCCCTGATCGTGGTCATCGGCCAGCTCGAGGGCCATGTGCTGCACCCGCTGGTGCTCAGCTGGGCGGTCCGGCTGCACCCCGTGGTGGTGGCCCTCTCCGTCATCGCCGGCAGCATCCTGGCCGGGGTGATCGGCGCGGTCGTCGCCGTTCCGATGGTGTCGGTCGCCTGGTCCGTGTTCGGCGCGCTGCGTGCCGCGCCCACCCCGTCCGTACCGGACCCGCACGTCATCGGCAAACCGCCCTCATAGCCGCATCCAGGGCATTCCACGCATCTCGTTTCAATCCCGGGGTTGAGGGGACCCGACTGGTAGAGGCGCACTTCAGGCGCCGGCGAGGAGGCTCTGCCCCATGTCAACAGGAACACTTCTGGCCATCATCATTCCTGTCGTGGTGGTGATCGCCCTGATAGCGGTGGTGGCTTCGCAGCTCATGCGGCGCCGGAAGCTGCGGGAGCGCTTCGGTCCCGAGTACGAGCGAACGGTGGACAGCGCCGACAACCGCTCGGCCGCCGAACGTGACCTCAAGGCCCGCGAGAAGCGGCACGACTCCCTGGACATCAGGCCGCTGGAGAGCGGCGCCAAGGACCGCTACACCCGCGACTGGGCCGGCGTGCAGGAAGACTTCGTGGATCATCCGGAGGGCGCCGTGCACGACGCGGACCGCCTGGTGACCTCGCTGATGAACGAACGCGGCTACCCGACCGAGGACTTCGAGCAGCAGCTCAAGGACCTCTCGGTCGAACACGGCCGCACCCTGGAGCACTATCGGGCCGCCCATGACGTGGACGCGCTCAGCACGCGGCACCAGGCGACGACGGAGCAGCTGCGGGGGGCCATGGTGCACTACCGCGCCCTCTTCGACGAGCTGCTCTCCGACGGCGGCCGTCGCCGTCACGCACGGGCCTGACCGGCCCGGACAGAACGGAGGAGTGATGCACCGCCAGGACACACGAGGCCATGACATGCCGGACACCGCCACCGAGAGCGGCCTGTCCACCGACGATCTCGCCCGGCCCCGCGACCGGGCCACCGAGGACACGTCGGGCCCGCCGCCCGAGGCGCCGACGTTCCCCGGCGAGAGCACGGCCACACCGAGCGACGCCCAGGAGCGTGACGACGACGCCGGGTTCGACGACGCGCGACGCGACGACACCGGACCCGAGGGCGCCGCGGGCGAGGACACCGAACGCGACGCCGGGGTCCCGGACGACCGCGCCGCGGCCACCGACCCGCGGGCGACGAGCTCGCGGGACCGGACCACCGGCGGGGACACCCGGGACGAGGACGACACCCCCCGACTCCTCGGTCCGCAGGACGAGGAGGCGTTCCGCGCACGCTGGCAGGAGGTGCAGAGTCAGTTCGTCGACGACCCGCGCGAGGCCGTGCACACCGCCGACGCACTCGTCGCCGACGTGATGCAGACGCTCGCCGCCACCTTCGCCGATCACAAACAGGAGCTGGAAGGCCAGTGGAACCGGGGCGAGCAGGCGGACACGGAGGACCTGCGCCTGGCGCTGCGCCACTACCGCTCTTTCTTCAACCGGCTCCTGGTCACCTGACCCGGTGCGGTGACACCGTCCGGGGGGGGGGGGGCGGGGGGGGGGGGCGGGGTGGGGTCGGGAACCGCCCCCCCCCCACACCACGGCGCGAGGAGGAGGCGGCGGCGGGAGG
>NZ_JBHWEL010000114.1:0-21041 GCF_042734135.1 Streptomyces sp. NPDC059668 | reverse complement strand
ACCGGGGGGTTGGGTGTGCGTTTTTCTCCGACCCCCCCCGCGGCGGGCCCCCCCCCCCCCCCCGCGGGCCCGCCCCCCGCCCCCCCCCCCGTTTCCCTTGTCGAAGGCCCCGAAGACCCCCGAAGGGCCGAGAGGCGGTCAGCCCCCGGCCCTCCGGTCCTTCGGTCCCTCAGACCTGCGCCGGTTCCGGCTCCTCGTCCGGGACGGACGGCGCCTGCGGCGGGGTCCCGGCCTTCTTCTCCCGCTTCCGCTCCTTCTTGCCCGCCCGTCGCTCCTTGCGGAGTTCGAGCATCGCGTAGAGCGTCGGGACCAGCAGGAGTGTCAGCAGGGTCGAGCTGATCAGGCCGCCGATGACGACCACGGCCAGCGGCTGGGCGATGAAGCCGCCCTCACCCGTGACACCGAGCGCCATCGGGAGCAGGGCGAAGATCGTCGCCAGGGCCGTCATGAGGATCGGGCGCAGACGGTGCCGGCCACCCTCCACCACGGCCTCGACCACTCCACAGCCCTGTCGGCGGTACTGGTTGATCAGGTCGATCAGCACGATCGCGTTCGTCACCACGATGCCGATGAGCATCAGCATGCCGATCATCGCCGGGACACCCATCGGGGTACCGGTGACGACCAGCAGGCCGATCGCGCCCGTCGCCGCGAACGGGATCGAGACGAGCAGGATCAGCGGCTGGACCAGCGAACGGAAGGTCGCGACCAGCAGCATGAAGACGATCGCGATCGCCGCGAGCATCGCCAGGCCGAGGTTCTTGAACGCGTCGTCCTGGTCCTGCGAGACCCCGCCGATCTCGGCGGTCACCCCGGCCGGCAGCTTGAGCGCGTCCAGCTTCGCGGTGAGGGCGGAGCTGACCGCGCCGGTGTTGTCCCCGGTCGGCTTCGCCGTGATCGTGGCGGCCCGCTGGCCGTCGATCCGGGTCATCGAGACCGGCCCGTCCACCAGCTTCACGTCCGCGATGTCACCGAGCTTCACCGCGCCGAGACGCAGGTCCCTGAGCCCGGCCAGTGACTCGGCCGGCTTCGCCGACCTGATGACGACGTCCCGCTCGCTGTCGTCCAGGATCGCCTTGCCGCTGGTGGTGCCGCGCACCGCCTCGGTGACGGCGGCACCGAGCGTGGCGTCGTCGAACCCGGCCGCCGCGGCCTTGGAGTTGGCCTTGACCGAGATCCGCGGCACGCTCTGCGCCAGGTCGCTGGTCACGTCCGTGACGTCGTCGAGCTTCGCGACCTCGGCGCGCACCCGCTCCGCCGCCTTGCGCAGGACGTCCGCGTCGGCCGCCTTCACGACCACGCTGAGGTCCTGGTTGCCGAAGCCGTCGCCGGCCGCGACCCTCGTCGTACCGATACCGGAGAGCTTGCCCAGTCCGTCCTCGATACGGTCCTGGACGTCCGTGGCGGACGCCGAGTCCTCCAGCATGATCTGGTACGAGGCCTGGTTGGTGTCCGTGCCGCCACCGAACGCGGCCATGAACCCGGACGAGCCCACCGTGACCTGGTAGTCCTTGACGCCCTTGACGCCGCCGAGCATCCGCTCGACCTTCTTCGCCTGCGCGTCGGTCGCCGCCAGGCTGGTGCCCGGCTTCAGCTCCTGCTTGAGGGTGAGGACCTTCTGCTCGCCCTGGTCGAAGAAGTTCGTCTTCAGCAGCGGCGCCATGCCGAAGGTGCCGACCAGGACGACCGCCGCGATCGCCACGCTGGTGAGGCGGCGGCGGGTGGCGAAGCGCAGGACGGGGACGTAGAAGCGCTGCAGACGGCTGCGCGCCTCCTTCTCCTCGGCCGTGCGACGCGCCTCGTCGGCGTCCGCCGGCATGTCCTTCGGGGGCCGCAGGAACCAGTACGACAGAACCGGGACGACCGTCAGCGACACGATCAGGGACGCCAGCAGCGCCGCCGTGACCGTCAGGCTGAAGGAACCGAACAGCTCGCCCACCATGCCGCCGGTGAGGCCGATGGGCAGGAAGACGGCGACCGTGGTGAGGGTCGAGGACGTGACCGCGCCGGCCACCTCGCGCACCGCCTTGAGGATGGCCTCCTCGCGCTCCTCGCCGTAGCCGAGGTGCCGCTTGATGTTCTCCAGGACGACGATCGAGTCGTCGACGACCCGGCCGATCGCGATGGTGAGCGCGCCGAGCGTGAGCATGTTGAGCGACAGGTCACGGGTCCAGAGCACGATCAGCGCCAGCACCACCGACAGCGGGATGGACACCGCGGTGACGAGCGTGGAGCGGACCGACGCCAGGAAGACCAGGATGACCAGGACCGCGAAGAGCAGGCCCAGCCCGCCCTCGGTGGTCAGACCCTTGATCGACTTGGACACGGCCGGACCCTGGTCGCTGACCACGGTGAGCGTCGACCCGGTGCCCAGGTCCTTGCGCATGCCGGACAGCTTGTCCTTGACCGCGTCGGAGATGGCGACCGCGCTGCCGTCGTGGTCCATGGTGACGTTCACGGCGAGGCTCGGCCGGCCGTCCGTACGGGTGAGGGAGTCGGCCTTCGACGGCTCCTGCTCGACCTTCGCGACGGAGGCCAGACGCACCGGCTTCTTGCCCTGGCCGCCCGTGACCATCAGGTCCTGGATCTGGCTCAGCGAGGTGAAGCCGCCGCCGACCTGGACGGTCCGGTTGTTGCCGTCCTCGTCGAAGGAGCCGGCCGGGACGGTCGCGCCGCCCGCTTGCAGGGCCTGGCCGAGAGCGCCCGGGGTGAGCCCGGCCGCCGCCATCTTCGCGTCGTCCGGCACCACGGTGACCTGGAGGTCCCGTACGCCGTCCACCGTCACCTGGCCGACGCCGTCGATGCTCTTGAGGTCCGGGACGACCGTGCGGTCGAGCAGGTCGGACAGGGACTGCTGGTCCTTGTCGGAGGTGACGGCGAGCACCACGGTCGGGATGTCGTCCGTCGAACCGGCGATGACCTGCGGGTCGACGGCGTCCGGCAGCTGGACGCGGGCACGGTTGACGGCCTGCTGGACGTCGGCGACGAGCTGCTTGGTGTTGGTGCCGAAGTCGAAGGACGCCCGGATCACGGCGTTGCCCTCGCTGGCCGTGGAGGTGACGCCGGTGATGCCGTCGACGCCTTCGAGGGTGTCCTCGATGGGCTCGACGACCTGCTTCTCGACCACATCGGGAGACGCACCCTGGTACGGCGCGAGCACGGACACCATGGGCAGTTCGATGGTGGGCAGCAGCTGCTGCTTGAGCTGGGGGATCGCGATCGCTCCGAACGCGAGCGCGACGATCGACATCAGCCCGATGAGGGCCCGTTGCGCGAGGCTGAATCTGGACAGCCAGGACATGGGTGGGGGGTCTCTTTTCCGTGGCGTGAGTGAGTGGCGTGGTCGGCTGGACGGCAGGGACGACTGGAGGACGGTGGAGGAGCGCGTACGTGGCCCCGACGGGCTGGTGCGGCGCCCGCACCGCACAGGTGAGCGCGCTCCTGCCACCATGAGCCATCGGCGGGCGCCGATCCGTCGCCCCTGGGTCCATTTCCTTATGGGGAACCTACTGCGGGCGCAGTACGGCCCGGTGAAGTTCACTCCACCCTTGGACGTACCAGTCCCGACTCGTACGCGATGACGACGAGCTGCGCCCGGTCCCGGGCCCCGAGTTTCGCCATGGCCCGGTTGACGTGTGTCTTCACCGTGAGCGGGCTGACCTCCAGCCGCTCGGCGATCTCGTCGTTGGAGTGGCCCCCCGCGACCTGGACGAGCACCTCGCGCTCGCGCCCGGTGAGCGCGTTCAGCCGCTCCGCGCGGCCGGGGTCCCGCTCCTCGTCCGCGCCGTCGCCCTGCGCGAGGAACTTGGCGATCAGTCCTTTGGTGGCCGCCGGGGACAGCAGCGCCTCGCCGCCCGCCGCGATCCGGATGGCGTTCAGCAGCTCGTCCGGCTCGGCGCCCTTGCCGAGGAACCCGGAGGCCCCGGCCCGCAGCGACTGGACCACGTACTCGTCGACCTCGAAGGTCGTCAGCATGACCACCCGTACCTGCGCGAGCCCGGGATCCGCGCTGATCAGCCGAGTGGCGGCGAGCCCGTCGGTCCCCGGCATCCGGATGTCCATCAGCACCACGTCGGCGCGCGTCTCCCTGGCGAGCCGCACCGCCTCCGCGCCGTCGGACGCCTCCCCCACGACCTCCATGTCGGGCTCCGAGTCGACGAGTACGCGGAACGCGCTGCGCAGCAGCGCCTGGTCGTCGGCGAGCAGGACACGGATGGTCATGCGGGGTCCCCCAGGGCAGGCGTGCGGGTCTTGACCGGAAGGATCGCATGGACGCGGAAGCCGCCTCCGTACCGGGGACCGGCGGAGCAGGTGCCGCCGAGCGCGCCGACCCGCTCCCGCATCCCGAGGAGGCCGTGACCGCCGCCCTCCTCCGGGCCGTCGTCCTGTCCGGGCCCGTTGTCGAGGACGGTCACCTCCACGTTCGGACCCACACGTACGACGCTGACCTCGGCCTTCGCCTCGCGGCCCGCGTGTTTCTGCACATTGGTGAGGGCTTCCTGGATGACCCGGTAGGCGGCGAGGTCGACCGCCGCGGGGAGGGTGGTGCCGTGGTCGGCGCGGGCCACCTCGACGGGGAGTCCCGCGTTGCGGAAGGTGTCGGCGAGTTCGTCGAGGCGGGCGAGGCCGGGAGCGGGCTCCGTGGGGGCCTCGGGGTCACCGGACTGGCGCAGCAGGCCCACGGTGGCGCGCAGCTCGTTGAGGGCGGAGCGGCTGGCCTCCCGAACGTGGGAGAGCGCCTCCTTGGCCTGGTCCGGGCGCTTGTCCATCACATGGGCGGCGACTCCGGCCTGCACGTTGACGAGGGCGATGTGGTGGGCCACGACGTCGTGCAGATCGCGGGCGATGCGCAGCCGCTCCTCGGCGACGCGGCGCCGGGCCTCCTCCTCACGGGTGCGTTCCGCCCGCTCGGCGCGTTCGCGGATGGCGTGGATGAAGGCGCGGCGGCTGCGGACGGCGTCGCCCGCGGCGGCGGCCATGCCCGTCCAGGCGAAGATGCCGAGGTTCTCCTGCGCGTACCAGGGCAGGGGGCCGGCGAGCATCGCGCAGGCGGTGAGCACGGTCATCGTGAGCAGGCCGACCCGCCAGGTGGTGGGGCGGTCGGTGGCCGACGCGACGGTGTAGAGGGCGACGACGGCGGACATCACCACCGGGGCCCGGGGGTCGCTCGCGACCAGTTCCACGACGGAGAGGGCACCGGTCGCGGCGAGGACCGGAAGGGGGGCGCGGCGGCGGAACACCAGGGCCGCCGCGCCGAGCACCATCAGGGTGAGGCTCAGGGCGTTGGGGGTCCGGGCGCCCCAGCCCGCTCCGTGGCCGCCGTGCGGGTCCACGAAGGAGCTGGCCATCATGGTCACGAGTACGCCGGCCGCGAGGGCGGCGTCCAGGGCCATCGGGTGCGCGCGGAGTCTGCACTTCGTGCGCTCTAGGGTGCTCACTTCGTTCACGGTACGGGGCCCTTGCAGGGGGCGGAACGGTTGCCCACGTACCCCGGGTTCTTCGGCTTCGCCGTGGCTGCCCGTCCCTGGGGCTCCGCCCCGGACCCCGCCAAGGGGCTGCGCCCCCTGGACCCCCGCATCGCCCGAAGGGCTCGTCCTCAAACGCCGGACGGGCTGGAGATGCGGGCCTGCGCTGGATATGCGGGCTTGCGCTGGAGGTGTGCGCCTGGGGCGGATGGCTACGGCTCGGGGCGCCGACCTTTCAGCGCGGCCTCGCACCCCTGCCTTGCACCCCCAGGGCCTTGCACCTTCAGCGCAGGCCCGCACCACCAGCCCGTCCGGCGCTTGAGGACAAGGCCCTTAAGGCCGGAGCGGGGGTCTGGGGGCGGCAGCCCCCAGGGACACGACGGGGGGTCAGCCGGGGATCAGGCCGTCCCCGTGGAGCATCTCGCGGACCTCCGCGAGCGTGGCGTCCGGTGACGGGAGGATCAGCCCGGAGGGTTCCAGCGCGTCGTCGGGCAACGGAGCGCCGAGCCGGTGGACCGCGTCGAGAAGGGCGGTCAGGGTGCGCCGGAAGCCGGCCTCGTCACCGCCCTCCACCTCGGCGAGCAGTTCGTCGTCCAGCTTGTTCAGCTCGGTGAGGTGGCCGTCGTCCAGCCTCACCTGCCCCTCCCCCATGATCCGAACGATCATGTCGCCCTCCTAAGGCGTGGGACCCGGTCGGTCGCCGCTACTGCTTCCGGTGCTACTGCTTGTCGAAACGCGGGGTGTCCTGCGGCTGGGACCGGTTCTGGTCCTGTCCCGTGCCGCCCTCGATCGCCTGCTGCGAGGAGCCGCCGGCCAGCTCGGCCTTCATGCGCTGGAGCTCCAGCTCCACATCCGTACCACCGGAGAGCCGGTCCAGCTCGCTCTGGATGTCGTCCTTGGCGAGTCCGGACTGGTCGTCGAGGGCGCCCGAAGCGAGCAGTTCGTCGATGGCACCCGCGCGGGCCTGAAGCTGCGCGGTCTTGTCCTCGGCGCGCTGGATGGCCATCCCGACGTCGCCCATCTCCTCGGAGATGCCGGAGAAGGCCTCGCCGATGCGGGTCTGCGCCTGGGCCGCGGTGTACGTGGCCTTGATGGTCTCCTTCTTCGTACGGAAGGCGTCCACCTTGGCCTGCAGACGCTGGGCCGCGAGGGTGAGCTTCTCCTCCTCGCCCTGGAGGGTCTGGTGCTGGGTCTCCAGGTCCGTCACCTGCTGCTGGAGCGCGGCACGGCGGGAGAGGGCCTCACGGGCCAGGTCCTCCCGGCCGAGCGCGAGCGCCTTGCGGCCCTGGTCCTCCAGCTTGGTGGACTGGCCCTGGAGCTGGTTGAGCTGCAGTTCCAGCCGCTTGCGGGAGGTCGCCACGTCGGCGACGCCACGGCGCACCTTCTGGAGCAGCTCCAGCTGCTTCTGGTACGAGTAATCGAGGGTTTCGCGCGGGTCCTCGGCCCGGTCAAGGGCCTTGTTCGCCTTCGCGCGGAAGATCATCCCCATACGCTTCATGACACCGCTCATGGGCTTCGCGCGCCCCCTTCTGACGGACTCCAGCTCCAGGTACTGCAACAGAACCCACAGTACGGGCCCTGCATCCATTACCGCACTGTTCGGGGACGGATGCGCTCATCCCCAAGGACGACTGCGTACGGTGCCGCTCCGGCGTAGGGAGTAGGTGGAACCCGGGGTGACCCCCCGCGTCCCCTTCGCGTCCCCCCGCGAACAACGTCCCCTGTGTCCCCCTACAGACGTACGGTGTTGCCGGATCGTTCCCCCCTCGCACGACGTCCATGCCGCCGCACCCCGTACCCTTGGGTTTTGTGTTCCGTAGCCGCGCCAAGGAAGAGAAGGGCCTCGCCGACAAGGCGCAGGTGACCGACTCCAAGCAGACCCGTCACCCGCAGGCCCCCAAGGGCCGCCCCACGCCGAAGCGCAGTGAGGCCCAGACCCAGCGTCGCAGCGTCGCCCAGACGCCGTCGACGCGCAAGGAGGCCGCCAAGCGCCAGCGTGACGACCGGCGTGTCCAGCTGGAGAAGCAGCGCCAGGCGCTGGCCAGCGGGGACGAGCGCTATCTGCCCGCCCGTGACAAGGGCCAGGTGCGGAAGTTCGCGCGCGACTTCGTGGACTCGCGATTCTGCATCGCGGAATTCTTCCTGCCGATGGCCGTGGTCATCCTGGTGCTGAGCATGGTGCGGGTGGGCTCGCTCCAGAACATCGCGCTGCTGCTGTGGCTGGTCGTGATCGTGATGATCGTGGTCGACTCGATCGGCATCGCGATCCGTCTCAAGAAGCAGCTCACCACGCGCTTCCCGGACCTGCCCAAGAAGGGCGCGGTTCCCTACGCGCTGATGCGCACCCTCCAGATGCGTCGACTCCGGCTGCCGAAGCCGCAGGTCAAGCGCGGAGAGCGGCCCTGAGCGCGACATCCTTCTCCGGAGACGCGGCGGATGCCTGGCTGAGCAAGCTGGGCGGCCTGCGTGATCTCGTACGGCAGGAGCTGGTGGCCCGGCAGCTCGACGAGCAGATAGCCGGGCGGTTCCCGGTCGGGCAGCGGCTGCGGGTGCTCGACGTCGGGATGGGCCAGGGCACGCAGGCGCTGCGGCTGGCCCGCGCCGGGCATCAGGTGACCGGCCTGGAGCAGGACGGGCGGATGCTCTCCGTGGCCCGCGAGGCACTCGCCGCCGAGCCCGAGGGCATCCAGGGCCGGGTCCGGCTCATCGAGGGCGACGGCCGGGACACGGGCGTCCACTTCCTGCCCGGCAGTTTCGACGTGGTGCTCTGTCACGGCGTGCTGATGTACGTCGAGGAGCCGGACCCGCTGGTCGCGGGACTGGCGCGGATGCTGGCCCCGGGCGGGCTGCTCTCCCTGCT
The DNA here is from genome assembly GCF_042734135.1 of Streptomyces sp. NPDC059668. Lineage (NCBI taxonomy): Bacteria > Bacillati > Actinomycetota > Actinomycetes > Kitasatosporales > Streptomycetaceae > Streptomyces > Streptomyces sp. NPDC059668. The sequence goes on along the minus strand of NZ_JBHWEL010000114.1, from coordinate 12,716 downwards.
GGTGCGCAACGCCGACGCGCTGGCCCTGCGGCCGGGACTGGCCGGGGACTGGACGTCGACGCTGGCCGCGTTCGAGTCCGACGCGTACGTCAACCGGCTCGGGCTCGCCGTCCGCGCCGACCGGCTCGCCACGCTGACGTCGACGCTGGCGGGGATCGGGGCGCCGCTGCACGCCTGGTACGGCGTGCGGGTCTTCACGGACGGCGCGCCGGACGGGGCACCCGTCCCCGAGGACGTGGAGAGTCTGCTGGCCGCGGAGGAGCGGGCCGGGCGGACCGATCCCTACCGTCAGGTGGCGGCGCTGCTGCACCTGTGCGGCGTGCGGGGCTGACGACCCGGGTGGGCCGCCGGAGCCGGTTGCGGTGGCCCCGGCGACCTCTACCGGCCTACTCGGGCTCGGCGTGCAGGCTCATCGGCCCGTAGATCTGCGTGCTGTCCTCGAAGAGGAACACCTGGTCGGCGCCGCCCGCCAGGAGGTCCTTCCACACCTCGCCGATCCAGGACTCGGCGTCCCCCTGTGTGGTGAACTCCTCGGGCTCCACCGCGGGTTGGACCTCTGTCCCGTCGGACTTCTCGAACCGCCACGTCCATGCCGCCATGTACGCCTCCCAGGTATGAGCACACTGCACAGCGGGAGCCCGACAAGATCCGGCTCCCGTCCGAAGCCTAGCCGGGCGCGCAAGACCTGCGGGGACACGGAAAAATCATCCCCGTGGAACTGACTCTGCTCGGCACCGGCGCCCCTGAGGGCCTGCCCCGCCCCTCCTGCCCCTGCTCGTCCTGCGCGACCGCGCTCGGCGAGGACGCGCGGGCGGCCACCGCACTGCTCGTGGACGGCACGCTGCTGCTCGACCTGACGCCCGGCGCGGCGTTCGCGGCCGCGCGCGCCGGGCACACACTCGGCGGCGTACGGCAGGTGCTGCTCTCCCATCCGCACGACGGACCCGCCGTCGAGGTGCCCGCGGGGCTGCCGCAGCCCGTGCGGGTTCCGGACGGCAGCGAGTTGACCCTGCTGACCGGGCACCGGGTGCGGGCGGTGCCGATGGACGCGCCGGGCACGGGGTACGCGGTGACCGGCCCGGACGGTCAGCGGCTGCTCTATCTGCCGCCGGGCGCGGCGCCCGCCGGACTCGACGCCGACGGCGGCACGTACGCCATGGTGGCCGCCGACGTGGTGGGCCGGCCGGACGCGCTGGCGAAGCTGCGGGCGGTGGGTGCCGTCGGGCCCACCACGGACGTGATCGCGGTGCACCTCGACCACGATGTCCCACCGGGGCCCGAACTGCGGCGGCGGCTCGCGGCGGCGGGCGCCCGCGCGGTGCCGGACGGGACGACGCTGGACGTCGGCGTGTACGAGGACGTTCCCGACGTCCCGCGGCGCACCCTGGTGCTCGGCGGCGCGCGCTCCGGCAAGTCCGTCGAGGCCGAACGGCGGCTGGAGTCCTTCCCGAACGTGCTGTACGTGGCGACGGGCGGCAGCCGGGCCGGGGACAACGAGTGGGCGTCCCGGGTGAGCGCGCACCGCGAGCGGCGCCCCGGCTCCTGGCGCACCACCGAGACCTGCGACCTGGTACCGCTGCTGGCGGAGGAGGGGCCGCCGCTGCTCGTCGACTGCCTGTCGCTGTGGCTGACGGACGCGATGGACTCCGTGAACGCCTGGGACGACGCGGAGTGGGCCGGCGGCGGCGAACGCGCGCTGCGCGCCCGCGTGGAGGAGCTCACCGCCGCCGTCCGCGAAACCCGGCGCACCCTGGTCGCCGTCTCCAACGAGGTCGGCTCCGGCATCGTCCCGGCCACCGCCTCCGGGCGCCGCTACCGCGACGAACTCGGGCGTCTGAACGCGGGGTTCGGGGCGGAGTGCGAGCACCTGCTGCTGGTGGTGGCGGGGCAGGCGCTGCCCCTGCGGGGCTGATCGCGGCTCCGCTCCCGGCTCATGCCCGTCGGCGGGCGATGATCCGGTACGCGTTCGAGAAGCGGGTGCGCCTCAGGAGCGGGGCGAAGGCGTGGTCCAGGGCGGAGGCCGAGGCGAGCAACGGGGCCGACGCCCCGGTCAGGACCGTGTGCAGCCGGCGCCGCAGCGCGGTCGGCGGCGCCGGACGCCAGGGGGCGTCGAGGTCGGGCAGGACCCGCCCGAGGGCGAGCGCGAGGGCGCCCGCGAGGTCGTACGGGATGTGCGGTTCGCGGCGGTCCGTCGTGACGATCTCGCAGTCCAGGGACTCCAGTTCGCCCAGCAGGTTGGGCAGCGGCATGAGGTGGAGGTGGCGCGGCTGGCCGTAGGACACCCACCACTTGCCCAGCAGCGCGCCGAACGCGCAGTCGGGGTCGGGGACTTCGACCAGGAGATGTCCGCCGGGCCGCAGGACCACCAGGGCGGCGCGCAGTTCCTCACGCGGGTCGGGGGTGTGCTCCAGATGGTGGAACATGCTGACGACGTCGTAGCGGGCGCGCAGCCGGGCGGCGATCCGGGGGTCGCCGAGCCGGCCGCGGTGGGCCTCCTCGACCCGCCCGGCCTCCCTCGCCTTCTCGACGCGCCGGGTGGGGTCGAGCCCGTCGAAGGAGGTGTACGGGTGGACCTCCTTGGCGGCGGCCGGGAAGTAGCCGTGCCCGGTGCCGACGTCGAGCCAGCTCTCCGGTTCCGCGTACGGCAGCAGCGCGCGGGCGGCGGCGCGGTGCCGGCCGCTGCTGCCGCGGGCGCCGAGGAGCCGGTCGGTGAGGCTGTCGAGCGTCTCGTGGAAGTCACGGTGGTAGAAGGCCAGGCCCTCCGCGGTGAGCCGGGGGTTCTGGAAGGCGTGGGCGCAGTCCCCGCACTCGTCGACGACGAACGTGCCGGGCTTGCGCTGGACGAGGTCCGGCGTCCGCAGCCGGGTGCGCAGCCGGTTCGAACCGCACCAGGGGCAGTCGTCCCGGCGCGACTCGTGGAACCGGTCGGTGCCCTGGGCGAGTTCGGCCGCGTAGGCGGCGCGGTGGTCGTCGGTCGGGTGCGGTGTGGGGGGCATGGGCGCTCCTGGGAGGGGCGGCGGGGCGACTGGCCGGGCATACGACAATCCGACACAAACGGTACGTAGCGGATGGCGTTCCGGGGCGCAACGACGTGGCGCGGACGTGTTCGATCGCTGCCGGTACTGTTCGGCGAATGAGCTCGCTTAATCTCGACGACTTCACCGATCTGATCGAGCGCCCCGACGGCGGGGTGCGCCGCGACGCAGAGGCGCGCCGGGAGCGCCAGTCCGTGCCGCCCGGGGCACTGGGCCGTCTGGACGACCTGGGTGAGTGGCTGGCGGCGGCGCAGGGCGCGGTGCCCGTGCGGCCGATCGAGCGTCCGCGTGCGGTGCTGTTCGCGGGCGACCACGGGATCGCGGGACTCGGGGTGTCCGCGCGGCCCGCGGGCACCGCCGACCAGTTGGTGCGGGCGGTCCTGGAGGGCGCGAGCCCGGCCGCGGTGCTGGCGCGCCGGCTCGGTGTCCCGGTGCGCGTGGTCGACATGGCGCTGGACTGCGACCCCGCGGAGCTGCCCGCCGACGTGGTACGGCACCGGGTACGGCGCGGTTCGGGGCGGATCGACATCGAGGACGCGCTGACCGCGGAGGAGGCCGAGGCCGCGTTCCGGGCCGGTGTCGCCGTCGCGGACGAGGAGGCGGACTCGGGTACGGACCTGGTGGTGCTCGGTGACGTGAGCGTCGGCGGGACCACCGCGGCGGCCGTGCTGGTCGCGGCGCTGTGCGGGACCGACGCGTCGGTCGTCACCGGGCGCGGCGGGCAGGCCATCGACGACCTCGCGTGGATGCGCAAGTGCGCCGCCGTGCGGGACGCGCTGCGGCGGGCGCGGCCCGTGCTCGGCGACCAGCTCCAGCTGCTCGCGGTGGTCGGCGGGGCCGATCTCGCCGCGATGACCGGGTTCCTGCTGCAGAGCGCGGTGCGCAAGACGCCGGTCGTGCTCGACGGGGTGGTCTCGGCGGCGTGCGCCCTCGTCGGGCAGCGGGTCGCCTTCCGGGCGCCGGACTGGTGGCTGGCCGGCCAGACGAGCGGGGAGCCGGCCCAGGCGAAGGCGCTGGACCGGATGGCGCTCGAACCGCTGCTCGACCACGGGGTCACGGTCGGCGAGGGCGCGGGAGCGCTGCTGGCCCTGCCCCTGGTCCAGGCCGCAGCCGCGCTCGCAGCGGAGCTTCCGGTACGCCCCGCTCCCGACCCGAGCCCCTCCGACGAGGACTGACCCACCGGGAGCCCACACCCCTGCCCGGCCCCCCGCCCCGCACCAACACCCCGGTTCTCCACGGTCCCTGGAGAGGGGTGGTCGAGCGGGGCGGTCCGGCCGGGCGCCGATGGGGGCCGGCCGCGCGGTTCCCAGCGGCCCTGGGGCGCGAACCCCCGTCCCGCCCTTCCCTGACGCGGAGCACACCGCCCCATATCATCGCGCATTATGGGAGATGCCCGAATTGCCGCCGAGCAGGAGCGGACCCCGGCCCGTCAGGGCGAAGGGGACCGCGGGTCCACCGGAGCCTCGCGCAGAGCCGCCGGCTTCACCGTCTGGTACCTGCGAGCGGTCACGTTCATCAACTTCCTGAGCGCCGCGTGGGTGACGCTCGGCCAGGACGTACGGCGCCACAACACCGAGAACCTCTTCACCCCGTACCTGCTGACGGCGGGCTTCGCCTCGGGCGTCTTCACGATGTTCCTCGCCATCACCATGCGCCGCCGCAAGCGGGCCGCCTGGATCCTCAACCTCGTCCTCAGCGGGCTCTTCCTGCTGCTGTTCGCCGTCGCGATGGCGTTCCCGGAGATCCGCCGGTACGCCCAGAACTGGATCTCGCTCGCGCTGACCGCGGCGTTCGTCGCGTCGCTCGTCGTGGGCCGCCGCGAGTTCTACGCCAAGGGCGACCGCTCGAACCCGAAGCTCGCCGCCGCCGTCGCCACCGGCGGTCTGCTCGTCTGCTCGCTGCTCGCCGCGCTGCTGGTGACGGTCACCAACAGCGCGCACGACGCGTCCCGTTCCACCTTCCCGGAGCGCTGGCGCTACGGCACCCTGCGGCTGATCTCGGTCGCCGCCGACGACTCCCGCTTCCACGGGCTGGAGATCGCCAACTGGGTCAACGTCACCATCAACGTGCTCAGCACCCTGCTGGTCCTCGCCGTCTTCTACGCGGCCTTCCGTTCCCGCCGCGCCGTCGACCCGCTCACCGAGGACGACGAGAAGCGGCTGCGGGTCCTGCTCGACAAGAACGGCGACCGGGACTCGCTGGGCTACTTCGCGCTGCGCCGGGAGAAGAGCGTGGTCTGGTCGCCGACCGGCAAGGCCGCGGTGGCGTACCGGGTCGTCGGCGGGGTCTCGCTGGCCTCCGGCGACCCGCTGGGCGATCCGGAGGCGTGGCCCGGCGCCATCGAGCCCTGGCTCGCCGAGGCCCGCGCGCACGGCTGGATCCCGGCGGTGATGGGAGCGAGCGAGGAGGCCGGGACCATCTACTCCCGGCACGGCCTCGACGCCCTGGAGCTGGGCGACGAAGCCATCGTGGAGACCGCCGAGTTCACGCTCGAAGGACGGGCCATGCGCACCGTCCGGCAGGCCTACAACCGGGTGAAGCGGGCCGGCTACCGGGTGCGCATCCGCCGCCACGACGACATCCCGGCCGACGAGATGGCGTACCTCCTGGAGCGTGCCGACGACTGGCGCGACGGGGCCACCGAACGCGGGTTCAGCATGGCGCTGGGACGGCTCGGCGACCCCGACGACGGACAGTGCGTGATGCTCGAATGCACGGACGGGGAGGGCGAGTTGAGGGCACTGCTGTCCTTCGTGCCCTGGGGCCCGCGGGGACTCTCCCTCGATCTGATGCGGCGCGACCGCGACTCCGAGAACGGGCTGATGGAGTTCATGGTGATCGAACTCCTGCGCCGCGCCCGGGACATCGGGATCACCCAGGTCTCACTCAACTTCGCCATGTTCCGTTCCGTCTTCGAGCGTGGCGCGCGGCTGGGCGCGGGCCCCGTGCTGCGGCTGTGGCGCTCCCTGCTCAGCTTCTTCTCGCGCTGGTGGCAGATCGAGTCGCTCTACCGCGCCAACGCCAAGTACCGGCCGATCTGGGAGCCCCGGTTCCTGCTCTTCGAGAAGAGCGCGGACCTGCTGCGCATCGGTGTCGCGTCCGCCCGCGCGGAAGGATTCCTGGAGGCGCCGGGACTGCCGAAGTGGCTGCACCGCAAGCACCTCGAGTCGCATAGATGAGCACACTCGCCCGCCTGGTCCGCGCGGAATGGGGACTGCTGTTCGTCACCGTGCGCAGGGACCTGGAGGCAAGGCGCCTGCGAGCGATCCCCGTGACCCTCGGGGCCGTCCTGCTGACGGCTCTCCTGCAGTTCGCGCAGAACCAGTCCTGGGGCTACCGCATCGTCCAGGACATCGGCTCCGTACAGGCCGACGAACCGCTCGGGCTCGCTCTGCTGCGCACTCCGCTCTCGCTCTTCGTACCGGCCCTGGACCTGCCGGTATGGGGGGCGCTGATCCAGATCCTCGTGGTGTTCGGGATCGCCGAGATCTGCCTGGGCTGGTGGCGGATGCTCGTCATCGCGTACGCGGCCACCCTGGCCGGCACGCTCTACGCGCGTATCGCGGTGATGCTCGGCCCGGACCACCCGCTGGGCCTGCCCGCGACGGACGCGCGGGTCGTGGACACCGGGCCCTCAGCGGCCGTGGTCGGTCTCGCCGTCTTCGTGGCCTGGCGCTACCGGGCGTACGGCACGGCGGCGGTGGTGATCGCGTCGATGGCCGTCGAGGTGACGGTCAAGGGGAACCTCGCGGGCCGGGAGCACATCGCCGCGCTCGCCGCCGCCCTCGTGCTCTGCGCGATCTCCGCGCTGCGCCGCCGGCGCCGGCGGCGTCACCGGCGCCCGGGCGGCAGCCGGGCGGGCAGGGGATCGGGTTTCCCGCCGATCAGGTCCTGAAGTCTGCGCCGCGGACCCGCCCAGCGACGGTCGTGGTGGTAGGCGCGCAGCATCGACCTGGCCCGGGCACGCGGCCGTCCGCGGTAGAAGCGCCTGGCCCACGGCGAGGACGGCCGGGCCAGCCGCACCGCTCCGATCAGGGCGAGGAACGGGACGATCACGCCGAAGATCGCCATCCGGGCCTTGCCCTTGCCGAGGGCGAGCAGGGCGAAGAGGAAGTTCACGGCGACGCTGACGATGACACCGCCGCGGTCCTGCACCTCCTGCTGGCTCAGGTCGTTGACGCCGAACGGCAGGAACCCGCCGAGCACGAGCCCGACCAGGGCCGCCGTGATCAGCACGACCTCGACGCTCTTGCGGCCCTCCTCCGTCCAGTACACGTCGTCCAGGTGCAGGATCAGCGCGAACTCGTCCAGCACGAGCCCTGCGCCCATCCCGAACACCACGGCGAACGCGGAGGCACCGAAGCCCGGCCGGACACTGGCCACCGCGCCGAAGCCGCCGACCACGGTCAGGACGACACCGGGTACCACGTGATGGATGTGCAGCCCGCCCGCCTTCACGTTGCCGAACGGCCCCTTGCCCGCGCGGATGAGCCGGACGATGACACGGGTGATCACAAAGGTCAGCACGAAGGAGCCGAGCGCCAGCAACAGCGGCAGTTTTCCCGGCTCGATGATGTTCCGGTGCAACCAATGACCCATATCAGGCACTTTATCCACGCCTTCTGTCCCCGGCCGCCGCACCCGCCCGCCGCCCTCCCGGGTAACCTGCGCCGGTGTCCCCGACCCCTGTCTCCCACGGCCTGCGCTTCGCCTTCGGCACCCTGACCGTGCTCCCCGTCGAGGTGACCCGCTGGGACCGCGAGGCGGCGCGCGCCGGAATGCTGTGCGCCCCCGTGGCCGGACTGGTCGTCGGGGCGGGTGCGGCCCTGGTGGGCGTGGCGCTGCTCGCGACGGGCGCGGGCCCGCTGCTCGCCGCCGTCGCCACCGCCGCCGTACCGGCAGCGCTCACCCGCGGCCTCCACCTCGACGGGCTCGCCGACACGGCGGACGGCCTCGGCAGCGGCAAGCCCGCGCAGGACGCGCTGCGCGTCATGAAGCAGTCCGACATCGGCCCGTTCGGCGTGATCACGCTGCTCTTCGTGCTGCTCGCCCAGGTCGCCGCGCTCTTCCAGGCCTACGAGTCCTCGTGGGCGCGGGGCGTGCTGGCGGCCGTCGTCTCGGCGACCGCGGCCCGGCTCGCCCTCACCCTGGCCGCGCGCACCGGGGTCCCCCCGGCCCGCCCGGAGGGGCTCGGCGCGGCCGTCGCGGGCACGGTGCCGGTGCGCGGCGCCCTGTTGGCGGCGCTCGCGGTCGTGGCCGCGGCGGCCGGCGCGGGCGCGCTGCTGGGGACGTTCGACCTGGTCCGTGCCGTGGTCGCGGTGGCGGCCGCCTGCGCGGCGGCCCAACTGCTGCTGCGCCACTGCACGCGCCGCTTCGGCGGCGTCACGGGCGACGTCTTCGGCGGACTCGCCGAGACGGCGGCGACCACGGCCCTGGTCGTGTTCAGCCTCGGCTGACCGGCGGTCACGAAGCCGCCGCCGACCGGCCTTCGCCGGCCACGGGAGCGAAGTCCCCGCCCGGCCCGCGGAATTGAACGGGGTCGCCATGCGTCACCCGCGGGAGCGACCCGGCGGGAGGGGGCGCGTTCCACCGCGCGGGCTCCGGAACCCGTGGCGAGGTCCCCGTGGACGGTCTCCCGCCTCCCACCGGCAGCGCACGGCGCGGACGGCCGTCGCCGGCACGCCGCCGCCCCCTCCCCCTTCGCACCCGTCGCCGACGGGTGGACGAACGGTGAAGTTACTGTGGAGACGCACGTGACGCAGGGGCCGAAAGCCTCCTCCCGCGCGCCGGATGACGGGTGCGCGGGTGCGGCGGGCGGCCACCTCGCCACGGAAGGGTGAACACCCCACGACGCGGGGGCGCCCTCCCCCGCGTAGGCTCTTGTCGATTGCCCTCCCGGCCCCACCGCAGGCACCTCTCCGCTGCCAGATCAAGGATCGATGCCGGGCCCGGTCGACCCACCCAGATCGGCCACTGAAACTCAATGGAAGCGAGAATTCACCACCGTGACTGCTCTGACTCTCAGCACCGCCGCAGCGTCCGGCCTGCGGGCCGACGCGATCGTCGTCGGTGTAGCCAAGGGCGCCAAGGGCCCGGTCCTCGCACCGGGCGCCGAGGCCGTGGACAAGGGGTATGACGGCGCGCTCGCCGGCATCCTGGAGACCCTCGGCGCGTCCGGCGGCGAGGGCGAGGTGACGAAGCTGCCCGCGCCGTCCGGCTTCAAGGCACCCGTCGTGGTGGCCGTCGGCCTGGGAGCGGTTCCCGACAAGGACGAGGCGTTCGACGCCGAGACGCTGCGCCGCGCCGCCGGTGTCGCCGCCCGCGCGCTCGCCGGCGCCAAGAAGGCCGTCCTCGCCCTGCCGATCACGGACGCCGCCGACGTGGGCGCCCTCGCGGAGGGCGCGCTGCTCGGCGCGTACGCCTTCGACGCGTACAAGGAGACCGGCCGGTCCGGCAGCGCCGCCAAGAACGGCAAGGCCCCGCTCGTCGAGGTCGCGGTGCTCGGCGGCAAGCCCCGGGACGCGGCGCACAAGGCCGCGATCGCGCGCGCCACCGCCGTGGTCGAGGAGCTGAACCGCGCCCGCGACCTCGTCAACACCCCGCCGAACGACCTCACCCCCGAGGCCTTCGCCGCCGTCGCCACCGCCGCCGGCAAGGAGCACGGCATCAAGGTGCAGGTGCTCGACGAGAAGGCCCTCGAAAAGGGCGGCTACGGCGGCATCCTGGGCGTCGGCGCGGGCTCGGCCGCCGCTCCCCGCCTGGTGAAGCTCTCCTACACCAGCTCCGGCGCGACCAAGCACCTCGCCTTCGTCGGCAAGGGCATCACCTACGACTCGGGCGGCATCTCCCTCAAGCCCGCCGGGCACAACGAGACGATGAAGTGCGACATGAGCGGCGCGGCGGCGGTCTTCGCCGCCGTGGTCGCCGCCTCCCGTCTCGGCCTGAAGGTCAACGTCACCGGCTGGCTGGCGCTCGCCGAGAACATGCCGTCCGGTTCCGCCACCCGCCCCGGTGACGTGCTGCGCATGTACAGCGGCAAGACCGTCGAGGTCCTCAACACGGACGCCGAGGGCCGCCTCGTCCTCGCCGACGCGCTGTGGAAGGCGTCCGAGGAGAAGCCGGACGCGATCATCGACGTGGCGACGCTGACCGGCGCCATGGTGCTGGCCCTCGGCAACCGCACCTTCGGTGTGATGGCCAACGACGACGCGTTCCGCGCCTCGATCGTGGAGGCCGCCGAGGAGGTCGGCGAGGAGTCCTGGCCGATGCCGCTGCCCGAGCACCTGCGCAAGGGCATGGACTCCCCCACCGCCGACATCGCGAACATGGGCGAGCGGATGGGCGGCGGCCTGGTCGCCGGTCTGTTCCTGAAGGAGTTCGTCGGCGAGGGCATCACGTGGGCGCACCTGGACATCGCCGGGCCCGCGTTCAACGAGTCCGGGCCGTTCGGCTACACGCCGAAGGGCGGTACGGGGTCGGCGGTGCGGACGCTGGTGCGTCTCGCCGAGCTGACCGCGGCGGGCGACCTCGGCTAGTGCGGCTCCGCGGCCACGGGTGATCCGCGGCCGCTCGCGCAGGCCCGCGCCCTGCCGGGTGCTCCACAGCCCCGGGCGACGTGTCGCCCGGGGCTGCTTTGTCCGTGGGAAACCGGACAGTGGGACGTCTCACACACCGGCCCGGCGTCTCGAACGCCTCCGACAAGTGCGAAGATGGGTTCTCGGCAGGACAGGGCCCGAACCACAGGGCCGAAGAAGAGCGGCCGGACACCAGCCGCCGACCGGTCACTGGAGACCGGCGTGGCGCACATGCATGGAGGACGTGACGTGGCGAACGACGCCAGCACCGTTTTCGACCTAGTGATCCTCGGCGGTGGTAGCGGTGGTTACGCCGCGGCCCTGCGCGGAGCGCAGCTGGGCCTGGACGTCGCCCTGATCGAGAAGGACAAGGTCGGCGGTACCTGCCTGCACCGGGGGTGCATCCCCACCAAGGCTCTGCTGCACGCGGGCGAGATCGCCGACCAGGCCCGCGAGAGCGAGCAGTTCGGTGTGAAGGCCACCTTCGAGGGCATCGACGTCCCGGCCGTCCACAAGTACAAGGACGAGGTCATCACGGGCCTGTACAAGGGCCTTCAGGGACTCATCGCGTCCCGCAAGGTGACGTACATCGAGGGAGAGGGCCGCCTGTCCTCCCCCACCTCCGTCGACGTCAACGGCCAGCGTGTCCAGGGCCGTCACGTCCTGCTGGCGACCGGCTCCGTGCCGAAGTCGCTGCCGGGCCTGGAGATCGACGGCAACCGCATCATCTCGTCCGACCACGCGCTGGTCCTGGACCGCGTCCCGCAGTCCGCGATCGTGCTCGGCGGCGGCGTCATCGGCGTCGAGTTCGCCTCGGCGTGGAAGTCCTTCGGCACGGACATCACGATCATCGAGGGACTCAAGCACCTCGCCCCGCTCGAGGACGAGAACTCCTCCAAGCTTCTTGAGCGCGCGTTCCGCAAGCGCGGCATCAAGTTCAACCTGGGCACCTTCTTCTCGAAGGCCGAGTACACCCAGAACGGTGTCAAGGTCACCCTCGCCGACGGCAAGGAGTTCGAGGCCGAGGTCCTGCTCGTCGCCGTCGGCCGCGGCCCGGTCTCGGCCGGTCTCGGCTACGAGGAGCAGGGCGTCGCCATGGACCGCGGCTACGTCCTGGTCGACGAGTACATGCGCACGAACGTGCCCACCATCTCCGCCGTCGGTGACCTGGTCCCGACGCTCCAGCTCGCGCACGTCGGCTTCGCCGAGGGCATCCTCGTCGCGGAGCGGCTGGCGGGTCTCAAGACCGTCCCGATCGACTACGACGGTGTCCCGCGGGTGACGTACTGCCACCCCGAGGTCGCCTCCGTCGGCATCACCGAGGCCAAGGCCAAGGAGATCTACGGCGCGGACAAGGTCGTCGCCCTGAAGTACAACCTCGCGGGCAACGGCAAGAGCAAGATCCTCAAGACCGCGGGCGAGATCAAGCTCGTCCAGGTCAAGGACGGTGCCGTGGTCGGCGTCCACATGGTCGGCGACCGCATGGGCGAGCAGGTCGGCGAAGCCCAGCTGATCTACAACTGGGAAGCGCTGCCCGCCGAGGTCGCCCAGCTCATCCACGCCCACCCGACGCAGAACGAGGCGCTCGGCGAAGCCCACCTGGCCCTCGCGGGCAAGCCGCTGCACTCGCACGACTGATACCGCCCCGGCAGTACTCAGTCACCGCGTCGCCCCTGGGCGCGACGACCACAGACTTCCGCACCTTCCCCAGGCTCTCGACTCCGCTCGGGCAGCAGGGGAGACCCATTCGTAAGGAGCAACAGAAACCATGCCGGTTTCCGTAACCCTTCCGGCGCTCGGCGAGAGCGTCACCGAGGGCACTGTCACCCGCTGGCTGAAGGCCGAGGGCGAGCGCGTCGAAGCCGACGAACCGCTGCTCGAGGTGTCGACCGACAAGGTCGACACCGAGATCCCCTCCCCCGCCGCCGGTGTGCTCGCCTCCATCAAGGTCGCCGAGGACGAGACGGTCGAGGTCGGCGCCGAGCTGGCCGTCATCGACGACGGCACGGGCGCGCCCGCCGCCGCCCCCGCTCCGGCCGCCGAGCCCGAGGCCGCCCCGGCTCCGGCCGCTCCGGCCCCGGCCGCCGAGGCCCCCGCGGCTCCGGCG
>NZ_JBHWEL010000113.1:0-21257 GCF_042734135.1 Streptomyces sp. NPDC059668 | reverse complement strand
CTCTGGTCTCGAACAGCACGTCGCACAGAGTCACTCACCTGGAGATTCGCCGGACAGGCGGACGGCCCTCGCATGAGCATGCGTTCCGTCACAGAACCGCACTCATACGAAGGCCGCAGGGGTGAGTTTGCTGCAATACGACGCCCGGGACGAGGCATTCGACTTCACGTCCCACTTTCGGGAGGACTTCTATACGTGTCTGACTCGGCGCGGTGACACCTTGTTCGAGCTCACGGACGCGATGCTCTGCGAGAACGGGCCGGTAACCTCGCCGGTCGACCTGACGTTGCTGGCCGAACACCGGCGTGGGCACGGCGCGTTGTACGACGCGCTGAACTGTGGCCGCATCGACGTGGGCAGGCTGCGCAAGGCGCTGACCATGCTGCCGCAGCCCAAGGCCGCCGATGGGCGTCTGGTCCTGGCGGTCGATGTCTCGCCGTGGCTGCGTCCCGACGCGCCGACCAGCCCGGACCGTCTGTTTTGCCATGTCTACGGGCGTTCGGGACGCTCCAGTGACCAGTTCATCCCCGGCTGGCCATACTCGTTCGTCGCCGCGCTAGAAACCGGCCGCACGTCGTGGTGCCAGTTGCTGGATGCGGTCCGTCTCGGCCCCGACGACGATCTCGCCGAGGTCACCGCCGCCCAGGTCCGCCGCGTCGTGAACGACCTGATCGGCCAGGGCCAGTGGGAGAACGGCGACGGCGACATCCTGGTCGTCTTCGACGCCGGCTACGACGCCCCGCGCATGGCCCACCTCCTGACCGGGCTGCCCGTCGAGGTGCTCGGGCGGATGCGCTCGGACCGGGTGATGCGCCGTCCGGCGCCCTCGCTCAAGGAGTACGCCCTGGCCTATCCCCAGGGCGGGCGGCCGCCGAAGCACGGAAAGGAGTTCCGCTTCGCCAAGCCCGAGACCTGGGGCGATCCCGACGCCGAGACGGTGCAGGTCACGGGCCGCTACGGCACCGCGAAGGCGATGGCCTGGGACCGCATCCACCCGAGGCTCACCACCCGCAGCGCGTGGATCAACCACGACGCCGAACTCCCCATCGTCGAAGGGACGTTGATCCGCCTGGAGGTCGACCACCTGCCCGGCGGCAACGACCCCCTGCCCCTCTGGCTGTGGTCCTCCAAGACCGGCATGACCAGCACGGATGTCGATCTGCGCTGGCAAGCGTTCCTCCGCCGCACCGACCTTGAACACACTTCCGTTTCGTAAAGCAGACGCTCGGCTGGACCCGCCCCAAGCTCCGCAGCCCCGAGGCCGCGGACCGGTGGACGTGGCTCGTGATCGCGGCGCATACCCAGCTCCGGCTCACCCGCGAGGCCGCGGCCGACCTCCGCCGCCCCTGGGAGAAGCCGGCCGAGCCCGCCCGGCTCACCCCCGCCCGCGTCCGCCGGGGGTTCAGAAACCTCCGCCCCTACCTGCACAGTCCGGCCCGTGCACCCAAACCCTCAACCCCCGGCCCAGGCCGCCCACTTGGCTCGAAGAACCGGCGGCCTGCCACCCGTTACGACGTGGGTAAAACGACCAGACGCCCCGAGAGTATCGCCGATACGTAACCGACTCAAAGCTCACAAACCAAAAAAGACAAGCTGAGAAGTCGTCCCGAAGGCGTGACGCCACCGCGAACGCTTCCTGCCGGACGTCGTGATGCAGCAAACTCGTACCCCCACGGCCTTCGTACTGATCAAGTGCCTCTGTGACGGAGCACAGGATCAGACGGAGGCCGTGTCGCCGTCTCCGAAATCCTCGTACGCGGGAGCACGTTCGGGGGTGTCATTCGAGGTCACACCATAAAGAACAAGCTCAGGCAAAGGGGACCATCCCCGCGTGCGCGGGGAGCAAGCTGTCTGACCTGCAACGTTATCGAGCCGGCAGGACGGGTCCATTGACTCTCTCGGATTCGCGGCCAGACCGACCGCAGGCATCTCCAAGCACTCAGTAGCGGCGTCCGGTTCGCAAGAAGGCCGTCTTCGCCCGTGCGGGGAGCAGGTACGGCTTGCGGCCGTACTTGACTGGCCGCTATGTCGGGCTTCGGCCTTGATGAGGTCGATCTGGGTGACGGACGCCGGATCGGCTCCCGTCAGGTCGAGGACGCGCGCAGCGCCGCGTACTGGGTGGCGGGTGGCTGGGCTCAGATCCAGGTGTCGAGCCACATTCTGGCGTGCCAGTCGGCGTACGGGATCGTCTGTCCGGTGTAGACCGGGAAGAAGTAGATGAAGTTCCAGGCGATGAGCAGGACCAGCAGGCCCGCGGCCACCGCACCTCGTATGCGGCGCCCCTGAGTCGCTCCCGCAGGACCCAACAGGGCTCCCAGCATCATCGTCACGGCCAGGCACAGGTAGGGCACGAAGACGACCGCGTAGAAGGAGAAGATCGTGCGGCCCTGGTAGAGGAACCAGGGCAGATAGCCAGCACCTACCGCACAGAGGATCGCGCCGGAGCGCCAGTCACGGCGCAGCGCCCATCGGTAGAGCAGGTACACGAGTGCGCAGCACGCCAACCACCACAGGAGCGGTGTTCCCAGGGCGAGGATTGCCTGTGCGCAGCCGGCCGTCGCGTGGCAGCCGTCCTGCCCGGGTGCTGGCGACTGGTAGTGGAACAGCACAGGGCGACCGAGGACCGGCCAACTCCAGGGGTTCGACTGGTACTTGTGGGGAGTACTCAGTCCCACATTGAACTGGTAGACGGCGTGCTCGTAGTGCCACAGGCTCCGCAGTGGAGCCGGGATCCACGACCATGTGCCACCCCGGGCGTCCGCCCAGTGGCGTCCGTAGCCGTTGTCGGACAGGAACCAGCCGGTCCATGCCGTCAGGTACGTCAGGACAGCGACCGGGGCGAGGGACAGCACCGACCAGCCGAGGTCCTTACGCAGCGCCGCGCGGTAGGGGCGGTGCGCTCCTGCCACGCGGCGAGCGCCGACGTCCCACAGCAGGGTGAGGATCACGAAGAAGGCGAGGAAGTACAGGCCGTTCCATTTGGTCGCGGCCGCCAGGCCCAGGCACAGGCCGGCGGCAAGCCGCCAGGGTCGCGCTCCAGTCCCGGCACGGTCGCCGGTGTGTCCGTCCGGACGCACCCGGCCGTCCTCGTCGACCGGCAGAGCTGCCGCGAGCCGGGCCCGCGAGCTGTCGCGGTCGATGAGCAGGCAGCCGAACGCCGCCAGGACGAAAAACATGACGACGAGGTCGAGCAGCGCGGTGCGGCTCATCACGTAGTGCAGACCGTCCACGGCCATCAGCGCTCCGGCCAGGCAGCCCAGCAGGGTCGAACGGAACAGGCGGCGTCCTATTCGGCACAGCATCAGCACCGACAGCGCGCCAAGGAGCGCCGTCATGAAACGCCAGCCGAAGGGGGTGAGGCCGAAGATCCACTCGCCGAGAGCGATGACCCATTTGCCCGTCGGCGGGTGCGCGACGAAGGACCCGGTGTCGGAGAGCGGGATCACCTGCGGACCGGCGAGGATCTGCGGGTCGGAGATCTTGCTGCTGGGCCAGGTGCCCTCGT
Source organism: Streptomyces sp. NPDC059668 (assembly GCF_042734135.1). Lineage (NCBI taxonomy): Bacteria > Bacillati > Actinomycetota > Actinomycetes > Kitasatosporales > Streptomycetaceae > Streptomyces > Streptomyces sp. NPDC059668. Next base: position 17,752 of record NZ_JBHWEL010000113.1, on the reverse strand, counting down.
AGCCGAACCGCAGCATCGACCAGGCGTCCTTGGCGTAGTACGTCTCGTCGAACACGACCGCCCTCGGGCTGCCCAGGCGCCAAAAACGCGGCAGCCCGGCCAGGAGCGCCACCAGCAGCGGCCCGCCCCACTGCGACCAGCGCGCCAGCCGGCGCCTCGCTGCCGGGGAGAACCCGAGCGTGCGCCAAAGCCCTGACCCGGGTTCGGGAAACGGCACGACCAGGCGCTCGCGCACGGACACAGACGGACGCCCGACGTGCCCGAAGTCCCGCAGCCGCCGCTCCCAGGAGGCCGGCCGGCCATCTACCCCCTCCCGTGACTCGTCGACCAACACGGGCGTTTTCTCATGGATCACTGGTGAGCCTTCTCATGTGGAGGACAGGACGAGCGGGAGCAACTGCCCGGCAATCGGTGGTCGGTGGTCGTCACGCCGGCTCAGGCCGGTCCTCGCTGACCGCGACTGCCTGAACCCGGACAAGACGCAGCCTGGAGTAGGTTGAGGCCGACACCGGCCCGAGCGTTGAAGAACGGTGCGTTATCGGCCCCCTCTTGCGGCCGAGGCGGAACGGGCACACGAGGGAGCAGGCAGGAGACGGTGCCGGACCGACGTGGCAAAGGACAGAACAAGCCTGCCGCGCCCTCACGTTGGACACGAAATTCACCTACCAGGAGCGATCGGAGTCCCCGCAGGTTCCGCGTTTTTCGAACCTGTAACCCACTTTGGCGCAAACCGTGCCGGTGATCGCCCAGCTGGTCCAGGCCGATCTCGTTGAACCGGTGGATCACATCGCGCACGGTGTCCTCGTCGGCCTGGACCAGCTGGGCGATCACCGGCACCCGGTTCCGGCCCGCCGAGGCGAGCAGCATCATCGCCCGTCGGTAGCGCACCGAGTTGGTGCTGCCCGGGCGCACGCGCACAGGCTCGGCCACCACACCTCCAGCAGACCCTTCGACGGACCGACAACGTGAGCGACTGGAACAGCTCCACATCGTGCCGTTCACCCCGGTCCCGGAACCGAAAACGTCCGCGAAGACGTCCCTACCGGCCGTAAGTGCCTTCGACAGGGGTGTCGCGGCCCTCGCGCAGTACAAAGCACACACTGGGTCGGTGAATGTCTCCAGAGGCCACGTCGAGCGGCTGAAAGACAGGACGGAAGTGAAGCTCGGAGTGTGGATCATGAACCAGAAAACCCGCCGGACCAAACTCACCCTCGACAAACGCGGCATACTCGCCGCACTCGGACTCAACTGGGCGACGGCATGACAGTCGGGCAGGACATACCGGCCAGCAGCGAACAGCATCCGACACCACAGCGGTACGAGGACGCCGCAGGCCGCGTGCCGCGGACGACAACTCAAGAGCGTGCCTCCACCATCCGCCTGTGCGTCAGCGCCTCGATCGGCACCGTCCTCAGCGTGATATTCCTGGCCTGGTTGTGGGGCACCATCGCCCCACAACCCCCTGGCCCCCTCGAAAACGTCGCCCGCGAACCCGCCACAACAGCCCAGCACGCAATCGAAGAACAAGCACAAAGATTCTCCGGCACGTGAGGCACCATCACCCCATGCACGAGCACTCCGGGTCCTGGCCCCGGGCCGAACCTGGCACGGGCGGCTCTCTCGCCCCACTGGTCGGCGAATGAGGACAGGTACAGCAGGTCAGATGCTGAGCTGGGTCACCAGCTATCGGGAGGGTACGGATGGTTGAGACTGGGAATATGGACGGTCTGCGGGAGCGCGGGTTCGTCCGCTACGGCGCCGAACACCTCGGAATCCCGGCCGGCTCCGCCGAGGATGACCTGGCCCGGATCCGGAAGGTCTTCGCGGCTCTGCCGCCCGACCCATACGCCCCGCGAACGCATCGGTTTCGCCGCTACTCCCATGCCGTGTACCTGCCGTGGAAGGACGAACTGTCCTGGATTCCCGGAACCCCCGACCCCGTTCACGGCACGGTCACCGACTTCTTCCAGGGCGAGGAGGACCCTGCGCACCCGCGGACCCGGCGGGTGCTCCCCAACATCCCCGAGGAGCTGCGTGGCAACGCCCTGTTGCTGCGGCTCCTGCGCTGGGACATCGGGCAGGTCCTGTCGCTGAGGAATCTGGGAAGCCGCCCGCTGTGGGCCGGTGTCCACCTGATCAGGCTCGGCGTCGACGGTCCCGGCCAGAATGCCGTGTCCACCCCCGACTGCTTGCACCAGGACGGGGGTTCGGCCGGCACGTTCACCTTCGCCCACCTGATCAGCCGTACCAACGTCACCGGTGGGCAGAACGTCATCGCCACCCCTGGCAGCGCAGGCCTGCAGCCCGACGACCCGTGGGCGGACATCCACGCCGAGTTCACCCTCACCGACCCGCGGGGGGGGGGGGGGGGGGGGGGGGGCGCGCCCGCGGCGCAGCTCGCGGCGGCCGCGCCGCCCGGCGCCCCCCCCGCGGGGCCCCCCCCCCCCCCCGCGCCCCCCCCCCCCGCGCCGCCCCGCCCCCCCCCCCCCCCCACGACCACAGGGTCAGCCATTACGTCGGCCCGGTCCGGGCGGGCTCCGGGCCCGGACCGGGCGAACGGTCCATCCTCATCGTCGGCCTCGCCCCGTACGTCCCCCAACTCTGACGCCGGCACCGCCCGAGCCCGGTGGGGGTGGTCAGCGGGCGCTGCCGAGGTTGCGGTCGGCGTCGGTTCCCTTGAGCATCAAGGTGGTCTCCTCGATGCGCTGGAAGCGGCCGTCGGGGGCTATGGCGGCGAACACGTAGACCTCCATGCTCACGGTCGTGCCGTCTTTCTTGGTGAGGTGGCAGGTGTGCCGGTCGGCGTACTTGTCTCCGTCGTAGAGCTCTTCATGGACCTCGATCTCTCCTGCGGCGAGGTGCGTGCGCAGGTGGGCGATGTGGTCGAGGAACTGGGAGCGGTCGGCCCATTCGCCGTCGGTGCGCTGGCGGTAGTCGGGGGTGAAGTGCCGTTCGGCAGCCTCGGTCAGGGTGATGTCCTCGTTGAGGAGCAGGTCGGTGAGGGCGGCCTTGATGCCGGTGCGGGTCATGTGGGGTCCTTCGGGCTGGTTCGGACAGCGGGATCGTTGGCGGTGCCTGGCAGTGCTTGGCGGTGTGGGCGTCAGGGGCGGGTGGCGGCGAGGGTGTCGTCGAGCCAGTTGTAGATGCGGGCGATGGACAGGCGCATCGCGCCGGGGTGGCAGTGGGCGCCGGCGCCTTCCTCCGTGGTGAACTCCATGAGGGTCTTGGGGCAGGTCAGGTGGTCGTAGAGCTGCTCGGGCTGGCCCTTGAAGAAGATGTCCTCCTCGGCGTCGCAGACGAGGGTGGGGCACTGGATCTTTTCGGCGATGCCGCCGGTGAGGGTGTAGTCGAGGTAGGAGGCGTTGAAGGCGCGGGGAGTGTCGACTCCCATGACGTACATGCCGTGGTTGACCGCCCAGCGCGCGATCGGGTCGTGGGCCATGGCCTGTTCGAAGGCGGCGTCGAGTTCCGGGGCGGACGCGGCGCGCAGGAGCCGTTCGGCCTCCTCGCGGGTGCCGGGGATGTTGCGTACGGAGAGCTCGCCGAGGTCGTAGAGGCCGTCGACGGCTATCAGCGCGGCCAGCCGGTGCTCGAACGCGGCCGCCCGGGGGGCGAGTACGCCGCCCATGCTGAGACCGAGCAGTGCGATGCGGCTGTTGTCGACCTCCGGGATCGTCTCGGCGAAGTCGATCACTGGGGTGATGACGTTCTCCCAGTCGGGGCGGAAGACCAGGCCCTGGTGGTGGCGCGGCCCGGGCATGCCGGGGCCGTCGAAGACGAGCACGGTGTGGCCCCGCTCGATGGCGGCCGGCGCGCCGAAGAAGTGCATCTCCTCCGCGGTGCCGTCGAAGCCGTTGTGCATGATCACCGTCGGACGGGGTGTGCCCGAGTCGTCGGCCCGGTAGAGGTAGCCGGGCAGCGTGGTGCCCTCGTAGGGGATCTGGACCGGCTCGATGCGCGGGGTGGTGTAGAGGGCGGCGGCGGCCCTGAAGCACTCGACGGATCGGTCGTAGGCGTGGCCGTGCCGCGGGTCGCAGTCCTTGCTGTGCAGGAAGAACTCCGCCGACCGGTAGTAGTTCGAGGCACGCAGGAACCCGTCGCGGGCGCTGATCGGGTGGCCGGCCGCCAGAGCCGTCTCGGCTTCCGAGGACACCTGGTCGGCGGTGGCGAACCATTCGGTGTACCAGCTGTCGTAGTCGCCCTCGGTGATCCGCGCGGCGGTGGAGACGACCTCGCCGAAGTCGGCGCCGCCGTAGGCGATGTGGCTCATCGAGCGCAGGGTCTCGTACCAGAACTGGGCGTTGTTCGGGAACAGCAACTGTTTCATGACGGTCTCCTCCGACCCGGATCACAAGCACAGATTTGTGCTTGCTGGGTCGACTGTAGGCCCTGACCCGACCAGAAGCAAATATCTGTGCTTATGATGGAGGCGTGACTCAGAAACAACCGGCCGCGCGCATCAGAAGAAGCCCCGAACAGGTCCGCGCAGCCGTCCACCAAGCGGTCATCGACCTCCTCTCGGAACCGGAGGGCGAGGACCTCACCATCCCCGCGATCGCACAGCGCTCCGGCGTCAACCACACCAGCCTCTACCGGCGCTGGGGCAGCCTCGACGCACTGCTGGCGGACACGGTCACCACCCGCCTCGAGCGCGACTCGCCACTGAACGACACCGGCAGCCTGCGCGGTGACCTCACCGCCTGGGCCGAAGCCAGCGCCCGGAGCATGCACACACCCGAAGGACGCGCCCTCGTACGCGCCGTCATCCTGTCCATGCCGAGCAGCACCCAGGACCAGACCGAGCGCTCCCAGCACTTCCTGCGCCGCATGCACTCCATCGAGCAGATCCGCGAACGGGCCACAGCCCGGGGCGAGGACCCGCCACCGCTGGAGCAGATCCTCGACCAGCTGATCGCGCCCTTCTACATCCGGGCGATCTTCGGCATCGGCCTACCGGCCACCGGCTACCCGCAACTCCTGGTCGACAGACTCCTTGGCACCGCCGACCGACGGGCCCGGGCCTGACGCACAGGGCGCCGCAATTCCCGCCCCCCGTCCGCCACAGCGCCGGACCCGGGCCCGGTGTGCTTCGGCGCGGGCAGCGGCGCGCCCATGCCTCATTGCAGGGCTTGCCCGTCTCGTGCGAGATCGACAACGGTGAGCACCGATGTCGTGACGGCCTCAGGCTGGCTGTCGTGTATGTAATGGGCGGCGTCGGGCACCACGACGTGCTCGCCTCGAACGGTCGTGGCGGCGATCTGGGCTTGCAACGAGGTCTACCGAGTCCGCAGGCCCTTCGGTAAACCCCGGGTCGCACTCAGGACGACCACCGGCACGTCGGGCAGCTGCGAGCAGGCACGTAGCCGCCGGACAGCCGGGACATGGGTGCGGAGCAGCCGGCTCTCCGCAGTGCTGGTGCGGGTTTGATACTCGTGCGCGTTGCAGGCCATCTCTGCCTCGACGAGCAGGCCCTGGACGCGCGGATCGCCGCTCCTTTTGCCCGCTTCCTGCGCGGCCTGCTCGCGAAGAGAACGATCAGCTGACCCCACGGCCCTCCTTCGGACGGACGGCCAGGTAAGCACTGCTTCAGCTGCGCGGATGGTCCAGGGCTGGAAGTCCTCGTGCGCAGGGTCCACGAGGACCAGCTCCGCAATCAGCTTCGGGTGGGCCCAGGCGACGAGTTGGGCCAGCATGCCGCCCCAGCTGTGGCCGACCAGGACGCATGCCCCGTTTCCCGTATGGGATAAGAGCGCGCTCAGGTCGTCAACCGCAGAGTCGATCGTGACCGGCATCGCGGGACCACTCGCGCCGAGCCCGGCTCGGTCTCCAGGACCGAATGAGACCATTCCCGCGCGTGCGGGGAGCATGCCTTGAAGATCGCAGGACGGGACTACCCGTGGGCGTGGTCCAGGCATTCCAGCGAGTGCCCGGGTTGCCTCGGGTTGGGGTGTGGGGTCAGGTGGGGTTGAGGGGTGTGATGCCGGTGCCCGCATACAGCTCGGGCTCCAAGGACAGGACGGTGAGCGGCTCTCCCGCCTTCACCGCGTGCCAGGCGATCGCCGCCGCGTGAGCGACAGGCATCTCCACCTTTCCCCAGTCCATTGCATCTCTCGCGTGATCCGCGGTGAAGGGAACACTCTCCGCGAAACGCAGGGACGCCGCGTTCCGGCCCGCCCCCGTGAGCCGGCGCTCGGCGGCAAGGACAGACAGCGACGGGATGAGAACGCGGCCGGTACCGCGCGAGGCTTCAATGTAGAGGCCGGTGAAGAAGGGATCCGCACGGTACAGAGCGGCCAGGGCGGTATGGTCCAGGACGGCCGTCAGGTTCACGCGGCGGCGCCGCCCTGATGAGCACGGATCTTCGCCCAGGCGTCCTGACCGGCTTGCTGGACCTGCTCGCTGTAGTCGACGCCGAGCTCGGCAGCCGCCTCCACGGCACGCCGCTGCCTCTCGGCGTCGGTGAGCTCACGGCTCACAAGCTCCTCGAGGAGCTCAGTGATCGTGGTACCGCGCTCGGCAGCGAGGACACGCAGCCGGTCGCGTACTTCCTCACTCGTCTTGATGCTCGTGGGCCTGCTCATACCGCGATTCTACCGCTGGTAGAACTCCGCTGCAGCACCTTCCGCACGGAGCATGACCGCGCCGCCTCGACTGGGCACCATCCCCGCAGGCACGAGAAGCAGCAAGTTGCGAGGGTGCCGCGGCTGGGGAACGCGGGACCATCCCCACCGGCGCGCGGAGCAGATGCCGGCGCTGGGGATAGACGCCGCGAGGGGACCATCCCCACGAGCCCGGGGAGCAGGTGACGCTGTGCCGCGAGCACGGCTATCCCTGGGGACCATCCCCACGAGCGCGGGGAGCAGGTCAGCTCTGACGGTACCCAGCCGTAGGCGATGGGACCATGCCCCTCGGGCGCGGGGAGCAGTTGTAGAGAGGATCTTGTTGGCGTTCGACTCGCTGCTCCCCGCGCGTGCGGGGATGGTCCCATCGACGGGTCGCCGAACTCGCGCCGGTCGCGCTGCTCCCCCTGGTCGCTCGGACGAACTTGGGAGATGTGAGCTTAGGCGGCTCGTCACGATGACAGCCAGTCTGTGCCGATCCGCTACAGGTACCCCGTAATTGCCAGCGGCAGCACAGAGGCGTCGGAGAGCTGCAGCGCCCGGATCATCGCCACACAGCTCGCCCAACTCGACAAGGATGAGCAGCCAGAGCCGCATCGGACCGTCTGTGCGTGGCGGGAGGCTGGTTTCGCTTGGAGTCGTCAGAGTTACGAACCAGACGTGAGGCTCACGATGACACAACTCGTGTGCCTCCGGTGCGGGTTCATGCTCAGCTGTGGGGTTCCAGCGGCCGAAGCGGTCCAGTAGCTGCCGTGCCCCGTTCTCGTCCAGGCCCAGCGTGGCAGCAGCCTGCTCGGGGTCGGCGTCCTTGCGGGCTTCGTGGGCCGGCCAGTACGCGCGGCCGTCTGGGTCCAGGTGCCGGAGATGTTGGTCTCGGCGGTCCAGCCACGGAAGCGCTGGTTGTCCGGGCACACACCAGCACCGAGCAGTAGAAGTAGGCGTGCGCGCGGCTACGGGAGACCGTGGCGCTGCTTGGCAGGTAGGCCAGAGACGGTTCCTCGACTCCGCACGCCCACACGAACGAAGACCCTGGCGCGCAGCACCACCCACAGGCGCCCCGAATCCCCCGCGATGCCTCGTTCCTGCCCCGACCGCCATCACCAGGGAGGGGCGGGGACGAGAGCTCTTCGGGGGATGTCTGGCCTCACATCAAGTCCGCGCACAAAGCTTGAGCAGCCGTTTCCCTCTACGCGGACGGAAGCCTCGGCAACACCCAGGTCAACAGCCTGAGCAACAGCTTGCGCAGCAACGTGTTGTCCTCACCCGGCCAGACCGGGAGCCGCACACCGTGTCTATACGAAGTCGCCTCTCAGAACACGATCGAGCGCGGCGCGGCCAGCGGGTCCCCATGTCGGCTTGCCGCCAGGAAGGCCCCGGTCTCCGTTCTGGCCCATCAGCATAAGGAACAGGCTCTTCAGCGCAGCCAGCCCGCGGGCGCGGCGGATCGTCGCCTTGTCCGCTTGCGCGTACACGTCGAAGAACCGTGAGGCGGCGCCCGCAGGTAGCACCACCCACGCGGCCGCGAGGTCCCACGCCGGGTCACCGGCGAACACGGCACCGAAATCGATCACACCCGAGAGCGTCCCGTCCGAGACGACGACGTTGGCCGGATGCAGGTCGCCATGCGCCCAGAGCGGCGGCCCCTCCCACTCTGGCGCCGCGACGGCGTCGTCCCAGACGGCTCGCACATCGCCGGCGCGGTCGCCGGGAACGACGGCCTCGAAGAAGTGGTCGAAACCGTCCGTGCACTCCTTGGGGTGGCCTCCGCGGTCCTCACTGACCGGCGCGTCAACGGGCGCCTCCACGTGGAGCGTCCTGAGGAAGCCCGCCAGGATGTCGGCCGCGTGGTCGCCGCGGCTGATCGAGGAGTAGTCCAGTGGCTCACCCGGCACCCACGTCATGATCGTCCAGGGCTTCGCGAAGCGCGCGGAAGGTTCACCGGTCCGCACAGGGGTCGGCACCGGGAGCGGCAGGCGCGCGGCCAGGACGGGCAGCCATCGGCGCTCCTTGCGCTGGAGACCCGGCGCACCTTCAGTACGCGGCATACGCACAGCCAACTCGTCCCCAAGCCGCCACATTTGGTTGTCCCAACCGCCGGGTACCTCACGGATGGCCAACCCGCCAAGGTCCGGATGCTGCTCCTGCAGCAGGTCATGGACCAGGTCTGCGGTGATCTCGATCTCGGCGTCGGTCATGCGAAGCCACGGTACTGGGATAGGCAGAACAGCTCTCGTTCTCCCGGAGATCCAGCCACTGGGCACGTGGATGGGCGGCGCTGAAAGGGTTCACGGAGCGTGAGCGAGAGGGGGTTCGTGTCCAAAGGGGCGTGGCGTCGTCACAGCTAGTGCTCTGACCGGGAAGATTCATCGGGTTGTAGGAGACTGGCAGCGTTCGCGGAAATCCGTTTCGGGGGTTGCTGCGGTGCCTCTACTGTGGCGCGGTGATGACTGAGGTGATCGTTCTCAACGGTGGTTCCAGCTCTGGGAAGTCCGGGATCGTCCGGTGTCTGCAGGCGGTCCTGCCGGATCCGTGGCTGGCTCTGGGGACCGACACTCTGGTTGACGCGATGCCCGCGTCCATGCAGGCGTCGGATGCGGGGATCGAGTTCGCTCCGGACGGAGAGGTGATCGTCGGGCCGGAGTTCCGGACGCTGGAAGCGGCATGGATCGAGGGGGTCGCCGCGATGGCTCGTGCGGGCGCCCGGGTCATTGTCGATGAGGTTTTCCTCGGCGGAGCGGGGTCGCAGCAGAGGTGGCAGAAGGCTCTGCGTGACCTGCGGGTGCTGTGGGTCGGCGTCCGGTGTGACGGTGTGGTTGCCGCAGGCCGTGAGGTCGCACGCGGCGATCGGGTCATCGGGATGGCCGCATCCCAGGCGGATGCGGTCCACCGGGACGTGGTCTATGACCTGGAGGTGGACACCACACATGCCGAGCCGATGGAGTGCGCACGGGCCATCGCCGTACATGTCAGGTGACCGACGGCCCGGCTGTCTGCCGCTATGACCGTGGCGCCGTGATGATCAGGCCGCTGTTGCCAGGGGTAGTCCTCCCCAGCGGATGCCCCCAGCGTAGATAGCGGTCCAGCTCGTGCGGATGGATGGCCGGACCTGGAGAGCTGAGATGGACTACCGCTTGATCGGGTACGGCTGGGGCGCGACGCCTTTTGACCCGTAGCTCTAGATAGATCGATCAGCGGCGGTCAACATGTGCTGCCCAAACTCAGGTTCTGGCTCACTTCCGGGCTCTGTTGGGGGTGGGTAGCTTCTTGATCATGGTGAGAGCAGGATGCGGCGCCGTAGGAGATCGAAGTTCGCGCGGCCATACATTTGTCTCTTCAGTAGCTTGATCCTGGTGACGTTGCCTTCGACGGCCCCGGAGGTGTAGGTCGTGGTCAGGGCTGCCTGGATGGCCGCGCGGTCGCGTCGCATGCCGTTGGCCAGGGTCCGGAGTTCGCGTTGACCGTCAAGGCGGACGTCGGCGACCCGGGCCTCGGTATCCGTCAGCACCAACTGGGCGACCTTCACCCCGACACCAGGCAGCAGAAGGTCCGCAATCTGAACCCCACCCATCACCCCTGATAGATGCCCAACTACCCCCAAAATAGCGACAGAGCCACTTTCCGTGGAGTGGTTACGGAGAGTCAGATCTTCGGGGCCATGCGATGGCGGTTTGGATGGGCCCGAAGTCGAGGCGAGGTCAGTTCCAGGGCCCGGTTGTCGCGTCCGGCGCTCATGTGGTTGAGCCAGCGTTCGTACCAGTCGAGGAAGTCGGTGGCGGAGGAGACGTTGGGGCCCCAGTACCCGTCGCTGTTACCAATGAGGACGCGGCCAGTGAGGGGTCCGGTCACCGCGATGACGCATACGTCAGTGCAGCCCATCTCGATGATGTGGAGGAAGAGATCGCGTCCGTGGGCCCTGGGTTCTGTGCCGTCGAAGCCGCGGGGTGTCCCTGGTTCTCCACGCGGATTCATGACCCGCAGGGAACACCGCTCCAGCGGCATGAGGCCGTAGAACGGCGCCGCGCCTGAGCCGCCGATGTGCGTGAGGAACTGCCGATAAGCGTCGGGCAGGGCGATGTCGTGCTCGGCCTCAAACGCAGCGACGCGTGCTTCCGCCAGCTTCGGACCTAGGCGAAACTCGTGTTGCTCTTCCCCGAAGGAGTGGCTGCGCAGGGGTTGGAACGGGATCGCGGCCAGCTTGCGTCGCAGGCGGGATATGCGGGGATCCATGGTGCATCTTCTCTCGTCCCCGTCACCCTATGGGTGGCTGTAGTCAGCTGGCCAGAAGAACCCTCTTCCGCAGGAGGGCGAAGCCGGCCCGGCCGAACATCTGGCGCTTGAGCATCTTGATCCGGTTGACGTGTCCTTCGACCACGCCTGAGTTCCAGGGCAGGGTGAGCCCGGCGATGACGGCGTCGCGGTCACGCTCGATACCTGCGGCAAGGGTGTGGAGGCTGGGGAGGTCGTCGCGCCGGACGGCATCAAGCCATTGCGGCAGCCGTTCGCCCTGGCGCTCGGTGAGCATCTGAGCGAAGGACCGCACGTGAGTGGTGAGGGCGTCGAGTTCGTGGCAGTGGACCAACACGGCCTTGAGCCGAAGGTGGTCGATTTCCGGGAGGGTCTCGGGGCGCCGGAGGATCCAGCCGGCGACAACGCGGGGTGACGGTGGCCGAGCTATGACGACGCCAGGAGAGAGCCGCTTCTCCCGGAAGTAGGCGCGAACCCGCTGGTAGCTGCCCTGATAACCGAGCGGCACAAGCTCCTCCCCCGCCGTCCAGGCGTTGGTGCAGCCCTGGCTCCAGCGGTCGTCCAGGTAGGGCTTGCGTCCAGCTTGGACGGCCGGCCCTGCCACTGCCCATGAAAGAGGTCCTCCGGTGAGGCTGCGTCGGCGAAGAGCTTGACGGTGCGCGAGGTCATGCGGAGCTGGCGGCCGATCGCCCTCCGGCTGAGCCCGGCCGTCAGCAGTTCGTGGACGGTCGCGTGCTTGGCGCGTGTGCGGTCGGCGAAACGATGTCCGGTCGGCCAGGGCGAGCCGGACGGGTCTTCGAACTTCTGCGGCTGGGGGACGGACTGGGCTGGATCCGGCGCCAGGACCCGCAGGCATCCGCGGTGGTCTGCGACACAACGCTCGGCTGCCTCACTCAGGTTGTGCCAGAGGTGCCACCTGTCCGCGAACTGCACCGCTTGGGGCGCCCCGGCGGTGGCGCCTTCGGCGAAGAACGGTGCCCGGTCGCGGCATACGACCTCCACCCCGGGCCGCTTCGCGAGCCAAGCTGCCCGGCTGGAGGATTCCCGGTCGGGCAGCAGGTCCACCAGACGCCGGGTTTCGACGTCGACCAGGACAGTCCCCGAGACCGGCACCGAGTCCTACCGTCTCGCGCAGACCAAAGCCAGGCAGCAGGCGAGAAAATAGTCAGGCGGCCGTGCGGCTGCGTCGGTAGTCTCCGCGGGTGTCGTTGACTCAGTACGTCTACTTTGCGATCTCCAGCGTGGGCACCACTGCCGACGAGATCACCCAGCTGCTTGGCGTGGAACCGGACGAGGTCACAGTGCGGGGCAGCATAACCACCTCACCTCACACCATTCCGTTCTGTCACTGCTGGAAGGTTTTCTGCCGCCAGCCCGGCCTGCCAGTCGATGAGCAGATCGACCGGGTCATCGGCAGGCTCCGGCCCCGCATGGAGGCACTCACCAATCTGACAACCCGTCTCGCAACCGAGGAGGGCACCGGGGGCGCGATTCTGCAGGTCCAGCGCTACTTCAACCGGCATGACGAGCGGCCCTCCGGCTCGCCGGACGACACGAACCTCTTCGGCTGGCGCCTGGACCGCGCGGTGGTGGACTTCCTCGCCGCAACCGGTGCAGATCTGGATGTCGATGAATGCGACATAATGCCCAGCGACGACTGACACCGCCCCCCTCAAAGCGGAGCCACTACACACCGGAAGCGGGGCCACTCCGGGCCGGAACCCGAAGAGCCCGCGGGCAGCGGCTGCGGGTGAAAAGCGAATCCCGCCTCCGAAGATCGGAGGCGGGATTTTGTGGAGCGCCGGGCAGGCCTTGCACCTGCATCTCCCCGCAGGAAGCGAGGCGTCTTTCCTTGGACCACCAACGCCAGGCTCACCACTGACAGTTCGGGTAGCGAACGCAAGATCGACTATATCGCAGGCGTGGTGCACGGGACCATCGGGAGAGCGGAGCGGACCGCGAGTGCCGCCAGAACTGGATCGGGCACGGCGTCCGTGACGGCGGCGGTCAGGGGGATAAGGGCTCGGCGACGTCCCATCGCATCCGGTCTCGGGGAATCGTTCGAGCAGGGCAGACAAGGAGGGTGCCTGGTGGATGGCGGACGACCAGTCCTCAGCGGAGACATCGAGCACGACCAGTGGCGGGGGCTCCTGCCGGAAGTCGTAGGTGAGCATTTCGCGGCCCCCGTCCCCGCCAATGACGACGCTCCCGGGGAAGCGGTCCTGGAATGCGCCGACCTCGTTGATCTCGATGAGCTCTTCGGCGGCGTAAATCATCAAAAAGCCGCCTTGCAGGGGCAACGAACCGGGCCATGCTCCCTTCCGTGACCAGGAAGTGCCGTTAGTCCTCGGGAAAACGGACATGGAAGCGGCACTCGGCCTGCGTGATCGCGTCGTCGTTCGGCCTCATGACACCGTTTCATCAAGGCCGGTCACGCGCCAGCGGCGCGCGACGGCCGGGGACGGGGCCACCGCGCGCCGCTGGACGGTGCTCGGTGTGGTGACGTGTGGTCACCGATGGATGAGGGTTCAGGCGCGGCGGTTGTGGTGGTTGCCGTTGTGGCCGCCACCGCGGTGGTGACGGCCGCCCCAGGAGGCGTCGTCGATGAACCGGCCGTGGTCGTTGCGGAGGGTGGCGGTGTCGGAGTGGTTGTCCCAGACGTAGTTGCGCCGGTCCTGGTAGACGTCGCGGTAGGTGTCGCGGCCGATGCCGGTGTGGACGCGCACGGTGGAGCGCCCGTCGAGGCGGTAGTGGTTGAACGTGTAGGTGTGGCCGTCCTCGTCGGACAGGGTCCAGCCGTCCAGGTTCACGCTGCGGCGCGAGGTGTTGGTGACGTCGATCCACTCCCGGTTCAGGGAACGGTTGCTGCGGTCGTCGTAGCCCGGGGAGTCGGCCTGCACGTCGCTGATGACCACGCCGGAGCGGTATGCGGCGGCCTGGCGGGGGCTGGACTGGGCGGAGGCCGGCAGCGCAGCGGCGCCGAGTGCGGCGCCCGCGGCCAGCGTGGCGGCGGCGATACGGCGGATCGAACGAGAAGACATGAGCACTCCCCTGAGGTGCAAGCCCACCCACCGGCCGATGCGGCGGCCGGCAGTCGATGAGCGGTCTGCGGATCCCGGCTTGTGCCGAGGACCCACAGCTTGGCCGCCCGCCGGACTCGATGGGAGATGCGCCGTTTCATGTTGCTGTATACGGACATTTCCGTGACGGTCGCCTGCAACGTTCAATCAGCCGTCTGCGCCGTGCTTTGCAACTCGCATGCGAGTGCACCCATCCGTCGCTATCTCGATGGAAGCGGTTTCCAGCCCCTGAGTGCCTTGATTGCGGCGCCCATCCGCTTCGAGGAGTTACACCCTTTGCCATGTAACGGAAGGACGTGGGCAGAAAACGAATTTGCAACCGGTATTTGATAGTGTGTTCTATTTATCCATCCGCTACAGAGACCTAGACGGGCCTCGGCCCCGCGGCGCGCGGCCAAGGCCCGTTGCCGTATCGCTCCCACTGGCTGTCGTTTTGAGCGACGGGACGGTCAGCGTGCTGCGGTGTCCAGTTGTTCGGGGGTCTTCTGGACGTACGCCCGCTCCACGGACTCAGCCGATGCGGAATCACTGGGGCTCTGGATGGACTCTTTCGGCGTTCTGTGCCAGGTGTGGAGGCGGTCGCCTGCGGCGAGTAGGGCGTTGATGCGGCGTGCGAATTCCTGTCCGGGCAGCGGGAGTTCTGAGTCGGGCTCGCGGAGGTAGCCGGTGGTGACAGCGGTGGGGATGTAGGCCATGAGTTTGCTGACTGCCGCCGGTCGGGACCGGACCGTCTGTTTGGCGAGGTGGCGCAGGATCCGCATGAACTGGGTGGTCGACGCGCTGGTGATGCGGTGCTCTGCCGGATTCCAGCTGGCGCCGTCGTCCCAGGACGGGGGTTCGGGCGGTGGCTGGACGTCATCTGCTTGTCGGTGCCACCAGTCGGCCGTGTCCCACTCCCCCAGGGCAAGGTGGTGCAGGTAGAGGCAGTATGCGGCCGCGGCCTGGCCGGCTCCGGCGGCGTACTGCCACCAGAACCGGGCGCCTTCAGCGGTGTCGGTGAGCTGGAGAACGCAGGCCAGCACCAGGGCGCTGCGTGGTTCGGGGACCTGGTCGCTGACGAATTTGACGACGGTGGCCGGCGGTGTGTGCAGGACGAGGGTTTCGCAGAGGGCGTGCAGGTCTTGTTCGGCTGCGTTGGGTTCGCTGTCCTGTTCGGGGGTGTGGGCGGGGCGTGCGCCGATGGCGGGTGGGGCCGGGTAGGGGACGACGTCGCGAGGCACGGTGCGCTCGCGCACGAGTAGGGCTCTGGCAAGGAGCTCTTCGATGCCGGTCACGGGGTGTTCCCTTCGGTGGGGTCAGGCGGGCACAGCACGCTCTCCAGAAACCGGGTGGCGTGGCGTTCGTCGGAGCGGACGGTGGCGAGCGAGGTGCCGAGGAGAGCGGAGACGGCGTCGGGCAGGAACCCGCACAGTCGGCGCAGGACCATGACGTCGAGCTGGTGGGCGGGCAGCCGGCTCATCGCGGTGAACAGTTCCAGGCTCTCGGCGACCTGGTCGATGTGGTCGGCCGGTTCGGTGAGGGACTGGAGGGCGACGGTGTCGAAGGCGGCCCTGCTCAGCTCGGGTCGGCCGTCCAGGTGGGGGGTGCGCGACATGACGGTGGCGCGCAGGACGTTCCAGGCGAAGCGGCGGGTGTCGTGGCTGGCGAGGGCGTCGTTCCACGACAGCCAGAGGATGTCGAAGGTGTCGGACAGGGCGACGTCGCGCTGGTCGTCGTCGAGGAATGCCTGGGCGAAGAGGGCGTAGTTGTTCTCCACCAGTTCCCGGAAGGCGCGGTGTTCCAGGGGTGGGGTCGTGGGGGCTGTCGTCAGGATCGGGGTGCGCTCGGTGGAGCTCTCGATCCAGTCGGTGGTCTTGCGGGCCTCGAACGCCGCCTGCTTCCACAGGCAGTAGAGGGGCCAGTTCGGCATCTCCAGCTCGGCCGCCAGCAGGTAGACGATCTCCCACCTGGGATAGAGGCCTACGCCGCGGAGGAGTTCGGAGAGCTTGGACTTGGCGAACTTGAGCCGTGTGCTGAGCTCGCTCAAGGTCATACCGCTGGCCAGGTAGGTTCCGCGCATGGGGTCCAGCCACGCACGATGAGCGCTGCCGATGTTGGGAAGGACGGGTCCGAGCTTGCGGCCGGGCCGCGCAGCTGGAGGTCTGCCGGAGGGTGCTGGTGGTTCGAGGGGCGTCGTCACGGGGCCTCGCCCTCCTCGTCTGCGGCCACGTCCACGCGGCTGCTCGACCTGGCCGCGGAGTGAGAGCGGGAGGCGTGGACGATCTGCTGAACCGTCAGAGCAAGGGCGGGAGCGAGCGCGACCACCGCTGTCGTCTGGCCCGCCGCGACCAGCACGCCGCTCCACGCAAACACTGTTGCTGTGACAGTGATGACGACTATCGGTCGTGACTTCATGCACGGTCCTTCCGCTCGTGGACGTCGGCCGGTGCTCCATCCGGAAAGAGCTACCGGGTCCCGGGCAGGCGGGTGCCGAAGCCGCGCTGGCTGGGAGGGCAACCAGCATGCCCAGTGGGGCAGTTGCTACGCCACGTGATCGCGGAATCACGGAACAATGTCGATCACCGGCATGCCCCGAGAGCCGCTCAGCACCTCGAGGGCTGCGGCGCAAGGAGATGCGCGGCTGGGTGGAAGTTCCCAGTTCTCCTTGCAATTGCAGGTAGAAACGACGTCAATAGAACATGACGCCGTTGGTGTCGGCCTTCCATCCGGAGGGGCCCGTCCCCGTGCCGAACACTGGGGGAAACGGGCATCGCCGCTCTCGCCTGGCCAGCCAAAGAGGCCAGGCGAGAGCGGAACACCAGTCCCGATGGGACCGTGGCCGACCGTAGACCACAGCGCTGATATTCACGAGCCGTGCTCGCTTCCTGCCTCCTGGGCGGAATCTCTCGGCCGATGTGCGTACGTCTGCCGGAGGCCGTCATTCGCGTGTCCAGGGGACGATCCCGATCAGTCGCCGTTCAGTACTGTCACATGGGAAAGGACGTGGACATGGCACTGGTCAAAAAGGGATCGCGGCTCATCAACGTGGACGACACCACTTACACATGGCGCCTGCGCGGACGGCCGACCTACGACCAAGGACTCGTCCACGCGCCTCTCAACTACGCGGTCGAGCATGCGGACAATCCAGGAACCACGCTGGTGATCACTACCAATCAACCGCATCCGAGCAACTGGTTCGGAACCCCAAGCAACCCAGTCCTGCCATCCCAGGTGGCTGACACCATCCGCACCGCTCTCACTCAGGGCTGGAGGCCCGAGAGCCCTGGCTCACCCTTTCACCTCGACCAGTCAACAGGGTTCGTCGCGTCCCACTGACACATCCCGCACTCAAGGACTCACCGACAGGCGATCGGTGAGTCCTTCTGCTCTCCGCTCCCCGCATTCCCCAGTTGATTCACTTCTTGAACCAATTGGGACGAAGAGCGACGCTGAGGAATTTCCGAGATCGGCATCATCAGCACGTCATGGTCCTGGAAGCGGAAGAACGGCGTCGTAGTCCTCGCCCCAGCCGACGGCTCCTGTCCGCAGGCCTCCACGAGTGCCAGCAGCAGATCGCGACTCGGTTGTGCCTGACCACGCAGCACGCGCGACACGGTGGCGTGCGGCAACCTGTTCCCACCGGCGCGGTTCCCGCCGCCAGGTGCTGCAGCTCCTCCACAGGAGCGCTGTCGGCGTCGCCGTCGAAGACGTAGATCCTGTCGCCGGTCGGATCGGAGCAGATCCCGGCCTCCACGATCGAACCCGCGCAGCCGCCAACGATGTTCGTCTCCGCCAGACGCGTCCGGCCGCGCCCAGTGATCGGGG
>NZ_JBHWEL010000112.1:0-21385 GCF_042734135.1 Streptomyces sp. NPDC059668 | reverse complement strand
CTCCCAATTGAGGCCACCGGACCCTTGCGAAGGCGGCACCGGATTCATCACCCGTCCGGAGCCCCGCTCATGCGCGCAATACTTTTGCCCCACCGAGGAAATGGGCGTGGCGAACGGACCGGGCGCGCGGATCAGTGACCGCTGATCGCGCGGGGCGTGTACGGCCCCTCCAGTTCCCCGACTTCCTTCTCCGTGAGTTCCACGTCGAGGGCGGCCACCGCGTCGTCGATGTGCCCCGCCCTGGTGGCGCCGATGACGGGAGCGGTCACGGTGGCGCCGCGCAGCAGCCAGGCGAGGGCGATCCGGGCGGGCGGGACGTCACGCTCGGCGGCGATCCGGCCGACCGCGTCGACGATCTCCCGGTCACCCTCCTGGTAGAGCTTCCTGCCGAACTCGTCGGTCCTGCTGCGTTCGGTGGTGACGTCCCATGCACGGGTGAGACGGCCACGGGCGAGCGGGCTCCAGGGCAGCACGCCGACGCCCTGGTCCGCGCAGAGGGGAAGCATCTCGCGCTCCTCCTCGCGGTAGAGGAGGTTGTAGTGGTTCTGCATGGAGACGAACCGGGTCCAGCCGTGCAGCAGGGCCGTGTACTGCGCCTTGGAGAACTCCCAGGCGTACATCGAACTCGCCCCGATGTAACGGGCCTTGCCGGCCTTCACGACGTCGTGCAGGGCCTCCATCGTCTCCTCGACGGGCGTGGCGGGGTCGAAGCGGTGGATCTGGTAAAGGTCCACGTAGTCGGTGCCCAGCCTGCGCAGGCTGTTGTCGATCTCGGTCATGACGGCCTTGCGGGACAGGCCGCGCGCGTTGGGGCCTTCGTGCATCGCGCCGTTGACCTTGGTGGCGATGACGATCTCGTCGCGCCGGGCGAACTCCGCCAGCGCGCGGCCGACGATCTCCTCGCTGGTGCCGTCGGAGTAGACGTTCGCCGTGTCGAAGAAGGTGATGCCGGCCTCCAGCGCGCGGCGGATCAGCGGGCGGGACGCCTCGTCGTCGAGGGTCCACTCGTGTGTCCCCCGGCCGGGCACCCCGAAACTCATGCAGCCGAGGCAGATCCGGGACACGTCCAGACCCGTCGAACCGAGCTTCACGTACTGCATGCGCACTCCTGCGTTTCGTGGGGGTGGGGCCGTTCCTGCCACCGCGACCGCGTGAGCTGGTCGGCAAGGGCTCCGGAATGCCATTTCCCGATCGCGGTTCCCTTAGTCGCACGGCCTCCGCCGATCGGCGGACGGACCGACGGCGGAAAGCGGCGTACGAGGAGCGCCGCGCACGGCGACCGCGGCGCACGGCGTACGGGGAGCGCGGCGCATGGGACGCGCGGGGAGCGCGGCGTACGGACCGCCGGCCGGAGGGGGCGCCGCCGGCGGTCCGTGCGCCGGGTTCAGATCGCGGCGGCCGCCGCCCGTCCCGCCTGGCGCCCGGAGAACAGGCAGCCGCCCAGGAAGGTGCCCTCCAGCGAGCGGTATCCGTGTACTCCCCCGCCGCCGAATCCCGCGACCTCACCGGCCGCGTACAGCCCGGGAACCGGGGTGCCGGTGGCGTTCAGGACGCGGCCGGAGAGGTCGGTCTGCAGACCGCCGAGGGTCTTGCGGGTGAGGATGTTGAGCCGTACGGCGATCAGCGGTCCGGCGCCGGGGTCCAGGATCTTGTGGATCGGCGCGGTACGGCTGAGCGAGTCCCCGGTGTAGGCGAGCGCGTTGCGGATCCCCATGACCTGGACGTCCTTGGAGTACGGGTTGTCGATCTCCCGGTCCCGCGCGTCGATCTGCCGCTTGAGGTCGGCGAGGTCGATGAGTCCGTCCCCGGTCAGCTTGTTCATCCCCGTGACCAGTTCGGACAGCGTGGCGGCGACGACGAAGTCGACGCCGTTCTTCTTGAACTTCTCGATGGGCTCGGGGGTCTGCCAGATGCGGGAGAGCAGCATCCAGACGTCCTTGTTGGTGAGGTCCGGGTTCTGCTCCGAGCCGGAGAGCGCGAACTCCTTCGCGATGATCTTCTGGGTGGTCACGAACCAGGAGTAGTCGTAGCCCGTGTCGGTGATCGACTTCAGGGTGTGGAGCGTGTCGTAGCCGGGGAGGTCGGGGGCGGAGAAGCGCTTGCCGGTGGCGTCGAACCACATCGACGACGGTCCCGGCAGGATGCGGATGCCGTGGTTGGCCCAGATCGGGTCGTAGTTCCTGAGACCCTCCGTGTAGTGCCACATCCGGTCCGGGTTGACGATGCGGCCGCCCGCCGCCTCGGTGATCCCGAGCATCCGTCCGTCCACATGGGCGGGCACGCCGGTGACCATGAACTTGGGCGGGGTGCCGAGCCGGGCCGGCCAGTTCCGCCGTACGAGGTCGTGGTTGGCGCCGATGCCGCCCGAGGTGACGATCACGACCGGCGCGCGGAGTTCGAAGTCTCCGACCACCGTGCGCGAACTGGCCTTGCCGCGCGCGGCGTTGCTCGGTTCGAGGACCGCGCCCCGGACCCCGGTCACGACGCCCCCGGTGCGCACGATCTCGTCGACGCGGTGCCGGAACCTGAAGGCCACCTTTCCCTCCGCGACCGCGGCCCGTACCCGCTTCTCGAACGGCTCGACCACGGCCGGACCGGTTCCCCAGGTGACATGGAAGCGCGGGACCGAGTTCCCGTGCCCGTCCGCGAGGCCGCCGCCGCGCTCGGCCCAGCCGACGATCGGGAACCACCGCACGCCCAGCCCGTAGAGCCAGGACCTCTTCTCCCCCGCCGCGAAGTCCACGTACGCCTCGGCCCACTTGCGGGCCCAGTGGTCCTGGCCGGTCGGGTCCCCGACCCCGCGGTCGAAGCCGGCCGCCCCCAGCCAGTCCTGCCAGGCCAGTTCCCGGGAGTCCTTGATGCCCATCAGCCGCTGCTCGTCGGAGTCGACCAGGAAGAGGCCGCCGAAGGACCAGAAGGCCTGTCCGCCCAGGTTGGTCTCGGGCTCCTGGTCCAGAAGCAGCACCTTGCGGCCCGCGGCGGCCAGTTCGGCCGTCGCGACCAGACCGGCCAGGCCGCCGCCGACGACGATCGCGTCCGCGTCCGACGACCCGGCGGCGAAGGCGGGTGCCGTGTGCGCCGCGAGGGCGGCACCGGCCAGGACACCGCCCGCCGCCGTCAGGGCCCGGCGTCTGCTGATCACGGTGGGGGACACTGAATTCTCCATGGGCTGCCTTCCGTAGGAGGTACGTGAGGTGCGGGAGACGCCGCCGGTGTTGCTGCGACACCCGTGTTGTTACCGTCGGTAGCACCACGGAAACACCACGGCGGCCCCGGTGTTGGACCAGAAGCCGCGAGGGTTCACGAGCCCACCCGCATCGCGGAGATCACCCTGGCCTTGCCCGTCCCGGAGAGCGGGCGGATCATGGAAGGCGCAGCGGAGGGTGAGCACGGTGACGACGGACAAGAGCGAGACCGAGACCGGGGCCGGCGCCCTTCCCACCGGGGAGGTGACCCACGGACCGGAGCGGCGGGGCACCTCGTGGGAGCAGGGCCGGGCCGGGGCGCGTGTGCGCTTCTCCGTCCTCGACCGCTCCCGCACCCGCGAGGGGCACGACGCCGCCGAGGCGCTGCGCGACACCGTGCGGCTGGCCCGGGAGGTCGAGCGGCTCGGCTACCACCGGTTCTGGGTCTCGGAGCATCACGGCGTGCCCGGTGTCGCCGGGTCCGCCCCGACGGTACTGGCCGCCGCGGTCGCCGCCGCCACCCGGACCATCCGGGTCGGCACCGGCGGAGTGATGCTGCCGAACCACCAACCCCTGGTCGTGGCGGAGCAGTTCGGGGTTCTGGAGGCTCTCTTCCCCGGCCGGATCGACATGGGTCTCGGCCGCTCCGTCGGATTCACGGCCGGGGTGCGCAGGGCACTGGGACGGGACAGGGACGCCGCCGAGTCCGCCGATTTCGCGGCCCAGCTCGACGAGCTGCTGGGCTGGTTCCGCGGCACGTCCCCGACCGGGGTGCACGCCCGGCCGGCGGAGGGACTGACGGTGCCGCCCTTCGTGCTCGCCCTGGGCGAGGGCGCGGACATCGCGGCGCGGGCCGGTCTTCCGCTGGTCATCGGCGACCTCCGCGACCGGGACAGGATGCGGCGTGGCATAGATCGCTACCGTGCGGCGTTCCGCCCGTCCGACTGGGCACGCGAGCCCTATGTCGTCGTCTCCGGCGCGGTAGCGGTCGCGGCGACCGAGAGGGACGCGCACCGGCTGCTGATCCCGGAGGCCTGGTCGATGGCGTACTCGCGCACGCACGGCACCTTCCCGCCCCTGCCGCCCGCCGAGCGCGTCGAGGGCCTGACGATGACCGGCAAGGAGCGGGACCTCTACGAGTCCGGGCTCACCGGCCGGCTCGCGGGAACCGGGGAGCGGGTCGCCGAGGAGCTGGCGGCGGTGATCGAGGAGACGGGCGCGCAGGAGGTGCTCGTCACGACGAGCACCTACGACCGGCGGGCCCTGCTGGACTCCTTCCGCGGGCTCGCCCGGGCCGTGGGACTCACCCAGGCCTAGAATGGTGTGGTTTGCCCCTTCCCCGTCCGCCCCCGGGTCACAGACCGTCTCAGGAGTCCCGTCGATGTCCGATCCGCACGGCCCTCACGACCCCTACGTCCGTGTGCGGAACGCCCGTGAGCACAACCTGCGCGGCGTGGACGTCGACATTCCGCGGGACGTCCTCGCCGTCTTCACCGGTGTCTCGGGCTCGGGCAAGTCCTCGCTGGCGTTCGGGACGATCTACGCGGAGGCCCAGCGGCGCTACTTCGAGTCGGTCGCACCGTACGCACGGCGGCTGATCCACCAGGTCGGGGCGCCGAAGGTCGGGGACATCACCGGGCTGCCGCCCGCGGTCTCGCTCCAGCAGCGCCGTTCGGCGCCCACCTCGCGCTCGTCCGTCGGCACGGTCACCCACCTCTCCAACTCCCTGCGGATGCTGTTCTCCCGCGCCGGCGACTACCCGGCCGGCGCCGAACGCCTCGACTCGGACGCCTTCTCGCCGAACACGGCGGCCGGAGCCTGTCCGCAGTGCCACGGGCTCGGACGGGTCCACGGTACGAGCGAGGAGTTGCTGGTGCCGGATCCCTCGCTGTCGATCCGTGCGGGCGCGATCGCCGCGTGGCCCGGTGCCTGGCAGGGCAAGAACCTGCGCGACGTGCTCGACGCGCTGGGTCACGACGTGGACCGCCCCTGGCGCGAACTGCCCGCCGGGGAGCGGGAGTGGATCCTGTTCACGGACGAGCAGCCGGTCGTCACCGTGCATCCGGTGCGCACCGCGGAACGCATCCAACGCCCTTACCAGGGCACGTACATGAGTGCGCGGCGCTATGTCATGAAGACCTTCTCGGACTCGAAGAGCGCGACGCTGCGGGCCAGGGCCGAGCGGTTCCTCAGCAGTGCCCCGTGCCCGGTGTGCGGCGGCAGCAGGCTGCGCCCCGAGGCCCTGGCGGTGACCTTCGCCGGGCGGACGATCGCCGAGCTCGCCGCGCTGCCGCTGGCCGAACTGGCGGGGACACTGCGCCCCGAGGGGGAGACGGCCCGGGTGCTCACGGACGACCTCCGGGCGCGCATCGCCCCGGTCCTCGAACTCGGCCTCGGCTATCTCAGCCTCGACCGCGCCACGCCCACCCTCTCCGCGGGAGAACTGCAACGGCTGCGGCTGGCCACGCAGTTGCGGTCCGGACTGTTCGGTGTCGTCTACGTCCTCGACGAGCCGTCCGCCGGCCTGCACCCGGCCGACACGGAGGCCCTGCTCACCGTCCTGGACCGGCTGAAGGCGGCGGGCAACTCGGTGTTCGTGGTCGAGCACCACCTCGACGTCGTGCGCGCCGCGGACTGGCTCGTCGACGTCGGTCCACGGGCGGGCGAGCACGGCGGACGGGTACTGCACAGTGGTCCGGTGGCGGAGCTCGCCGGGGTGGCGGAGTCGGCCACGGCCCGCTTCCTCTTCGACCGCTCACCCGCACCGGTGCGTGAGGTCAGGCCCCCGCGAGGGCAGTTGAAGGTCGGTCCGGTGCACCGGCACAACCTGCGGGGCGTGACCGCCGAGATCCCGCTCGGCGTGTTCACCGCCGTCACGGGTGTCTCCGGTTCCGGCAAGTCCACGCTCGTCGGCGAGGTGACGGAGGAACTGGAGGGGGTCGGACGGGTCGTCTCGGTCGACCAACGGCCCATCGGGCGTACCCCGCGCTCCAATCTGGCGACGTACACGGGACTCTTCGACGTCGTACGCAAGGTGTTCGCCGGGACCGAGGCGGCACGCCGGCGGAACTACGGTGTCGGGCGCTTCTCCTTCAACGTCGCCGGCGGTCGTTGCGAGACCTGCCAGGGCGAGGGGTTCGTGAGTGTCGAGCTGCTCTTCCTGCCGAGCACGTACGCGCCGTGCCCGGACTGCGGCGGGGCGCGCTACAACCCCGAGACGCTCGAAGTGACGTACCGCGGACGGAACATCGCGCAGGTGCTGGACATGACGGTGGAGGCCGCGGCGGAGTTCTTCGACGACACCCCGGCCGTGGTCCGCAGCCTCACCACGCTCCTCGACGTGGGGCTCGGCTATCTGCGGCTCGGCCAGCCCGCCACCGAGCTGTCCGGCGGCGAGGCCCAGCGCATCAAGCTGGCCGGCGAGTTGCAGCGGATCCGCCGGGGACACACGCTCTACCTCCTCGACGAGCCGACGGCCGGGCTGCATCCGGCCGATGTCGAGGTGCTGACGCGCCAGTTGCACGGACTGGTCGACGCGGGGCACACCGTCGTGGTCGTCGAGCACACCATGGCGGTGGTCGCGGGCGCCGACTGGGTGATCGACCTGGGGCCGGGCGGCGGGGAGGCCGGCGGCCGGATCGTGGCGGTGGGGCCGCCCGCCGAGGTCGCGAGGGCGGCGGGCAGCACGACGGCGCCCTATCTCGCCCGCGCGCTCGCCGGTCCGGCCGTGCGCGACCGGACCGGCCGGGACGAGCGGGGCGGCCGGGACGAGCGGGGCGGACGCGGTCAGGAACCCTAAGGTGCCCCGGGAAGCCCGGGAGGCCCGGGAGGCCGGGTCGGCCGCCGTCCGCGGTGGCGACGGCCGGTCCCGCGGGGTCGTACCCTCCCGGGTGCCTGCCGGGAGACGCGCCGGTCGGTGACGGTTCGTCAGTGGTGCGCGGGTGTCGGAGCCAGGGCGTCGTAGGGGTGCGGGCCTCCCTGTGCCGCGCGGGCCAGGTCCCGTCGGTCGGCATGGCTGCCCGGCGCGAGCGCGGGCCGCACCTCGACCTCCGCGACCAGCCCGCGCGCCGAGGCCACCCGCCACAGCGAGGCGAGCAGGGAGTCGTTCCCGACGAAGGCGGGCGCGGTGCTGGCCGCTCCCCGGGCGAACCGGTAGTGCAGACGCACCGGCTGGACCGGCACCCCGGCGTCCAGCGCCGCCTGGAAGACGGCCCGCCGGAAGTGCCCCTGCGCTCTGCCGCACCAGGTGCTGCCCTCGGGGAAGGCCACGACGGCGGCACCGTCGCGCAGCAGCCCGGCGATGTGCGCGACCGTGCCCGGCAGGGCGCGCAGCCGGTCGCGTTCGATGAACAGCACGCCGCCGCGCGCGGCCAGAAAGCCCGCGACCGGCCACTGCCGGATCTCGGACTTGGCGAGCATCCTGGCCGGCCGGACGGCGGCGAGCAGCGGTATGTCCAGCCACGAGATGTGGTTGGCGACCAGCAGCAGACCGCCGCTGGGTGCGGCGGCGCCGGTGATCCGGACCCGGACGCCCGCCGCCCGGGCGACGCCGCGGGCCCAGGCCCGCACCACCCGGGACGGGATCCGTCCGCCGACCGGGCAGAGCGCGGCGCCGACGGCGAGCAGGGCGACGACCGCGGTGAGCCGCAGCACGGCCCGGGGTACGGCCGTGACGGATCCGGTGCGTTCCACGCAGGCCACCGGGGTGCAGGGCGCGCTGGGCAGCCAGACGCTCCGTACCCCGGCGTCGGTGAGCGTCATCAGGCCGGTACGAGCGAGAGGAAGTGCCGCAGATAGCGCGGGTCGACCCGCCGCATCGACAGCAGCACGTACAGGTCGGCGACGCCGAAGTCCGGGTCGTGCGCGGGTTCGGCGCAGACCCAGGCGCCGAGCCGGAGGTAGCCGCACAGCAGCGGGGGCAGCTCGGTGCGGGACGGGCGGGCGACGCCCTCGGCGGACCAGGGCAGCCGCGGCCGTACCCGGTACTCCTCGGGCGCGAGGTACTTGGCCTGCACCCGGTCCCAGGTGCCCGCCGCGAGCGCGCCGCCGTCGGCGAGCGGGATCGAGCAGCAGCCGGCGAGCCATTCGTGGCCGCCGTCGACCATGTACCGGGCGATGCCCGCCCAGATGAGGCCGATGACCGCGCCGTCGCGGTGGTCGGGGTGGACGCAGGAGCGGCCGACCTCGACGAGTCCGGGGCGGATGGCGTCGAGCGGGCCGAGTTCGAACTCGCTCTCCGAGTAGAGCCGGCCGGCGACCGCGGCCCGGTCCGGCGGCAGCAGTCGGTAGGTGCCGACGACCTGGTCCGTCTGCGTGTCGCGGACCAGCAGGTGGTCGCAGTAGGCGTCGAAGGAGTCGACGTCGAGGCCCGGCTGCGGAGTGGTCAGCAGGGCGCCCATCTCGCCCGCGAAGACGTCGTGGCGCAGCCGCTGGGCGGCCCGGACGTCCTCCTCGGAGCGGGCGAGGGAGACGGTGTAGCGGGTGGGGGCCATCGGCTGCGGGGGGCTGTCGAGGGTGGAAACGCCGGTCATGGCACTCTCCTGGTCACGGGCCGGTTCGGCGGTGCGGCGGCGGGCCGTTTCGGTGCGGTCCGCGCGCTCCTGTTCTTCCGATACCGGTTGGCGTGCGCGTGACCTGTGCCAGGAGCCGGGATGTGGGGATGTTGAATGCCAGGGGCTGCCCCCGTGTGCGAGACGGGGCCGGGGATGAGCACCACTCCCGGCCCCGCCCGTCCGCACCCGTCCGGCGAACGCTCTGTGAACAAGTGCCTCTCGGTGTCAGCGCCGTCCGGCCTTGCGGGTGGCTCGCAGCCACTCCTTGTTCATGCTGGTGATGGAGACCAGCGGGATGCCCTTGGGGCAGGCGGTGGCGCACTCCCCGGCGAGGGTGCAGCCGCCGAAGCCCTCCTCGTCCATCTGCGCGACCATGTCGAGCACCCGTGTCTCGCGTTCGGGTGCTCCCTGCGGCAGGACGTTCAGGTGGTTGATCTTCGCGGAGGTGAAGAGCATCGCCGCGCCGTTGGGGCAGGCCGCCACGCACGCCCCGCAGCCGATGCACTCGGCGTGTTCGAAGGCGAGGTCGGCGTCCGGTTTCGGCACGGGCGTGGCGTGCGCCTCGGGCGCGGCACCGGTCGGGGCGGTGATGTAGCCGCCGGCCTGGATGATCCGGTCGAAGGCGGACCGGTCGACCACGAGGTCCTTCACGACGGGGAAGGCGGCGGCGCGCCAGGGCTCGACGTCGATCGTGTCGCCGTCCTGGAAGGACCGCATGTGCAGCTGGCAGGAGGTCGTGCGCTCGGGACCGTGGGCGTCACCGTTGATGACGAGCGAGCACGCGCCGCAGATGCCCTCGCGGCAGTCGTGGTCGAAGGCGACCGGGTCCTCGCCCTTGAGGATGAGCTCCTCGTTGAGGGTGTCGAGCATCTCCAGGAAGGACATGTCGGCCGAGATGTCGTCCACCTGGTAGGTGGACATCGCTCCGTCTGCGTCGGCGTTCTTCTGGCGCCAGACGCGCAGGGTGAGCTTCATGCGTAGCTCCGCTGGGTGGGGTGTACGTACTCGAAGACGAGGTCTTCCTTGTGCAGGACGGGTGCGGCGCCGGTGTCGGTGAACTCCCAGGCGGCCGCGTACGAGAACTCCTCGTCCCGGCGCTCCGCCTCGCCGTCCGGGGTCTGGGACTCCTCGCGGAAGTGGCCGCCGCAGGACTCCGCCCGGTGCAGTGCGTCGAGGCACATGAGTTCGGCGAGCTCCAGGTAGTCGACGACGCGATTGGCCTTCTCCAGCGACTGGTTGAACTCCTCGCCGGTGCCCGGGACCTTGATGCGCCGCCAGAACTCCTCGCGGATCTGCGGGATCCGCTCCAGGGCCTTGCGCAGTCCCGTCTCCGTACGGGCCATGCCGCAGAACTCCCACATGAGTTCGCCGACCTCGCGGTGGAAGGAGTCGGGGGTGCGGTCGCCGTCGACGGCGAGGAGCAGCCGGAGCCGGTCCTCGGTCTCCGCCAGCACCTCCTGCACGGCGGGGTGTTCGTCGGTGACCTCCTCGTGGTGCGGGTGGCGGGCGAGGTAGTCGTTGATCGTGGACGGCAGCACGAAGTAGCCGTCGGCGAGGCCCTGCATCAGCGCCGAGGCGCCGAGGCGGTTGGCTCCGTGGTCGGAGAAGTTGGCCTCGCCGATCGCGAACAGACCGGGGATGGTGGTCTGGAGGTCGTAGTCGACCCAGAGGCCGCCCATCGTGTAGTGCACGGCCGGGTAGATCCGCATCGGGACGGTGTACGGGTCCTCGGCGGTGATCCGGGCGTACATGTCGAAGAGGTTGCCGTACTTCTCCTCGACCTTCGCCTTGCCCATCCGCCCGATGGCGTCGGCGAAGTCCAGGTAGACGCCCTGGCCGCCGGGGCCCACTCCCCTGCCCTCGTCGCAGACGTTCTTCGCGGCGCGGGAGGCGATGTCGCGGGGCACCAGGTTGCCGAAGGACGGGTAGATGCGCTCCAGGTAGTAGTCGCGCTCGTCCTCGGGGATCTCGTTCGGCGGGCGGGTGTCGCCGGCGGCCTTGGGGACCCAGATGCGGCCGTCGTTGCGGAGCGACTCGCTCATCAGCGTCAGCTTGGACTGGTGGTCGCCGGTGCGCGGGATGCAGGTGGGGTGGATCTGGGTGAAGCAGGGGTTGGCGAAGTAGGCGCCGCGCCGGTGGGCCCGCCAGACCGCGGTGGCGTTGGAGTTCATGGCGTTCGTCGAGAGGTAGAAGACGTTGCCGTAACCGCCGCTGGCCAGGACCACCGCGTCGGCGTAGTGCGTCTCGACGCGGCCGGTGACCAGGTCGCGGGCCACGATCCCGCGGGCCCTTCCGTCGACGACGATCAGGTCGAGCATCTCGGTGCGCGGGTGCATCTCGACGGTGCCCGCGGCGATCTGGCGGGACAGTGCCTGGTACGCGCCGAGCAGCAGTTGCTGGCCCGTCTGGCCGCGGGCGTAGAAGGTGCGGGAGACCTGGACGCCGCCGAAGGAGCGGGTGTCGAGCAGGCCGCCGTACTCACGGGCGAAGGGCACGCCCTGGGCGACGCACTGGTCGATGATCTCGACGGAGATCTGGGCGAGCCGGTGGACGTTGGACTCCCGGGCCCTGAAGTCCCCGCCCTTGACGGTGTCGTAGAACAGCCGGTGCACGGAGTCGCCGTCGTTGCGGTAGTTCTTGGCCGCGTTGATGCCGCCCTGGGCGGCGATCGAGTGGGCCCGGCGGGGCGAGTCCTGGTAGCAGAACTGGACGACGTGGTAGCCCTGTTCGGCGAGTGTGGCGCCGGCGGAGCCGCCCGCGAGGCCGGTGCCGACGACGATCACCCGGTGCTTGCGGCGGTTGGCGGGGTTGACCAGCTTGGCCTCGAAGCGGCGGGTGTCCCAGCGCTCGTTGATCGGGCCCTGCGGGGCCTTGCCGTCGGCGACGGGCTCACCGGTCGTGTAGTCGGTGTATGCGGACGATGCGGTCATGTTCAGCTCACCACTCCGGTCATCACGGCCACGGGTACGGCGATGAAGCCCGCGGTCAGCACCAGCGCCAGGACGTTGGCGAGGGTCTTGAGGGCGCGGTCGCGGGTGCGGCTGCCGGCGCCCAGGGTCTGTGCCGCGCTCCAGAAGCCGTGCCGGATGTGCAGGCCGAGCGCGAGCATGGCGACGATGTAGATCACGTCGCCGTACCAGGTCGAGAAGGTGTCGACGACGTTCTGGTACGGGTGTCCGGACTGGAAGCCGCCGGAGTGCACGGTGCCGGTCGTCAGGTCGAGGAGGTGCCAGACGATGAAGAGGCCGAGGATGATCCCGCCCCAGCGCATGGTGCGGGTGGCGTAGCTCGACCGGGCCTTGCTGTGGACGTACCGGCTGGGGCGCGCCCGGATGTCGCGGCGGCTCAGCTGGTAGGCGGCGGTGGCGTGCGCGACGACGGCGACGACCAGGACCACGCGGATGATCCACAGGGCCCACTCGTAGTGCAGGAACGGTTCACCGATGGTGCGCAGCCAGTGCGCGTAGTGGTTGAAATCGCCCGCCCCGAAGAAGATCTTCAGGTTGCCGAGCATGTGGACGACCAGGTAGAGCAGCATGATCAGGCCGCTCACCGCCATCACGGTCTTCTTCCCGAGCGAGCTGTCCCACACGGTGCGGGTCAAGGACGGTCGTCGGTCCGTCCGCGTTGCCAGTGCCATGACTGAGCACGCTAGATCGCGAGGTGCCGATCGGTCCAAGACATGGTGTGGCTCGTTTCGATAGGGGTGGCCTATCGTGGTGGGGTGCAGTTCCAGCAGCTCCAGTACTTCGTGGCGGTCGCCGAGACCCGGCACTTCACCCGGGCCGCCGAACTGGTCCATGTCGCCCAGCCGTCCCTTTCCCAGCAGATCAGGTCGCTGGAAAGGGAGTTGGGGGCGGATCTCTTCCTGCGGGCGCGCGGCAACATCACCCTGACCGACGCGGGCGAGGCACTGCTCCCGCTGGCCCGCCGCATCCTCGCCGACGCCGACACGGCCCGGCACGAGGTGCAGGAGTTGGCCCAGCTGCGCAGCGGCCGGGTCCGCCTCGGCGCCACCCCGAGCGTCTGCACCGGACTGCTGCCCGATGTGCTGCGCGCCTTCCACGACCGCTATCCCGGCATCCGGCTGCTGATCGAGGAGGGCGGCTCCCACGACCTCGTCCGTGAGCTCGCCCGCGGCGCCCTGGACCTCGCCCTGGTCGTGCTCCCGCTGCCCACTCCGTCCCCGGCGCTGACCACGGTGGAACTGCTGCGCGAGGATCTGGTGGTGGTGTCCTCGCCGGAGTCGCCCTCGCCCGGAGGGGGCCGTACGGTCCGCATCCCCGACCTGGAGGGCGCACGCATGGTCATGTTCCGGCACGGCTACGACCTGCGGGAACTGACGGTGGCCGCCTGCCGCGCCGAGGGCTTCGAGCCGGACTTCGCGGTGGAGGGCGGCGAGATGGACGCCGTACTGGGTTTCGTGCGCGCGGGCCTCGGCGTGGCCGTCGTCCCGCGCATGATCGCGACGCGGTCCGGGCGGGGACTGCGGGTCACCCCGCTGGCCCCGCCCGGACTGCACCGGACGATCGCGCTCGCGCACCGCAGCGACGTGGCGCCGCCGCGGGCCGCCCGGGAACTTCAGCGGATGCTGCTGGAGCGCTGAACCGGACCGGTCACCACGCCGGCATGGTGCTCACCGTGTCGGGATGAAGCCGCCGTCGATCACCAGGTCGCTGCCGGTGATGTTGCGGGCCCGGTCACCGGCGAGGAAGAGGACCAGTTCGGCGACCTCGGACGGCTGGGAGAAGCGGCCGGTGACGGTGGCCCCGGACACCTGCGCGATCACGTCGTCCGGGGTGATCCCGGCGGCGGCCGAGACGGTCTCGGCCACTCCCCCGCCGCCGAGCCACAGCTCGGTCTCCACCGGACCCGGGCTGACCGTGTTGACCCGGATGCCCTTCGGGCCGACCTCCTTCGACAGCGCCTTGGAGAAGGCGACCAGTGCGGCCTTGCCCGCGCTGTAGTCGATCACCAGGGGGTCGGGCAGGGTGGCGTTGACCGACGCGACCGTCACCACGGAACCGTGACCGGCGGCCAGCATCACCGGGAGGGCGGCCCTGGTCACCCGTACGGCGGTCAGCAGGTTCAGGTCGACGGTACGCCGCCAGTCCTCGTCGGTCACCGAGAGGAACCCGCCGGTGCGGGCGGGCGCGGCGCCCACGTTGTTGACGAGGATGTCGACGCGTCCGCCGGCCGCCGCGACCAGGCGTTCGGCGGCGCCCGGTTCGGCGAGGTCGACCGGGACCCAGGTGACCGGGCCCTCCTTGACCAGCGTGTCCAGCGCGTCCGTCGTCGTGCGGGACCCGGCGACGACCGTCGCGCCCGCTGCGGCCAGCGCCTGGGTGATGGCCAGTCCGATGCCCTTGCTGGCACCGGTGACGATGGCGGTCCGGCCCTGAAGTTCCGTGCTCATTCTTCTCAACTCCTGTGCTGTGGGGCCCGGTTCGATGGGCGCCCGATGTGGTGCGGATGGGTGGGGTACCTACGTGGAGGGGACTTGGGGCCGCGACGGTCAGGGGCGGGAGGTGTCCCGGCCCGCTATCCCCTGGTCGTCGAGCCACCGCAGGGCGTGGTCGGCCACCGTGCGCCAGCCGTGGTCGACGGTCAGGGAGTGGCCGCGGTCGGGGAACTGCTTGAGTTCGGTGACCGCCGGCGAGTCGCCGTAGAGCTTGTACGCCGAGCGGGTCACCACGTCGGGGACGGTGTGGTCGGCCTGGCCGGAGATCAGCAGCAGCGGCCCGCGGTCCGCGTTGCCGGTGGCCACCGCCGCCGGGGAGCGCCGTGCGAAGCCGGCGAACGCCGCCTGGAACAGCGGCCGGCCCGGCGAGGGGATGGTGAGGCGCTCGTACAGTTCGTCGGACTCGGTCCGCTCCAGCGCGTTGCCGAAGCCGTACCGGAACTGCGCGGCGGTCAGCGAGACCGCGCGGCGCCGGTTCGCCGGGTTGCCCAGGACGGGCAGGCCCGCGCGCAACTGCGCCGGGGGCAGCGCCCTGACGCCCTTGATCTGGGCGGGGTCGATGGCGATGGCGGCCCGGCCCAGGCCCGCACCGAGCAGCTTCTGTGCGATCAGGCCGCCGAAGGAGTGCCCGACGAGCACCGGTGGACGGTCCAGGGCGCGGATGATCCCGGCGTAGTGCGCGGTGACCTCGTCGATGCCGAGTCCCGCGACGGCCTCGGGGTGGCGCCGCGTCTCGGCGACGGTGGCGGCCTCCCCGGGCCAGCCGGGGGCCAGCGGCGCGTATCCGTGGGCGTCGGCCAGGTCGGCCCAGGGCTGCCACGAGGTGGCGTGCAGCCAGAGGCCGTGGATGAGGACGACGGGGGTGCGTGAGTCGGACATGGCCTTCTCCTGGACTGCTCGGGGCCGCCTCCGGGGGTGGCGCGACGCGTCCAGACTCCCCTGGCGGTCAGGCGCGCCGCATCGGTCGAATGACTGTGGTGACCGGCCGGCGCCCGCGGCCACCGGCCGGCGGGTACGGCGACCCGCCGACGCGGTCACCGGCCGACGGCCTCCGGCGCACGGCTGTGCGGCCCGGCTGGACGAGTCCCGGCCGGGACTCATCCAGCCCCTGCGGAGTTCCCCGCCAGCGCGTCCCGCAGCGAGGCCCGCGAGGAGATGCCGAGTTTCGGGAACACCCGGTAGAGGTGCGCTCCGACCGTGCGCGGCGACAGGAAGAGCCGGGCGCCGATCTCCTTGTTGCTCAGTCCGCTCGCGGCGAGTTCGGCGATCTGCCGCTCCTGCGCGGTGAGCGCCGCGGACGCGCCGTGCGCGCTGGGCGCGGCGCCCGCTCCGGCGGCGCGCAGTTCGGCCCGGGCGCGCCGGGCCCACGGCGTCGCGCCGAGCCGGTCGAAGACCTCGGCCGCCTGTTCGAGGACGGTCCGGGCGGCCGCCCGTTCCCGGGCCCGGCGCAGCCACATGCCCTGGGCGAGCCGCACCCTGGCCAGTTCGAAGGGGAACTCCGCCCCGGCGGGGTGGGACACCGCCCGCTCGTACGCGGCCCGCGCCTGCGTGTCGCCGGCGGTCATCGCCAGGGCGGCGGCGGTGAGGAAGTCGAGGCGCGGTGAGATCGCGGGCAGGCCCTGGTCGCGGGCCGCCGCCGCGTGCGCGCGGGCCTGTTCGGTGCGGCCGGTGTGCACGGCCGACTCCACCAGGTCCAGCAGGGTGCGCAGGGCCTGCTGCGAGCAGGGCGTGAACGTGCCGGGCGCGGTGAGGCCGCCGGCATAGGCGTACGCCCCTTCGAAGTCGCCCGTGGTGAGGTGTGCGGCGGCTCCGATGGCCTCGGCGAGCTGGGTGAGGTGGCCGACACCACGCGGCCGGGCCCAGCGGTCGAGGCGGTCCAGCGCCGCCGTGGCGCCCTCGGTGTCGCCCCGCCAGGCGGCGATCAGTCCGAGGAAGCCGTGGTACTGGTGCGCGAACAGCGCGTAGCCGTGGGTGGTGGTGAGTTCCAGGCCGCGCTTGCCGGTGCGCTCGGCGGCGTCCCATTCGCCGCTGTCGATCTGGTCGAGCATGACCAGTTGCAGCAGGGTCATCGCGTTGGTGACCGCCCCGCTGCCCGCCTCCCGGTCGGCGACCCGGCGCACCAGCAGACGATGGTCGCCGAGCGCGTCGAGGTGGTAGGCCGCGACCCCGAGCCGCATGACGTCCCACGGCTGTTCCTCACCGAGCCGGGCGAACGCGTCCTGGACCCGCTCGCGTGCGCCCGCCCCGCGCCGGGCCGGATCGCCGAACGCGTCGCGGTAGAGCGCGGTGGCCGGCGGGACCGGGGCGGCGTCCACCAGAGCGTCGGTGAC
The DNA here is from genome assembly GCF_042734135.1 of Streptomyces sp. NPDC059668. Lineage (NCBI taxonomy): Bacteria > Bacillati > Actinomycetota > Actinomycetes > Kitasatosporales > Streptomycetaceae > Streptomyces > Streptomyces sp. NPDC059668. The sequence goes on along the minus strand of NZ_JBHWEL010000112.1, from coordinate 4,857 downwards.
CGTCCAGAGGGCCGGATCGGCGGCGAACAGACTGATGGCGAGCAGCAGGTTGAGCAGCCGGGTGCGGGTCTGCGGGTCGCTGTCCTCGGGCAGCGACCCGAGCGCGGCGGCGACGCGGCGGTGCGCGGGGCGGACGTCGCCGTCCCGGTAGAGCGCCGCGTACGCCGAGGTGATCACGGCGGTGGGCGACCGGTGGGTGCCGGTCAGCCGGTCGGAGACCTCCCGCAGTTCCTGCGCCCGGTCGAGGAGCGCGGACTGCGCCGCCACGAAGGCCGCGTCGCCGAGGCGGCGGGAACGCGGTACCGACCCCGGGCTCAGTTCGGCGGCGCGGGTGAGCAGCGCGACGGCGGACGCCGCCGCGCCGCGGGCGGTGGCGGAGCGGGCGGCGCGCTCCAGGACGGCGGCGACGGCCTCGTCGGGGTCGACGGTGGCGGCCGCGAGGTGGACGGCGTGACGCTCGATGTCCGCGTGGTGCAGCCGGGCCAGTTCCGCGTGGGCGGCGCGCCGCTGGTTCGGGGTGGCGGACTGCACCAGCGCCGAGCGGACCAGCGGGTGGCGGAAGACGGGGTCGCCGGTCGTGGCGTCCACGGTGAGCAGTCCGGCGGCCAGCGCGCCGTCGACCCCGCTGAGCCGGTAGCGGGCCCGGTCGGCCGGTGACGGCGCCGCGCCGGTGCCGTCGAGGGCGCCGCGCAGCAGCTCGGTGCGCTCGGCGGCGGCGAGCGTCCTGATCCGGTCGCCGTAGAGCTGCTCGAGACGCCGGGACAGGGGGAGCTCGCCGGGCCCGGGGTCGTGGGCGGTGCCCTCGCGCAGGGCGCGCGGCAGCTCCAGCAGGGCGAGCGGGTTGCCCCGGGCCTGGTCGAGGACCTGGTGGCGGGGGCCTTCGGCGAGGTCCGGGGCGTACGCGTCGAGCAGCAGGCCGGCGGAACGGGCGTCGAGAGCCGGGACCGTCAGCTCGGAGAGCCCTGCCGCGTCCCACGCGGAGGCGACGTCCGCCCGTACCCCGATCGCCATCCGGACGGCGTGCGCGGACAGCCGGCGCGCGATGAACCGGCCCACCTCGGCGCTCTGCGGGTCGAACCAGTGGGCGTCGTCGACGACCACCAGCAGGGGCCTGTCGCCGGAGACCAGCGCCAGCAGATCGAGGACGGCGACGCCCAGCGTCATCACCGAGGGCGCCTCGCCCGTCGTACGCCCGAAGACGGTGTCGAAGGCCGCGCGGGTGACCCGGTCGAGGCCGGCGGCCTGCGGGAGCAGCGGGTGCAGGATCTGGTGCAGGCCGGCGAACGGCAGCTCCGACTCCGCCTCCGCACCGGCCGCCCGGACGACCAGGTGCCCGAGGGCGAGGGACCGTGCCGCGGCCGCGTCCAGCAGGACGCTCTTGCCGACGCCCGCCTCGCCCCGCACAAGCAGGGCCCGTCCGGCGGGCGACGCGGCCAGCCCCGACAGCTCGGCCAGCTCCGTCTCCCGGCCGACGATCGGCCGCTCGTCCGCCATGTCTGCCTCCCGCTCCTGGCCCGGGCCGCTCGGTGGCCTCCCGTCCAGGAGACCACCTCGCGTGCGAAGCCTCAGCCGGCGGCGTCGACCAGGGCCAGTTCGTGCAGGCGCTCCGGCGGGCCGGGCCGGGCGTAGTACCACCCCTGGGCGGTGTCGCAGCCCAGTATCCGCAGCTGTTCGGCCTGGGCGCCCGTTTCGACGCCCTCGACGGTGACCGTGAGGTCGAGGCTGTGGGCGAGCGAGACGATGCCCTCGACGATCTTGAGGTCGACCGGGTCCGCCGGGAACTGCTGCATGCCCTGGGTGAACGAGCGGTCCAGCTTGAGGATGCTCACGGGCAGCCGGCGCAGGTTGGCGAGGTTCGAATAACCGGTGCCGAAGTCGTCGAGGGCGATGTCCACGCCCATCTCCGCGAGCCGGCGCAGCGGCTTGAGGAGGTCGTCGTCGGCGCCGATCAGCGCGGACTCGGTCACCTCCAGGCACAGTGCGCCGGCGTCGAGCCCCTCGCGCTCCAGGATGTCCACGGTGTCCTGGACCAGACCCGGATGGGTCAGCTGGCACGGTGACAGGTTGACGTTGATCCGCAGGGGGACCGCCCCGGCATGTCGTTCCTGCCACTGGCGGGCCTGCCGGACGGACTGTTCCAGGACCCAGCGGCCGAGCGGCACGATCAGTCCGGTGTGCTCGGCGAGCGGGATGAACTGGTCGGGTCCGAGCACGCCGTGCTGCGGATGCAGCCAGCGCACCAGCGCCTCCGCGCCGTGCACGCTGCCGTCGCCGAGGCGCACCAGCGGCTGGTACTCGATGAAGAACTCGCCCCGGTCGAGGGCCGCCGGGAGTGCCGTGGTGAGTCCGTGCCGGGTGATGGCGCGGGCGTCGGCCTCCGGGTCGGCGAGCTCGAACCGGTTGCCGCCCGCGGACTTGGCGCGGTACATGGTGATGTCGGCGCTGCGCAGCACCTCCGCCGGGCCGCGTTCGCCCGCCGGTCCCTCGACGATGCCGATGCTCCCGCGCACGGCCAACTCGCGGCCGTCGATGCTGATCGGGGTGACCAGGGCGTTCATGATGCGTCCGGCGAGTTCGTCGACCTCGCGCTCCGTGTCGGGGCCGATGGTGAGGGCCACGAACTCGTCGCCGCCGAGCCTGGCGACCATCTCGCCCGGCGCGGTCGCGCAGGACTGCAGCCGGTCGGCGACCTCCACGAGCAGCCGGTCCCCGGCCGCGTGCCCGAGGCTGTCGTTGATGGTCTTGAAGCCGTCGAGGTCGAGGTAGCACAGGCCGAACCGCTGGTCGTCGCCCGCGGAGAGAGCCTTCTCCAGGCGCTCGAAGAAGAGGGTCCGGTTGGGCAGCCCGGTGAGCGCGTCGTGCGTGGCCTCGTAGCGCAGTCGCAGATTGAGCAGCCGGCGCTCGGTGGTGTCCTCCATGAGGGCGAGCTGGTACTGCGGTTCACCGTCCGGGTCGCGCAGCAGGGACACCGTCAGGTTGGTCCACAGGGCGGTGCCGTCGGGCCGGTAGAAGGCCTTTTCGACGTGGTAGTGCTCGCGCTCGCCGCTGACCAACTCCTCGTAGAGTTTCCAGACTTGGGGCGCGTCGTCGGGGTGTGTCCACTCGGGGACCCGGCGTCCGCGCATCGTCTGCTCGGAGCCGCCGAACATCCGCAGAAGGGCTCCGTTGGCCTGCAGGATGTTGCCTTCGAGGTCGGCGATGGCGATCCCTATGGCCGCGCCCTCGAAGACCGCGCGGAAGCGGGCCTCACTGGCGTGCAGTGCCTCGGCCACCGTACTGCGCGCGTTCAACGCGGCCTGGTAGATGGCCTCCTGCTCGCTGAGCGTCCGCTCCCGCAGCGCCCGCGCGAATCCGGCGGCCATGGCGTGCTGGAGGCGTGCCGAGCGGGTACGCAGGGCCTCCTGGGGTCCGTCCTCGCCGCAGTAGAGCACCAGATAGGCGTCCACGCAGTCGAGGGTCCGGCTCAGCGCCTCGGGATCGGTGCAGTGCGCGGAGACGATCGCGGCGCCGACCGCCTGTCCCTCGGTCGCCTCGAAGGTCCTGGCCCGCAGCGCCTCGCTCAACCGCCGTGCCAGCGGTACGAGTTGCTGCTCGAACTCGGGCCGCGTCAGCGAGGTCGAGGTGACCGGGAAGACCGCCCGGCTCCAGATCGTCGCGAACCGGCGGAGTCTGTCCTCCGGCCCGTCCGGCTCCGCGATCACGCCGTGCGCCCCACGCCCGCGAACCCGGAGAAGGAATAGGGATCCTCGTCCTCGGGCGCGGTGTCGGGCCGCCAGATCGGCATCGGCACCAGTCCGGGTTCCACCATGTCGTACCCCTCGAAGAACCGCGCGATCTCCTCGCGCGAACGCATGATCAGCGGGTTGCGGATGTCCTTGTACACGTCGACCGCGCCCTCGGCCCGCTCGGCTGGGAGGGGAATCCCCTCGTACGAGGCGTGCGTGACGACGAGCAGGCTTCCCGGCGCGAGCGCGTCGCGCAGTTCGGCCACCGCAGCGTACGGGTCGTCCGCGTCCTCCACGAAGTGAAGTATGGCAACGAGCAGCAGGGCGACCGGCTGGTTCAGGTCGATCAGCCGCTGCACCTCGGGGCTCGCCAGGATCTCCTGGGGCTTGAGCAGATCGGCGGCGACCACGTCCGTGTCCTCGATGTCCCGCAGGACGGCCTGGCTGTGCGCGACGGCGACCGGGTCGTGGTCGACGTACACGACGTGGGCTCCGGGGCGGGCCGCCCGGGCGACCTCGTGGACGTTGCCGAAGGTCGGGATTCCGGAGCCGATGTCGAGGAACTGCGAGATGCCCTCGTCCGCCGCGAAGCGCACGGCGCGGCGCATGAACGCCCTGTTCGCCTGCATGACCTTGGGCAGCCCGGGCATGAACTCCATCGCCTTGCGGGCGGCTTCCCGGTCGACCTCGAAATTGTGCGAACCGCCCAGGTAGTAGTCGTAGATGCGGGACACGCTCGGCACCGAGATGTCAATGCTGCGTGGGGCCCAGGCGGGACGCTCCATCTATCTCTCCAAGGCGTAGTCGACGGCGTAGGCGATCCGGTGTTCGAGCTGAGGCTACTGATCGCCCGCCAAACGGGCGAGTCAAAACGGAAATTGACCGTCCGTTCACCGGCACTGCCTCCGGCACGTGCCGAATCGGCAGCTGGGCGGAGCCTTGGGACACGCCGTCGAGTGTCACCGCGAAATCGATGCGAAGCATTCCAAAAAGTTCCCGGGGGTCACGAAGCGTCGTCATGTCCCGCGCGGTGGCGGGTGTCCCCGGTGTGGAAAATTCTCCGGTCGCCGAACCCCGCCGGTGCACGGGCGCGCACGCCGAACGGTCCGCCCCCTCCATGCGGTGCGGAGGG
>NZ_JBHWEL010000111.1:20963-21892 GCF_042734135.1 Streptomyces sp. NPDC059668 | reverse complement strand
TGGAGTCCCTGATGCCGCTGCGCCTCGCGCGCTACGGCGTCCCGCTCGCCGAGACCGCCCCCTCGGGGCTGGCCGCGGCCGGCATCGAGCCCGCGCTGCTGCCGCCCGCGCCGCGACTGGAGGTGGCGCGCGAGCCGGAACCCACGGCACCCGCCGTGCAGGGCGGCACGGCGCCCGTCCGGGAACAGCTTCCCGCCGCCGAGGCGAACGAGCCCCCGGGGCAGCCGGAGGACCACGCCGAGCCGCAGAGTCAGTGGCTTCAGGCGCGGGACCCCCAGTCCGTCGCGTACCAGGGCGGCTACGACCCGACGTACGACCCGGATGTCGCGTACCGGCAGTGGTACGAGGAGCAGCAGCAGGCCGAGCAGTTCGAGGAGCAGCAGCAGTTCCGGTCCCGGCAGCAGTTCGAGGAACAGCAGCGGTACGAGGAACAGCAGCGGTTCGAGCAGCAGCGGTTCGAGCAGCAGACGTTCGAGCAGCAGACGTTCCCGCGGCAGCGGTACGAGGAGCAGCCTGCCCCCGCCCCGGAGCCCTCTCCGGAGGACACCGGCACCTTCCCGATCCCGTCCGGCCCGGGCCGTACCCGTGAGCTGGGTGCGGGCGGCGGCTCGGAGCCGACCGAGGAGGAGTACTACATGGTCTTCAAGAAGTCGATAGACGGCAGCTATCCGACCTCGGGCCAGTTCAGGGGCGACGTGGAGGCGACGTACGGCACCACGCTCCCGCAGCGCGAGGCCGACCGCATGGTCAACCGCTTCACCAACCGCCACACGGCGGAACTCCAGGAGGACCACATCGCGTAGGCACGTCGGCGTGGGGGGGGGGTGGGCGGGCGGGGGGGGGGGGCGGGCGCGCGCGCCCGCGCGCGCCGCGCCCGGCGCGCGGGCCCGGGGCGCCGCCCCCGCGGCCCGAGGCGCGGGGGCGCCGCG
>NZ_JBHWEL010000111.1:16962-20953 GCF_042734135.1 Streptomyces sp. NPDC059668 | reverse complement strand
TGCGACAACCTACCCCCCCCCCCCCCTCCGGCGCTACCCCCGGCCCCCCCAGAGTGGTCGGCTGGGGGGGGGTCCGCGGGCGGGGGGGGCGGGTTCCCCCGGGCCCCCCCCCTTCTCGTGCGGCCGAAGGCCAGGGTCGCGGTCCTAGGCCGCGAGCAGCTTGCGCACGCGGTCCTGGCCGACCGCGAGCAGCAGCGTGGGCAGGCGCGGGCCGGTGTCGCGTCCGACGAGCAGGTGGTAGAGCAGCGCGAAGAACGTGCGCTGGGCGACCTTGATCTCCGCCGGGAGCTCCTTGGCGGTGGCCTCGGCCGGGAAGCCGGCCTGGACCTTGGGGACGCCGTAGACGAGATGGGTCAGGCCGTCCAGGGACCAGTTCTTGTCCAGGCCGTCCAGGAGCAGCCGCAGCGACTCGCGGCCCGGGTCGTCGAGGGACGCGAGCAGTTCGGCGTCGGGCTCGGCGCGCACGACGGTGCGCTCCTCCGCCGGGACCTGGGTGTTGATCCAGGTCTCGGCCTTGTCGAGCCGGGGCCGGACCTCGTCGAGCGAACCGAGCGGGTTCTGCGGGTCGAGTTCGCTGAGGATGCGCAGGGTCTGGTCCTCGGCGCCGGCGGTGATGTCGGCGACGGAGGCGAGGGTGCGGTACGCCATCGGGCGGGGGGTCCTGGGCAGTTCCCCGGCTGCGGTGCCGACCGCGCGGGCGTACGCGGCGGCGTCGGCGGGCAGCACGGAGCCGTCGGCGACCTTGCCGGCGAGCTTGTCCCACTCGTCGTAGAGCCGCTGGATCTCCTGGTCGAAGGCGATCTTGAACGACTGGTTGGGGCGGCGCCGGGCGTACAGCCAGCGCAGCAGCTGCGGCTCCATGATCTGCAGCGCGTCGGCCGGGGTGGGGACCCCGCCCTTGCTGCTGGACATCTTGGCCATGCCGCTGATGCCGACGAAGGCGTACATCGGTCCGATCGGCTGCTCGCCGCCGAAGATCCCGACGATCTGGCCGCCGACCTGGAAGGAGGACCCCGGTGACGAGTGGTCGACACCGCTCGGCTCGAAGATCACGCCCTCGTGGGCCCAGCGCATCGGCCAGTCGACCTTCCAGACCAGCTTGCCGCGGTTGAACTCGCTGAGCCGGACGGTCTCGGAGAAGCCGCAGGCCGAGCAGGTGTACGTCAGCTCGGTCGTCTCGTCGTCGTAGGCCGTGACGGTGGTGAGGTCCTTCTCGCACCGCCCGCAGTAGGGCTTGTACGGGAAGTACCCGGCGGTGGAGCTGCCGTCGTCCTCGGCGGCGGCGCCCGATCCCTCGGCGGCCTCCAGCTCGGCCTCGTCGACCGGCTTCTGGCCCTGCTGCTTCTTGGCGGGGGCCTTCTTGGTGCGGTACTGCTCCAGGACGGCGTCGATGTCCCCGCGGTGCCTCATCGCGAACAGGACCTGCTCGCGGTAGGCGCCGGAGGTGTACTGCTCGGTCTGGCTGATCGGGTCGTACGTGACGCCGAGCTCGGCGAGCGCCTCGGTCATCGCGGCCTTGAAGTGCTCGGCCCAGTTCGGGTGCTCCGAGCCCTTCGGGGCGGGGACGGAGGTCAGCGGCTTGCCGATGTGCTCGGCCCAGGACTCGTCGATGCCGGGGACGCCGGCCGGGACCTTGCGGTAGCGGTCGTAGTCGTCCCAGGAGATCAGGTGGCGCACGGTGAGGCCGCGGCGGCGGATCTCGTCGGCGACCAGGTGCGGGGTCATGACCTCGCGCAGGTTGCCGAGGTGGATGGGGCCGGAGGGGGAGAGTCCGGACGCGACGACGACCGGTTTGCCCGGGGCACGACGCTCCGACTCGGCGATGACCTCGTCCGCGTAACGGGAGACCCAGTCGGTGGTCTCGGTGCTCTGAGCCACGATCGGCACGTCCTTCTTTCTGATACGCCAGTACGGCTGTCCGCACCATTCTCCCAGCTGGGACCGGAACCACGAAAACGGCTTTTCAGTGCCCCCTCGTCACCCGGCGCCGCCGGGCCGTCGCAGCGAATTCCGCTTGCTCCCCCATGGGATACTGGCCGGGTCCATCTGAATCCCTCGAGGAGAACGGCATCCACCCCATGGCCTCGGTCACGTCCCTCACCGCTTCCGTCCACCAGCGCCTCGCGGACGCCCTCACGGCAGCCCTGCCGGAGGCCGGTTCCGCGGACCCGCTGCTGCGACGAAGCGACCGGGCCGACTTCCAGGCCAACGGGATCCTGGCGCTCGCGAAGAAGGCGAAGGCGAACCCGAGAGAGCTGGCGACGCAGGTCGTGGCGCGGGTCGAGTCGGGTGAGGTGATCAAGGACATCGAGGTCTCCGGACCCGGCTTCCTGAACATCACGATCACCGACCGGGCGATCACCGAGAACCTGGCCGCGCGGTACGCGGACACCGCGCGTCTCGGCGTGCCGTTCGTGGAGCACCCGGGCACGACGGTGATCGACTACGCGCAGCCGAACGTGGCCAAGGAGATGCACGTAGGTCACCTCCGCTCGGCCGTGATCGGTGACGCGGTGGTCCAGATCCTGGAGTTCGTGGGCGAGTCCGTCGTACGGCGTCACCACATCGGCGACTGGGGCACCCAGTTCGGCATGCTCATCCAGTACCTGATCGAGCATCCGCACGAGCTGGACCACCAGGGCGGCGAGGTCTCCGGCGAGGAGGCCATGTCGAACCTGAACCGCCTCTACAAGGCGGCGCGGACGCTCTTCGACTCCGACGAGGAGTTCAAGACGCGGGCGCGGCGCCGGGTGGTGGACCTCCAGGCGGGCGAGCCCGAGACGCTGGCGATGTGGCAGAAGTTCGTGGACGAGTCGAAGATCTACTTCTACTCGGTCTTCGAGAAGCTCGACATGGAGATCCGCGACCCGGACGTGGTCGGCGAGTCCGGTTACAACGACATGCTGGACGAGACCTGCCGCCTCCTGGAGGAGTCCGGCGTCGCCGTCCGCTCGGAGGGCGCCCTGTGCGTCTTCTTCGACGACATCAAGGGGCCCGAGGGCAACCCGGTCCCGCTGATCGTGCGGAAGTCGGACGGCGGCTACGGCTACGCGGCGACGGACCTGTCCGCGATCCGTGACCGGGTCTTCCGGCTCAAGGCGTCGACGCTCCTGTACGTCGTGGACGCCCGCCAGTCCCTGCACTTCAAGATGGTCTTCGAGACCGCGCGCAGGGCGGGCTGGCTGAACGACGACGTGAAGGCGCACCAGCTCGCCTTCGGCACGGTGCTGGGCAAGGACGGCAAGCCGTTCAAGACCCGTGAGGGCGAGACGATCCGGCTGGTGGACCTGCTGGACGAGGCGATCGAGCGGGCGACGACCGTGGTCCGCGAGAAGGCCGAGAAGGTGGGCCTGAGCGAGCAGGAGATCGTGGAGAACGGCCGGTACGTCGGTATCGGTGCCGTGAAGTACGCGGACCTCTCCACCTCCGCCGTCCGGGACTACAAGTTCGACCTGGACCAGATGGTCTCGCTGAACGGCGACACGTCGGTGTACCTCCAGTACGCGTACGCCCGTGTCCGGTCGATCTTCGGCAAGGCCGGCGACCGTACGCCGCTCGCCCACCCGGAGCTCGAACTGGCCCCGGCGGAGCGGGCGCTGGGTCTGCACCTGGACCGGTTCGGGGAGACGCTGGAGGAGGTCGCCGCGGAGTACGCGCCGCACAAGCTGGCGGCGTACCTGTACCAACTGGCGTCGCTCTACACGACGTTCTACGACCAGTGCCCGGTGATCAAGCCCGCGCCGGCCCAGGAGGTGGCGGAGAACCGGCTGTTCCTCTGCGACCTCACCGCCCGCACGCTCCACCAGGGCATGGCCCTGCTGGGCATCAGGACGCCCGAGCGGCTCTGACGGCTGGGCGGGACGCGCGGACCTCGCGGCCCCGGGGGGGGGGGGGGGGCGCCCCCCCCCCCCGGGGGGCGCGGGGGGGGGCGGGGGGGGCGGGGGGGGCGCCCCCCCCCCGGGGGGGGGCCCCCCCCCGGGGGGGGGGTTTA
>NZ_JBHWEL010000111.1:0-16952 GCF_042734135.1 Streptomyces sp. NPDC059668 | reverse complement strand
GCGCCCGGGCTTTGTGCCCCCCCCCCGCGCGGCGGGGCGGGGGGGGGGGGGGGCGCGGCGCCCCCCCCCCCGGGGGGGGGGGCCCCCCCCCCCCCCCCCCCCCGGGGGCCCGTCCGGCTGTCAGGCGTAGTAGTGGATCGTGCCGCGCAGCGCGGGGGTGCCGCCCTCGCAGTGCTGGACGAAGGTCGCCGCGAACGCCTTCACGGTGCCGTCGCCGTTCAACGCCAGCTTGCCGACGGTGAACTCACCGGTGCTGCTGTTGCAGCCGCGGCCGTTGCCGCCCAGGTCGAGCCCGCCGACGTCCGGTCCGCGGAAGCGCTCCGTCGCGTAGGTCGTCCCGACCTTGAACCGCTCCCCCACGGGCGGGGCGATGGAAGCCGACCAGTACTCCCGCTTGCCGGACACGCCGTACTGGACGCCGTCGGCACTCCCGCTGAGCGAGAACGTACTCGTGGAGCCGGTGTGGGTCCGGCTCACGCCCTGCCCGATCCAGTCCCCGGCGTCACTGGCGTAGGCGTAACTCAGCGGATAGGCGCGGTACTTGATGACGCCGGTGAGGGCCGGGGCGGTCGCGCTCTCGCAGTGCTGGGTGTAGGTGGCGTCCAACAGGGTGATTGTGCCGTCGGCGTCCGTCTCGATCTGATTGACCGAGAACTGCCCGTACACCTCGTTGCAGCCGCGCCCGTCACCGGAGACGTCCAGGCCCGGAGAGCGTCCGGTGCGGAACGCGGCCCGCTCGGCGTTCCGGTAGACGCCGGGGTGAAGCTTCTCCCCTTGTGGCGCGGCGAGGTCGACGTCCCACCAGGTGTCGTCGGTCGACACACGGAAGCGCACGTACTCCGCGGAGCCGCCACCGTCGATCGTGGCCGTCTTCGGCGTGTACGCGACGGTGGCGCCCTGACCCACGTAGTCCCCGGACGCACTGGTGTGGCTGTACTTGGTCACGGCCGTGGGTGTACCGGTGGCGGCCGCGGCGGGTGCGGCCAGGCCCGCGGTGAGACCGATCGCCGCGGTCAGACCCGCGAGCGCGCCGGTCAGAACGCGTCTCCATCCTGTGCTTCTGGGCACGGATGCATCCCCCTCCATGAGGACGGGCGCCCCTTCTGAGCACCCGTTCCCCACAAGCAACCAGGGCCACGCTCCGCCGTCGACCTCATTACTCACGGCATCAACTTCTTTCAGCCGCAGGGCCGTTGAGGCTGTCGCGAGGCAGGGGCGGGGGGCTCGCCACGCGTTGTCAGTGGCGGCCCCTACAGTCACCGGCATGGCGACACTTCCGAACCCGCTGCCGAAGCTGGCGGCCGACCCGAGCGGCCACCCGCTCGGGCTTGAACTCCCGGCCGGGAGACTGATCGACGCGACGGGCGACGGCCCGTGGCACGAGCCGCTGCTGTGGCACGCCGACGGGCCGGCGGCCCCCGGCGGCTGGGCGGCGCTGGACCCCGCGCGGCGGACCGGGCTGCTCCCCCTCCTGGTCGACGTGAGTGGCGATCAGGGCGGCCCGCAGGACTGGGAGCTGATGCCCGCCGAGGCGTCCTATCCCGGGGACCACGACGCCGAGGAGGTGCTCGCGGAGTTCTGGGACGAGTACGCGGCGGAGGAACTCGGCGCGGACGGGGGCCAGCCCGGCGCGCAGGCCGTCGTCGAGGTCTTCGGCGAGCAGCCGACGTACGACGAGAAGGTCGCGCCGTTCGGCCTCGCCTGGCCGGGCCTCGCGGCCGCCGCGCGACAGGAGACCGACCCCGACACGCGTGCCGCCGAGATCGCCGACTCCCTCGCGGACAGCGGCTCGTGGCTGAAGGAACCGCGCCTCGCCCTGGTCCCGGCCCGCCGCAGCGCGGACATCCCGGCGGCGATCGGCTGGTTCGGTCCGGTCAACCACGAGGGTGACGTGGCTCGCCTGTGCGCGGTGCTGCGCTCCTGGGAGGACCGCTTCGGCATACGGGTCGTGGCCCTCACCTTCGACCAGCTGGTGCTGTCGGTGGCGGCGCCGCCCACGACCCGGGACGAGGCCGAGGCGGTGGCGGCCGAGCACTTCGCGTTCTGCCCGGACAACATCACCCAGGGCCACCACGAGACGTTGCGCGCGTACGCGGAGCACGACGTCCTCGGTCAGCGGGTGTGGTCCTTCTGGTGGGACTGAGTCCTCGTGCGGCGGGGGCGGCGGGGCGGCAGACCCGGCCCGCGCCCCCGCGGGCGTTCAGCGCTTGACGGCGGTCGCCCCGTAGACGTTGATGTCGGCGTCCGTGACGTCGTTGATGTCGAGGTAGCGGACCTTCTCGATGTCGTCGAGGGTCGCGAGGTACGCGGGGTCGGCCGCCTCGGGGGCGGGCGCCGCCCCGTCGGGCCGCCAGTGGTGCACGGGCACGACACCCGGCTCGTCCAGTTCGAGCCCGTTCTCCGTGAAGAACCGCTCGACCTCGGCCCTGGAACGCAGCACGAACGTGAACCCGCGCTCGGTGTACGTCCGTTGCACCGCCCGGACGTTCTCCGCGTTCAGGTCCTCGGTGAGATGGCTGAGCACCACCCGGCTCCCGGACGGCAGCGCCTTCACCAGGTCGCGCACGATCGGATACGCCTCGTCGTCCTCGATGAAGTGCAGGATCGCCACCAGCACGAGCACGACCGGCTGGTCGAAGTCGAGGGTCTTCGCGGCCTCCTGGAGAATCTGCGCGGGCTGCTTGAGGTCCGCGTCGACGTAGTCGGTCACCCCCTCCGGCCCACTGGTGAGCAGCGCCCGCGCGTGGGCGAGGACCACCGGGTCGTTGTCGACGTACACCACCCGTGACGTGGGGGCGATCCGCTGGGCGATCTGGTGCACGTTCTCCCGCGTCGGCAGTCCCGTACCTATGTCCAGGTACTGGCGGACGCCGTCCTCCCGGGTCAGCGTGGTCACCGCACGCCGCAGGAAGTCCCGGTTGTGCCGGACGTCGAGGTACCCGCGCGGGTTCGCCGCGAGCGCCGCGGCGGCCGCGTTCCGGTCGACCGGGTAGTTGTCCTTGCCCCCGAGGAAGACGTCGTAGACGCGGGCCGGGTGCGCCTTGGTGGTGTCGATCCTCCTTCTCAGCTCGGCGGGGTCCTGGCTGAGAGCATCACCGGGCATAGAGCCTCTCCCTGGAGAGTCGCGTTATCAAACGGGCAACAACCTAACTCCTGGGGCGACTTGATCGTGCCCGGGCCGGCCACACCGTCCCGTCCCTACCCGGCGGGAGCCGCCGTCAGCCACTCGCTTCCGCCCAGCGGATAGTCGTACGCGGGACGCCCCAGGTTCCCGCTCGTCCGGAACGGCTTCCCGTGGTCGTCGACCCGCACCGTGCCGCTCTTCGAACCGCTGGACCAGTCCAGTTCCAGGTACCAGCTCACGTCGTGCGCCTGGGCGTCCGCGAAGACGTAGAACACCTCCGGGTCGGACTCACTGACCTTGTAGGGGAAGTCGCGCTGTCCGGCCTTGGGCGCGGTCACGGGCCGCCCCGCGTCGAGGTCCACGGCGAACGACTTGGTCTGCACCCCGCCGCCGCAGCCGACGCCCATCGCGTAGTCGTTCCAGGCGAGCGGCGCGTTCTTCTCCAGCACCCGTACGTGCAGGGCCTTCAGGACGACGGTGGCCCGCCCGGTGCCCTGCACGGTCAGCGCGAGCATCTGCTGCCCTCCGGCGACCCCGCCGAGCGCGCCGACCCACCCCCGCGCGTCCGCCTCGTTCGGCGGCGGCGGCACCTGCGCGGGCTTCCGGTTCAGCAGGTAGTGCTGACTGCACGGGTCGTCCCACTTGTACGGGTCGGCGACGACGTCCGGCGCGGTCGCGCCGTCCCCGGCGGGGCGGTCCTCGCCGGCGCCCTTCCCGTCGGCCGCGTCCCGGTCCACCGGACCGCCGATCGACGAGGAGGACGCCTCGGGGGCGCCGTCACGCGAGGCGGACGGCGACGCCGGCCCCTGACGCGGGCCGGTCGGCGTCGTGTCGGCGCGCAGGCGCGCGCCGGGCGGTATGCCCAGGCCCACGGCATGCCCCTTGGTGTCGTCGTCGCTCCTGCCGGACCCGAGGTGCACGACGAGCGCGGTGGAGGCGACCGCGGCCACCACGACGGCACCGGCGGCGGCGAACGCCACGGCCCGTCGGCTCCGCCGCACCGCAGCCGACCGGACCCCGGGCCCCGCCTCCGCACCGACGTCCGGCACGCCACCGGCGTACCCGTCGCCACCCGCGGCCCCGCCCGAGCCGGCGTCCCCGTCCGCGGGATCCTCCTGCCGGCCGGCCACCGCTCCCGGCGGCGGACTCCCCGCGACCGTGCCCTTCTGCCCCCGCAGCGCGTCCGCGAGAACCCACCGCCGGTGAAGCTCCACCAGCTCCTCCGGGCTCGCCCCGCACACCCGCGCGAGCCGCTCCACCGGCGCGTAGTCCGCCGGCACGGCGTCCCCGTTGACGTACCGGTGCAGCGTGGACGTACTCACGTGCAACCGCTTCGCGAGCGCCCCGTAACTGAGCCCGGACCGCTCCTTCAACTCCCGAAGCAGTCCCGCGAACTCGTCCCCGGCCACCGTTCCTCCATCCCCCGCGTCCCGGCCCGCGTTCCAGGGGGATGACATCACCCCAGGTCAGACTCCATACGAACGTTCCGGCGTCCCGTATCCCCCGGCAACCGTGGCGGCCGGGACGGATCACCCCACAAGCTGTGGCCATCCAAGCACGCCGCTCGCCTCGACCGGACGAGCGGCCGACCCGGTCCGACACCCACAGGGGGATCACCCATGTCCGCACGCACCGTCCGCACCCGTCTGCTCGCCGCCTCGACGATCGCGCTCGCCGCGCTCGCCCTCACGGCGTGCGACAACGGCAAGGGCGTACGGGACGAGGGCGCGTCCCCCGCGTCCGAGTCCTCGGCCAAGCCCGGCGGTTCGACGACGGCGAAGCCGGCGGCCGACAGCGGCACCTCGACGGGAGGCGCGGCGGGAGGCTCGGCCGCCACCCCCACGAAGGGCTCCGGCAAGGGCTCCGCGACCGGTTCCTCCGGCGGGACGGGCGCCGGCAAGTCCACCGGCGGCGGCACCGGCACGGGCGGCACCCGGAACGCCGCCTGCAACGGCGCCAACACCAGGACCACCGCGACCGAGGTCTCCCGCCCCCTCAACCACCTGCTCCTCACCGTCACCAACACCGGCTCGAAGAACTGCGACCTGACCGGCTACCCGATCGCCCGCTTCGGCGAGGCCCAGTCGGTCCCCCCGGTCGCCGAGGAGACCCACCCGCAGGCGGTCGTCACCCTCGCGCCGGGCGAGTCCGGCTACGCGGGCGTCCTCCTGTCGGCCGGCGACGGCAGCGGCGGCAACGGCTACACGGCGAAGACCCTCGTCGTCGGCTTCGCCAAGGGCAGCAGCGCGACCCCGGCCCTGCCCGCGAAGGGCGTGCACGTCGACGACAAGCTCACGGTGACGTACTGGCAGCAGAGCCTGGACGACGCGCTGTCGTACTGAGCCCTCGCGAGGCCGGCCCGCACCACGCCCTAGCGCAGCGTCCGGGCCACCTCGGTCGCCCAGTAGGTCAGGATGTTCCGCGCCCCGGCCCGCTTGATGCCGGTCAGCGCCTCCAGGATCGCCTTGTCCCGGTCGATCCAGCCCCTCTCCGCCGCCGCCTCGATCATCGAGTACTCGCCGGAGATCTGGTACGCGACCACGGGCACGTCCACCGCGTCGGCGACCCGCGCGAGGACGTCCAGGTAGGGTCCGGCCGGCTTCACCATCACCATGTCGGCGCCCTCCTCCAGGTCGAGGGCGAGCTCCCGCAGGGACTCCCGGAGGTTCGCGGGATCCTGCTGGTACGTCTTCCGGTCACCCTTGAGCGAGGAGCCGACGGCCTCCCGGAAGGGCCCGTAGAAGGCCGAGGAGTACTTGACGGTGTAGGCGAGGACGGCGACGTCCTCCCGGCCGATCTGGTCCAGGGCGTCCCGGATGACACCGATCTGCCCGTCCATCATGCCGCTGGGGCCCACCACATGGGCCCCGGCGTCGGCCTGGACCTGGGCCATCTCGGCGTAGCGCTCCAGGGTCGCGTCGTTGTCCACGCGCCCTTCCGCGTCGAGGACTCCGCAGTGCCCGTGGTCGGTGGTCTCGTCGAGACAGAGGTCGGACATGACGAGGAGTTCGTCCCCGACCTCGGCGCGCACATCGCGGAGCGCGACCTGCAGGATCCCGTCCGGGTCGGTGCCGGGCGTCCCCACGGCGTCCTTCTTCGAGTCCTCCGGCACCCCGAAGAGCATGATCCCCGAGATCCCGGCCTCCACCGCCTCCAGGGCGGCCTTCTTGAGACTGTCCCGGGTGTGCTGCACGACCCCGGGCATCGCCTCGATCGGCACGGGCTCGCTCACGCCCTCCCGCACGAACGCGGGCAGGATGAAGTCGGCGGGGTGCAGCCGGGTCTCGGCGACCATGCGCCGCATGACAGGCGTCGTACGCAGCCGCCGCGGCCGCGTACCGGGGAAGGATCCGTACTTGGTCATCCCCCCACGCTACGCCCGCCGCCCCACCCCTTTTGCCGACATCGTGCCGGTAGGGACACGGGTGGGAGGGGTGCGGGCGGCCCATGGACACGGGAACGCATCTCCAGCGCGGCCCCGCACCCTCAGCCCGTCGGCGTCCGAGGACGAGCTTCGGGCGACGGCGGGGATTCGGCGCAGGCCCGCATCTCCAGCCCGTCCGGCGCTTGAGGACGAGCCCTTCGGGCGATGGCGGGGGTCCAGGGGACGCAGCGCCCCTGGCGGGGGTCTGGGGGCGGAGCCCCCAGGTACGGGATGGGACGGGTAGGGGCGGCGGGGGCGAAAGAAAACCGCCCCGACCGCCCCGCACACCTACACAGAACCTACGTGGCCCGCCGCCTCCGCGCCCCCGGCCTCCGCTCACTGGGCCGCGTCACCGGATCCCCCGCCTCCGCGGCGGCAGCCCTCCGCCGCAGCCCGAAGT
Organism: Streptomyces sp. NPDC059668; assembly: GCF_042734135.1. NCBI lineage: Bacteria > Bacillati > Actinomycetota > Actinomycetes > Kitasatosporales > Streptomycetaceae > Streptomyces > Streptomyces sp. NPDC059668. Next base: position 10,004 of record NZ_JBHWEL010000111.1, on the reverse strand, counting down.
CCGCCAACGCCTCAGCCAGCTTGTGCACCGACGGCTCCGGAGCCATGACGTCGACCCGCAGCCCGTGCTCCTCCGCGGTCTTCGCGGTGGCGGGACCGATGCACGCGATCACGGTCACGTTGTGCGGCTTGCCCGCGATCCCGACCAGGTTCCGCACCGTCGACGAGGACGTGAACAGAACGGCGTCGAAACCACCGCCCTTGATCGCCTCACGGGTCTCCGCCGGCGGCGGCGACGCCCGCACGGTCCGGTAGGCCGTGACGTCGTCGACCTCCCAGCCCAGCTCGATGAGCCCCGCGACCAGCGTCTCGGTGGCGATGTCCGCCCGCGGCAGGAACACCCGGTCGATCGGGTCGAAGACCGGGTCGTACGGCGGCCAGTCGTCGAGCAGCCCGGCCGCGGACTGCTCCCCGCTCGGCACCAGGTCCGGCTTCACGCCGAAGGCGACCAGTGCCTTCGCCGTCTGCTCGCCCACCGCCGCGACCTTGATCCCGGCGAAGGCCCGCGCGTCGAGCCCGTACTCCTCGAACTTCTCCCGCACCGCCTTCACCGCGTTGACCGACGTGAAGGCGATCCACTCGTACCGTCCGGTGACGAGTCCCTTGACCGCGCGTTCCATCTGCTGCGGCGTACGCGGCGGTTCGACGGCGATCGTGGGCACCTCGTGCGGCACGGCGCCGTACGAACGCAGTTGGTCGGAGAGCGAGGCCGCCTGCTCCTTCGTGCGCGGCACGAGCACCTTCCAGCCGAACAGCGGCTTGGACTCGAACCACGACAACTGGTCGCGCTGGGCGGCGGCGGAACGCTCACCGACCACGGCTATCACCGGCCGGCCACCGTCCGGGGACGGCAGCACCTTGGCCTGCTTCAGGGTCTGCGCGATGGTCCCGAGCGTGGCCGACCAGGTCCGCTGACGCGTGGTCGTACCCGCGACCGTCACCGACATCGGCGTATCGGGCTTGCGGCCCGAGGCGACGAGCTCCGCCGCGGCCGCGGCCACGGAGTCGAGCGTCGCCGACACGACGACCGTGCCGTCCGACGCCCCGACCTCGGTCCAGCACCGGTCGGAGGCCGTCCGGGCGTCGACGAACCGCACGTCCGCGCCCTGCGCGTCACGCAGCGGCACACCGGCGTACGCGGGCACGCCCACGGCCGCCGCCACGCCGGGCACGACCTCGAACGGCACGCCCGCGGCGGCGCAGGCCAGCATCTCCTCGGCGGCGTACGTGTCGAGCCCGGGGTCACCGGAGACCGCACGCACGACCCGCTTGCCGCCCCGTGCGGCCTCCATGACAAGATTGGCAGCGTCCCTCGACGCGGGGTCACCAACGGCTGCTGACAGTGTGTCAACAACCGCTGACTGGGACGCGCCTGTGCCCGAGTACGGACCGGCGGACGTGCCGAAAGCCGTCTCCGTATCCGTGTTCAGCACGGCGACGTTCTGCCTGGCGTGCGCACGCACGACGTCGAGCACCTCGTGCCCGGCGACGAGGACGTCCGCGTTCGCCAGCGCCTCCACGGCGCGCAGTGTCAGTAGTCCCGGATCTCCGGGTCCGGCACCGAGGAAGGTGACGTGCCCGTGTTCGGGACCGGCGGGAAGGTTGGTGGGGCTCAATGTGCTCGCTCCCCCATCAGACCGGCCGCACCCTTCGCAAGCATCTCGGCGGCGAGTTCGCGGCCGAGCGCCCTTGCTTGGTCGTGCGTCTCGGGCACGGGACCGGTGGTGGACAACTGCACCAGCGTCGAGCCGTCGGTCGTGCCGACGACGCCGCGCAGGCGCATTTCCTTGACAATCTGCCCGTCCGCCAGCAGGTCGGCGAGCGCACCCACGGGTGCGCTGCAGCCGGCCTCCAGGGCGGCGAGCAGGGACCGCTCGGCGGTCACGGCGATCCGGGTGAACGGGTCGTCGAGCTCTCCGAGCGCGGCGACGAGATCCGCGTCGTCCGCGGCGCACTCGATCGCCAGGGCCCCCTGGCCGGGGGCGGGCAAAACGGTGTCGACGGGCAGGAAGTCCGTCGCTTCCCCCAGCCGCCCCAGGCGGCTGAGGCCGGCGGCGGCGAGCACGACGGCGTCGAGCTCCCCTCCGTGCACGTATCCGATCCGCGTGTCGACGTTCCCGCGGATGGCGACCGTCTCGATCGTCGTCCCGTGGCCCCGCGCGTACGCGTTCAGCTGGGCCATCCGGCGCGGCGAACCGGTACCGACCCGCGCGCCCCTGGGCAGCTGCGCGAAGGTGAGGCCGTCACGGGCGACGAGTACGTCGCGCGCGTCCTCGCGCGCCGGCACGGCGGCCAGCACCAGCCCGGCGGGCTGCTCGGTCGGCAGGTCCTTGAGCGAGTGCACGGCGAAGTCGACCTCGCCACGCAGCAGCGCCTCACGCAGCGCGGCGACGAACACACCCGTGCCGCCGATCTGCGCGAGGTCCTCACGGGAGACGTCGCCGTACGTCGTGATCTCCACGAGCTCGACGGGCCGTCCGGTCACCTTGCTCACTGCGTCCGCCACCAGTGCGGACTGGGCCATGGCGAGTTTGCTGCGCCTGGTCCCCAGCCTCAGTGCCCCTTGTTCCGGCTCAGCCCCTCGGGGCGGTGCATCCGGCGCCGGAAGTCCTTCGGTGCCCAGCCCATCGGGGCTGTGCGCGCTCGGACTCCCGCCGCCGGTGCGCCCCTGTGGCTCACGCGGCTCACTCATGCTCGCCCTCGGTTCTTGGCGTTCTCGGTGTTGTTCTCGGCCCGGGAGACGGAGGCGACCGTCTCCGGGTCCAGGTCGAACAGGGTTCGCAGCGCGTCCGCGTACCCGGCGCCGCCGGGTTCGGCGGCCAGTTGCTTGACCCGTACGGTCGGCGCGTGCAGCAGCTTGTCGACGACCCGCCGCACGGTCTGCGTGATCTCGCCCCGCTGCTTGTCGTCGAGGTCCGGCAGCCGTCCGTCGAGCCGCGCGATCTCGGTCGCGACGAGGTCGGCGGCCATGGTGCGCAGCGCCACGACGGTGGGCGTGATGTGGGCGGCCCGCTGGGCGGCGCTGAACGCGGCCACCTCGTCGGCGACGATCCGCCGCACCTGGTCCACGTCGGCGGCCATCGGCGCGTCCGCGGACGCCTCGGCCAGCGACTCGATGTCGACCAGGCGCACGCCGAGCAGGCGGTGCACGGCCGCGTCGATGTCACGGGGCATGGCGAGGTCGAGCAGCGCCAGCGCGGGCGCGGACCGGGGTGCCCCGGCGACCGGTTCGGGCCTGCGGCGCTCGGGGACCCGGCCGACGACGGCGACGGCCGCGGCGAGCGCCGCGATGGCCTCCGTGTCGGCCTCCGGGTCGAGGAGCCCCGCGGCACGCGGGGCACGGGCCGCCGCGTCGCCCTTGTCCACCCAGGCCGCGTGCTGCTCCAGCTCGGCGGCGGCCATGCCGGCCACGGCGGCCTCGCCGAGCACGGAGAACCCGGCCGTGCCCTGCACGGTGGACACGTCGAGCGGACAGCCGTCCTCGGTGCCGACGCTCGTGGGCGCGAGCGGCGCGTCGTCCGCGACCGTGCCCGACGCCGTACGCGCGAAGTCCGCGTCCGGTGCCGTACGAGCGGAGCCGACGCCCTGAACGGCACCCTGCCCCGTGCGTCCGGCCACGGCCGCCACGACCGACTCGGCCGTCAGGACGAGTCCCGTCGCGCCGGTGCAGGACACGGCGACGTCGGCACGTGTCAGCTCGACCGGAACGGCGTCCATCGGCACCGCGCGGGCCGTCACGTCCGAGGCGCCGCCCTCGTTCTCGTTGAGGATCTGCGCGAGCCGCTGCGCGCGGTCGGGCGTGCGGTTGGCGATGACGATCTCGGCGACCCCGGCGCGCGCGAGCGTCGCCGCGGCCAGCGAGGACATGGAGCCGGCCCCGATGACCAGGGCCCGCTTGCCCTTGGCCCAGACGTCGACGGGCGCGCCCGAGGACAGCTGTTCCAGGCCGAAGGTGACCAGGGACTGCCCGGCCCGGTCGATGCCGGTCTCGGAGTGCGCGCGCTTGCCGACCCGCAGCGCCTGCTGGAACAGGTCGTTCAGCAGGCGGCCCGCGGTGTGCAGCTCCTGCGCGGTCGCCAGCGCGTCCTTGATCTGGCCGAGGATCTGGCCCTCGCCCACGACCATCGAGTCCAGTCCGCACGCCACCGAGAAGAGGTGGTGGACGGCGCGGTCCTCGTAGTGCACGTACAGGTGGGGGGTGAGCTCCTCGAGCCCGACCCCGCTGTGCTGGGCGAGCAGCGTGGACAGCTCGGCGACGCCCGCGTGGAACTTGTCCACGTCGGCGTACAGCTCGATGCGGTTGCAGGTGGCGAGCACCGCGGCCTCGGCGGCCGGCTCGGCGGCGACGGTGTCCTGGACCAGCTTGGCCTGCGTGTCCGCGGTCAGCGTGGCCCGCTCCAGGACGCTGACCGGGGCGCTGCGGTGGCTCAGCCCGACGACGAGGAGACTCATGCCGGCATCACGGCGGGAACGTCCCCGTCGGGTCCTTTGCCGTTGTTCTCCTGCGCGGCGGCCTGGGCGGCGGCACCGGCCTGGGCCTCGGCCTCCTCGCCGGCCTTGCGCTGCTCGTGGAAGGCGAGGATCTGGAGTTCGATCGAGAGGTCGACCTTGCGCACGTCGACGCCGTCCGGGACGGACAGGACGGTCGGCGCGAAGTTCAGGATGGAGGTGACCCCGGCGGCGACCAGACGGTCGCAGACCTGCTGGGCCACGCCCGGCGGGGTGGTGATGACCCCGATGGAGACGCCGTTCTCGTCGATGATCTTCTCCAGGCCGTCGCTGTGCTGCACGGCGATGCCCGCGACCTGCTTTCCGGCCATCTCGGGGTCGGCGTCGATCAGCGCGGCGACCCGGAAGCCGCGGGACGCGAACCCTCCGTAGTTGGCCAGCGCGGCGCCGAGGTTACCGATGCCGACGATCACTACCGGCCAGTCCTGGGTCAGGCCCAGTTCGCGGGAGATCTGGTAGACGAGATACTCGACGTCGTACCCCACACCGCGCGTCCCGTAGGAGCCCAGGTAGGAGAAGTCCTTGCGCAGCTTCGCGGAGTTGACCCCCGCCGCGGCCGCGAGCTCCTCGGAGGAGACCGTGGGGACCGAGCGCTCCGACAGTGCGGTGAGGGCTCGGAGGTACAGCGGAAGACGGGCGACGGTGGCCTCGGGAATTCCTCGGCTGCGGGTCGCCGGTCGGTGAGTTCGGCCAGTTGCCACGGTGCTCCTGCGGGTAGAGCGGGGCTGCAGGCGGTCACACGTACCTAGACCGCCCCGTCGAATGCAGGCTATGTCTTTGTGAACGCGTGCACAAAGATGGTGTCCGATTTGCCCGGGCAACGTGACGGGGGTCACGCATGCCCGGCGCGCGGGTATGGAACCAGCGCGCGGACAGCTTCGTTCCGCACCTGAAGGGGGCAAAACCGTACACACTCCTCAACGAATCCCGCCCCCGAGACCAATCGCCGTCGATCCTAGGCGACTTTCCGGACCACCTGGACTGCTCGGTCAGGACGGACTCCGGCCGGATCTCCGCGCGACTAGGACACCAGGGCCTTGCGCAGACGCCCCTCGTCCACACGCCAGAACGTGTGCTGGGCACCGTCCACCAGCACAACGGGGATCTGCTCCCAGTACGCGCGGTGCAGTTCCTCGTCCTGCGTGATGTCCTTCCCCTCCCACGGCACGCCGAGGTCTTCACACACCTTCTCCACCACTTGTTGTGCGTCATCACACAGATGGCAGCCGGGTTTCCTGATCAGCGTGACCAGCCGCTCACCCGGCGCCCTCGTCTCCGCCCTCCCGGCCTTCTCCACCGGTTCCGCCTTCTCCGTACGGCGCTCACCGCGCCCGAACATGGGACTCATACCGGCCATTCTCCCGCCGCGGACGCCCCACGGGCCCTCCTTCGGCGCAGGAGGCGACAACCGGCCCCGGACACGGGCTCCGACGCGCCGATCGGGAACGCCGCGGACCGCTTCTTTAACGGCTCGGTCGCGGAGAGTTCACAGCCTCGAACCCTCGCGACTCCGGTACCACCGAACAAACTGGCTATGCTCACGCCATGGCCGCTCTCGGATGGCTCACTCCCCGTAGGCGCTCCGCCACCGCGCGGAGCGTGTTGGCAGGCGAGGCCTCGGCGGAGGCAGCGCGCAAGTCCTCGCAGGAACTGGAGGAACTGGCCCACGACGCCGAACCCGACGTCCCCGACCACGAACCGGACTTCCCGGTGCTCGGTGACGACAAGGCCGCCGCCTTCTTCGACCTGGACAACACCGTCATGCAGGGCGCCGCGCTGTTCCACTTCGGGCGGGGCCTGTACAAGCGGAAGTTCTTCGAGACCCGCGATCTCGCCCGATTCGCCTGGCAGCAGGCATGGTTCAGGCTGGCCGGGGTCGAGGACCCCGAGCACATGCAGGACGCCCGCGACTCGGCGCTGTCGATCGTCAAGGGCCACCGGGTCGCCGAGCTGATGTCCATCGGCGAGGAGATCTACGACGAGTACATGGCCGAGCGCATCTGGCCCGGCACGCGCGCCCTCGCCCAGGCGCACCTGGACGCGGGCCAGAAGGTGTGGCTGGTGACGGCCGCCCCGGTCGAGATCGCGACGGTGATCGCCCGCCGCCTGGGTCTGACCGGCGCGCTGGGCACGGTCGCGGAGTCGGTGGACGGCGTCTACACCGGCAAGCTGGTCGGCGAGCCCCTGCACGGCCCGGCGAAGGCGGAGGCGGTCCGCGCGCTGGCCACGGCGGAGGGCCTGGACCTCACCCGGTGCGCGGCCTACAGCGACTCGCACAACGACATCCCCATGCTGTCCCTGGTCGGCCACCCCTACGCGATCAACCCGGACGCCAAGCTGCGCAAGCACGCGCGCGCCTTCGAATGGCGGCTGCGGGACTACCGCACGGCGCGCAAGGCCGCGAAGGTCGGCATCCCGGCGGCGGCCGGGGTCGGCGCGGTGGCCGGCGGCACGGCGGCGGCCATCGCCCTCCACCGCCGCCGCCGCTGACCCCCACCCACCCCCCTGGGGGCTCCGCCCCCAGCCCCCCACCATCGCCCGAAGGGCTCGTCCTCAAACGCCGGACGGGCTGGAGATGCGGGCCTGCGCTGGAGATACGGGCCCGGGCTGAGAACCCCGGCCGCGGGACCACGCTTTTAGGGGCGCGGGGAACTGCGCGCCCAGCCCCCACGCACCCGCACCCGCTTCCGCACCCCCGCAACCACCCACGGGAAGGCCGGGGCGCAGCCCCATGCCTGTCAGGGGCGCGGGGAACTGCGCGACCAACCCCCACGCACCCGCACCCGCATCCGCACCCCCAGGGGACCGCGACGCAGCCCCGCCCCTCCACAACCGCGGGGAAACGCCGGTCGGAACGCCCGGCGCCCAGCCCATTCCGCCGGTCCTACCCCCACAACGCCCCGGCCAGTCCCCCCGCTCCCACCCGGCCACAACACGCCCCGCACCCAGCCGGAACCCGAACCGATCCAATCAACAATCGGTCACCGAACGACACTTGATCAGGCGTCAATCAGTTACAGAAGCGACGTAATCGATGATTTGAGCAACTGGGTGTAGCACTGCCTGTACGAAGCGTTATTCTCCTCAGACGCAAACCGGTACCCCTCCGTCGCTACGACGGGTGAATGGTCCCGCACTGAACGTGATGGAAGCTCTGCCTCTGGGAGTCCCGTGTACTCACACGTCGGGGTTGACGCCTCGGGCCTGGCTACGCTGCGCGCAACGGTCCTCGACCGCTTGCGCGGCTTCGTCCCCACCGCGTACGCCGTCCCCGCCTTCGCCTTCCCCGCGCCCGTCGGCCCGTGCTACGCACTGGCCGACGGCAGCGCGGCGGTAGGCAGGCGGGGCCGCTCCGGCTCGGCCGCCACGCCCACCGCACGCCGCCCGGCCGCAGACAGCGACAGCGCCCGGATGATGGACCTCGTCGAGCGCGCCCAGGCCGGCGAGGCCGACGCCTTCGGGCGGCTCTACGACCAGTACAGCGACACCGTGTACCGCTACATCTACTACCGCGTCGGCGGAAAGGCGACCGCGGAAGACCTCACCAGCGAGACGTTCCTGCGCGCCCTGCGCAGGATCGGCACCTTCACCTGGCAGGGCCGTGACTTCGGCGCCTGGCTGGTGACCATCGCCCGCAACCTGGTCGCCGACCACTTCAAGTCGAGCCGCTTCCGCCTGGAAGTGACCACGGGCGAGATGCTCGACGCGAACGAGGTCGAACGCAGCCCCGAGGACTCCGTCCTGGAGTCACTGTCGAACGCGGCACTGCTCGACGCCGTACGACGCCTCAATCCCCAGCAGCAGGAGTGCGTGACCCTGCGCTTCCTGCAGGGGCTCTCGGTCGCCGAGACCGCCCGGGTGATGGGCAAGAACGAGGGCGCCATCAAGACACTCCAGTACCGAGCCGTCCGCACCCTCGCCCGGCTCCTCCCGGAGGACGCCCGCTGAGGCCCGTCCCCAGCCCCCGTCCCGCACGACCCGCTACGCTCGGCGACGCCCAACTCACCATCTGTAAAAGTCTGTTGACTTCGTGGTCCGATCATCCGTCGTCCGTAACCCAAGTGCCGCGACGCTCGTTGTGCGGGATACAGGCTCCCTGTGGTCACTCCCCAGGCCCCACCGATCACCCGATCGTGTGGACACGCCCGGGGCGTGCAACCCTCAGGACCCCCTGGGGAGTCGACCGTCATGACGAGAGGAGGTGCCGCCAGTGATCGCGAACGTATCGGCACACCGGCGGGCGAACGCCTTCGCCCAGGCCCTGGACGAGCAGTCCGACCAGGGCACGGCGGCCGAGCAGCCCGATGGATCGGCACCGTCCCCGGCTGCTGCGGAACAGACCGAGCGGGGCCTGCTGTTGGCCCTCGCCACCGGTCTCGGCGAGCTGCCCAAACCGGAGCTGGACCCCGAGGTCAAAGTCGTGCAGCGAGCCCAGCTCGTCGCGGCGATGGAGGCCATGCTGCTGGAAGGCACCGCCGCGGGGGGCGAAGGCCCGGACCGTTCCGTGCCCGAGCAGCGCTCGCACCGGGCACGAGGCGCGCACCGGGCGAGCGGGCTGGGGAAGCTACGACCGCGTTCGCGCCTGTCCAAGGGCCTCGCCGCGGGCGGGCTCACCGTCGGCGTGGCCGCCGGAGCGTTCGGCGGCGTGGCGGCCGCCAGCTCCGACGCACTGCCCGGAGACTCGCTCTACGGGCTGAAACGAGGCATGGAGGACATCAAGCTGGGCCTGGCCCACGGCGACAGCGACCGGGGCGAGCTCTACCTCGACCAGGCCTCGACCCGGCTGAGCGAGGCACGCCGCCTGATGGAGCGCGGCCGTTCGGGCAACCTCGACCACGAGTCCCTGGGCGAGGTCAGGCGCGCCCTGTCCGGCATGCAGCACGACGCGACAGAAGGCCACCGCCTGCTCCACGAGGCATACGAACGGGACGGCTCCCTCGGCCCGATCCAGGCCCTCTCCGCCTTCGCCCAGTCCCACCGCCAGGCCTGGGGCGCGCTGCGCGACCGACTGCCCGTCCAGCTCGGCGACGTCAGCCAGCAGGTCTCGTCGGTGTTCGCCGCCATAGACCAAGAGGTCGACCCGCTGCGCTCGCTGCTCCCGAAACCCCCCGTGCAGGAAGGCACGGGCCGACACCGCGGCGCCAGTTCGGACGCCCCCGGCTCGTCCGGCACGCACCGACCGGCACCCAGCGCCAGCAGCGGCTCCACCACCGGCAGCCACAGCAGCAGCAGCAAGCCGAAGCCGTCCGCCTCGGGCACCACCGGCGAAGGCCTGCTCGGCGGCAGCACGGGCGGCCTGCTGGACCCGCCCAAGGACACCACCAGCTCGTCCCCGTCCGCCGGCAAGTCCAGCCCCGCCGGCGGCGCCCCCGACGTCACCCTGCCCCCGCTGCTCCCGGGTCTCCTTCCGGGCCTGGGCATCGACAGCGAGGACAACAAGTAGAACAGCGGACACATACGCCGGTGGGGGGCCCCGCCGGAGGAGGGGGGCCCCCC
>NZ_JBHWEL010000110.1:0-23417 GCF_042734135.1 Streptomyces sp. NPDC059668 | reverse complement strand
GTCCTCATACTGGGTGTATTCGGGCGATCCGACAACGCGGCGAGGTGCCGTAGCTGTCGTCGTGCGCCCGCCGGGGATTACGGGACAGCCCTTAGTCCGACCGCTATTCCTCGCGCTCGTACTCGGCCTGGGCACGCTGGGCGTCGAGTTCGTTCTGGGCGGCCGTGTAGAGGTCGTGAACGAACTCTTCGGCCTTCTTGCCGGAGGAGTCGCCGGTGAGGTCCTTCAGCCGGTCGACCCACCTGTCGGGAGGTTCGGTCATCTCAGCCTCCAATCGCGGACGCCGCCGCCTGCCGAAGGACTGCCCTGCCGTGGGCGTCTACCGTGGCGTGCGGGGGATTTCGGCCCCGACCCGTCGACAGCCCGCACTGGAAATTTTACGCCTCCGGGCAGTTCCCGGCGCTCGGACGAGCGGCTCGTCCCGTCCATGGACCACCCGTCAGCGGTCGGCCGACGGCTGCGCGGACCGTCCGGGGTGCCGGTTCAGCTCCGCGCCGTAGAGAGCGGTCAACTCACGGCCGAGGACGGGTGCGATGGCCTCGGCGTACGACTCGGTGAGATGACTGTCGTCGCGGTAGACGAAGGTGTCACCCACCACCACGGGGCAGCCGCCGGTGCCGCAGAGCCAGGGGAGCGGGTCGATCACCGAGACGCCGGTGGCCGCCGCCGCGTCGGTGATCTCGCGCTTCTTGCCGGGGTCCTTGACCGCCTCCCCGACACCGGACGCGCACCGTTCCAGGTCCAGCGGATGGGTCCCCGCGCAGTCGACCGCGTCCTCCTTCGGCCAGGGGGTGTCCACGACCGCCAGTACCTGGGCGCCGCTCCTCACCAGTTCCCGGTAGGTCCGCGCGAAGCCGTCGGTCCACTGCCGGCCCGGGTCGCCGGACGGCCGGGCCAGGTCGGCCGAGTCCGAGGAGGAGGTGATCACCAGAGCGGGGCGCAGGGACCTGATCCTGGCCAGTTGCCTGGAGCGCCACTCGTCGCAGGACACGTAGGGCATTCCCTGGTAGACGGTGGTGACGTCGGCGACCTTGCACGACGACTTGGTCATCGACACCAGTTTCCAGTGGCGCTCGCGGGCCAGCCGGTCGAGCGCCGGGAACCACTGGGCCGCGTGCGAGTCCCCGAACAGCACGACCACCTTCGACGCGGACCGGTCGCCGTAGACACACGGCGGAGTCGCCGTGCTCTGGTAGCCGATGTGACAGCCGTCCCGGTAGATCCGCGACAACGTCCCCTTGATCCGGGTGAGTCCGGGCGTCAGATTGCTGGGCAGACTGTGATGGGGTGCCTCCAGCAACTCGGTCAGTCTCGACCCCGGATCGGCCGCCCCGGTGAGCGTGTTCCGCAGCCCCGGCGCCGCCACGTCCGAGGCTATCGGCGGCGGGAAGCTCGTCGCGACCAGCGCCGCGGCGGTGGCGCCCGCCATCAGTACTGCCCCCAGCCCCAGCGCCCGTACCGGACGACCGCGGAACACCCGGTGGAACCGCACCGGATTCTCCACCACGTGCAGTGTGACCCAGGCCAGCAGCAGGGCGATCGCCGCCGAGACCAGCCCGAACGGAGCGGTCGACCGCCTGTCCAGCGCCATCGGCAGGATCACCATGACCGGCCAGTGCCAGAGATACCAGCTGTACGAGAGGCCGCCGATCCACACGGCGGGCCGGAGCGAGAGCAGCGTGCCGGCGCCGTACCGCGCGGGAGAACATCCGCCCGCCAGCACCAGCGCGGCGCCTAGCACCGGCACGAGGGCGTAGTACCCGGGGAACGGCGTGTCGTCGTCGAACCGGACCGCCGCGACCAGCAGCGAGACCAGGCCGATCCAACTCATCGGTCCGGAGATCCGGGCCGGCAACCGCTCCAGCCTGCCGACGAGAAGGGCGAGCAGCGCGCCGACGCCGAGTTCCCAGAAGCGGGTGTGCGAGCCGAAGTACGCCCAGGACGCCGAGGTGCCCGTCGCGCGCACGTTCAGGGCGAAGGAGATGACGCACAGCACCGCGAACGGCACCGCCACCAGTCCGGTCCGGCGCCGCGCGAGCTTCCAGCCGGCCCACAGCAGCAGGGGCCAGACCAGGTAGAACTGCTCCTCGACCGCCAGCGACCAGAAGTGCTGGAAGGGCGACGGCGGGCTGTCCGCGTTGAGGTAGTCGGTGCCCGCCTCCGCCAGCCGCAAGTTCACCACGTAGAAGGTGCTGCTGAGCGCGTCCCCCACGTACTCCTCGAACCGGATCTTCGAAAGGTAGAGCCAGGCGCCGCAGAGCGTGGCGAGCCCGACGACGGTCGACGCGGGCAGCAGCCGCAGCGCCCGGCGCGCGTAGAACTTCCGCACCGAGACGCGGCCGTCCCGTGCCAGCTCGCGCAGGAGCAACGAGGTGATGAGGAAGCCGGATATGACGAAGAAGACGTCGACTCCGATGTATCCGCCCGCGACGTGGCGGACGCCGGCGTGCGCGAGCACCACCAGCGAGACCGCGAGCGCGCGCAACCCCTGGATGTCGAGGCGAAGCGGTGCTCCGGCCGCTGACCTGGCCGGCGTTCCGGCGCCCGATCCACCCGCTGTCCGGCCCCCGCCAGGGTCGTGCGGTGGGGGTGTCGGCGCCTGCGTCGCACTCTCTGCGGGCCAGGCGGCACGAACCACGGGAATCTCCTCCGGACGATGGCCAATGAGCGCCGAACGTCACGGCGTCGCTGATCAGACCGACCATCAAGAGGAAGGGTTGCGGTAATCGGGCCCGACTCACCCGGCCCATGACCTTTCTTCGTCGAAGCCCTACCCGCCGTTCCCGAACCGTTCATCGGATCGCGGTCGGGGGAGCTCGGCCGCGCCCCTCCGAGGGCCGTGGAGGGGCGCGTGGCCCTCGGACTTCCGGGGTCCCGCGGGCCGGAGCAGCACCTCAGCGTGGGGGTGTGGGTGCCTGCGGCTGCGTCATGGCCGTCCGTCGGCGGGCTTCGGTCCGCTGATCCGGCGGGCGGCCTCGACGACGGCCGCGCGGTGCAGGGCGAGACGCTCGGGCGACCAGGACCGGCTGATCTCCCCGGGGTCGACATCCTCGGCGGCCGAGAACCACGCCTGGGCCACCGCCAGGACCATGGTCAGGAGATCGTCCGGCCGCATCTCCGGGGCGAGGTCTCCATGCTCCTGGGCGGCGGCCACGTCGGCGGTCTTGCGCCGGAACGCGTCGGGTTCGAGGCCGGTGGTGGAGGGACGTTCCAGCAGCTTCCACATGCGCAGACGCATGAGTTCCGGCCGGGCCACTAGGTGGTCGAAGATCGCCCCGGCGTAACCGGGCAGATCCTCGACGTCGAACGGCACGGACTCGGCTCCCGCCGTCATCGCGCGGCGCAGCACCTCGTCGAACAACTGCTCCTTGTTGCCGAAGTAGACGTAGATCAGCCGCTTGTTCGCCCCGGCGGCCTCGGCGATCCGGTCCACCCGGGCTCCGGCGATGCCGTGGGCGGCGAACTCGGTGAAGGCGGCGTCGAGCAGTCGAGCCTTGGTGGCGCTGGAATCCCGTGGCATAAGGATCACCCTAGCAAGTAACTATCTGGTTATTGACATCGATGTGGCGATGCTCCGTGAGGTCCCCTGGAAGGGAGCTCGCCCGCTGTCCGCGACCGGCCGGACCGGCCGGACCGGTGGTGGCGGGGGTGTCACCCCGCCGGTTCCGCCCAGAGGTCGGGCGGGACGACACCGACGGAGCGGCCATGGGGGTCCAGGAGATGTCCGAGCAGCTTGTCCTGGCGCAGGGTGATGACGCGGTCGACGATGTCGAGGTCCGGGTGGGCCGTGGCGAGCTGGGTCTCCAGGCGCAGGGCGTCGGTGACGGAGTGCAGGCTCGCCTGGAGGACGAGATTGTGCGGTCCGCTGACGGCGGCGCAGTTGCGGGTCTCGGGCAACTGGATGAGGGCGTGGCCGATCTCGGGGAGGCCGGCGGGTGGGACTCTGGCCCAGAGGGTGACCGAGACGGGCCAGCCGCCGAGGGGGCGGGCGAAGTCGCAGCGGAACCGCAGGAGTCCGCGCCGGGTGAGCCGTTCGAGGCGGCGTTTGGCGGTGGAGAGGCTGACACCGAGATCGTCGGCCAGGGTCTGGTACGGGGCGCGCCCGTCGTGGGCGAGTCGGATGACGAGGGCCCGGTCGAGGGAGGTGATCTCGCCGGGAGCGACGGGGGTCCGCGTCGAGGGCTGGTCGGCCAGCCGGGCGCGCTGGCCGGGAGCCAGGGCGGCGATGCGCCACCGGCCCCCTTCGGTGAACATGTGGGTGACGATCCGGGCCCGCACGCTGGTGATGCCGGGAAGGCACGGGAGCAGGTCGAGGGTGTAGCGGGAGAGGGCCGGCAGGTCGCGGGTGGCGACGACGGAGAGGATGTCGTGGCCGGCGGCCGCTCGCTCGATCGTGAGCATGTGGGGGTGGCCGCTCAGCGTCCGGGCGACCTGGGCGGTGGCGCCCGGGACACAGTCGATCACGACGAAGGCCACGCAGATCTGCTCGAACAGACGCGGTCCGGGTGAGAAGGCCACCCAGGCGGCCCCTTGCTCGGACAGGCGGCAGAAGCGGCGGGCGACGGTGACCGGGTCGACCTCCAGCGCGCGCCCGAGGTCGGCCCAGGTGGCCCGCGGCCGTAGTTGCAGGCCGTTGATCAGCGCCAGCTCGTCCTCTGTCAGAAGTGGCGGAGCGGCATCGTGCATTTCCACGCCTCGCGAGACAGAATCCTGCGTTTGACGGCTTTTGTCACCCATCATCCCATGGTGGACTTCACGAGCCCGTACGCGGCGGGCGTGGAGAAAGGGTCGGAGCATGGCTTCCGCCGACTGTCAGGACGAGATCCACCCCGCCGGGCTGTGCGGGGTGATGCCGCGTTTCCCGCGTTTCCCGATGGTCGTCGAGGGCGTCGCCCTGGGTGCCACCACCGTCGGCCGCCCGTACGCGTCCGGGCTCGCCCGCGGAGGCGAAGCGGGCCTCGTCCACGTCCCGCGGGCCCTGCCGGCCCGAGCCGACCTGATCATGGCCGTCGACGGCTGCCCCACCCTCGCCGGCCTCACCACCTCCGACTCCCTCCACCGTCTCACCTGACACCCGCCGGCCGACGGGGGCGGATCCCCGCTCCCTCGCCACCCCGTCGCCCGGACAGCCGCGATCCGCCGTCCCCGGCCACCCGCCGACCGGAAGCCCGACGCGAGCAAGGAAGCACCCGCCCCGGCACGAGAGCACCCACCCCGGCAAGAGGGCAATCACCCACCCCGGCAAGGAAGCACCGACCCCGACCAGGAAGCCGACCGTGACCATGACCGATCACCCCACCGTTCACAGCGTGACCTACGACCTGCTGCGCACCCTCGAACTCACCACGGTCTTCGGCAATCCGGGCTCCACCGAGCAGCCGTTCCTGCAGGAGTTCCCCGCGGACTTCAGATACGTCCTCGCGCTGCAGGAGGCGTCCGTCGTCGCGATGGCAGACGCCTTCGCACAGGTCACAGGCCGCCCCGCGCTGGTCAACCTGCACTCATCGGCCGGAACGGGAAACGCGATGGGCAGCGTGGTGGCGGCCCACCACGGAAACACACCCCTGATCATCACGTCGGGGCAGCAGCACCGGGAGCTGGTGATCGGGGATCCCTACCTCGGCAACCGTGAGGCCGTCACGATGCCGAAACCGTGGGTGAAGTGGTCCTACGAACCCGCGCGGGCCGAAGACGTCCCCGAAGCCTTCATGCGGGCCTACGCGGAGGCGCTGCAGCCGCCGACGGGACCGGTCTACCTGTCGATCCCCATGGACGACTGGAAGAAGCCGCTTCCCGGTTTCACCCGGACGCGGACGGTGAGCCACCGCGTCGCACCCGACACCGAGCGGCTCCGCGCGTTCGCCGACCGCATCTCCGCCAGCAGCCGTCCCGCACTGGTCTTCGGACCGGAGGTCGACCGCGGCGGCGGCTGGGACGCCGCCGTCTCCCTCGCGGAGAAACTGCGCGCCTCCGTGTACGGCGCCCCGCTGCTGGACCGTGCGTCGTTCCCCGAGGACCATCCCCAGTTCCGCGGCCCGCTCGGCATGTCGGTGAGGACCATCAGCGACCGGCTGACCGAACACGACCTGGTGGTCGTGATCGGCGCTGAGGTGTTCCGCTACTACCCCTACGTGCCCGGTGACTATCTCCCCCCGGACGCCCACCTCCTGCACATCACCGGCAATCCGGCGGTCGCCGCGGCGGCACGTGTGGGCGACAGCCTCCTGGGCGATCCCGCGCTCGCGATCGAGCTGCTCCTGGACATGGTCGGGGAAGGCTCGGCGCGGACCGCTCCGGAACCGATGCCGCGGCCCCGTGAACTGCCGGGGAGCCCGAACAGCCCGCTCACCCCGCCCGAGGTCTACGCGGCCCTGAGCCGGGTCCGGCCGTCGGAGGCGGTCATCGTCAACGAGTCGACCTCCACGCTGGCGCAGCAGATCGAGTGGCTCCCCACCACCCGGACCGGATCCTTCTTCGCCACGGCCAGTGGGGGTATCGGCTGGGGCACCCCGGCCGCGGTCGGCGTCGCGCTCGCCGACCGGGACAGGGGCGTGGAGCGGCCGGTGGTCGGCC
This sequence comes from Streptomyces sp. NPDC059668, assembly GCF_042734135.1. NCBI lineage: Bacteria > Bacillati > Actinomycetota > Actinomycetes > Kitasatosporales > Streptomycetaceae > Streptomyces > Streptomyces sp. NPDC059668. Next base: position 16,844 of record NZ_JBHWEL010000110.1, on the reverse strand, counting down.
TGATCGGCGACGGTTCCTTCCAGTACTCCGTACAGGCCGTCTACACGGCGGCACAGCACAACCTCCCGATCGTCTACGTGGTCATGCGCAACCACGAGTACTCGATCCTCAAGTCGTTCGCGGTGCTGGAGGAGACCCCGGGCGTGCCCGGCCTCGACCTGCCCGGGCTCGACATCGCGTCCCTGGCCCGCGGCTTCGGTTGCCGCGCGGTCGACGTGGAGACCACCGACGACCTGGAACGGGAGTTCACGGCGGCCCTGAGCGCGGGGACCACCACCGTCATCGTCGTACCCACCCAGCCCCAGAAGGCGATGCTGTAGGCCGTTCGGCCCGCAGGACCGGACGCAGGAAAGGCAATCATGGACGTTGGACTGAAGGACCGCGTGTACCTCGTCACCGGCGGTACCCGCGGGCTGGGCAGGGCAGCCGCGCGCGAACTTGTCGCGAACGGAGCGAGGGTGGTCGTGAGCGGCCGTGACGAGAAGTCGGTCGCCGCGGCCGAGGCCGAACTCGGCGGTGAGGGGCGGGCGGTCGGGATCGTAGCCGACAACGCCGACACCGAGACCCCGGAGCGGCTGATCGCCGCGGCCCGCGACGCCTTCGACCGGCTGGACGGGGTGCTCATCAGCGTCGGCGGACCGCCCGCGGGAACGTCGGACACCATCGACGACGACCAGTGGCGCACCGCCTTCGAGTCGGTGTTCCTCGGGGCGGTCCGGCTGTCCCGCGCCGTCGCCGCGGAGTTGGACGAGGGAGGTGTCATCGGCCTGGTCCTCTCCAGCTCCGTCTACGAACCGATTCCCGGCCTCGCGATCTCCAACGCCCTCCGGCCGGGCCTGGCCGGCTACGCGAAGAGCCTCGCGAACGAGCTGGGTCCACGAGGCATCCGTGTCGTCGGACTCGTGCCCGCCCACATCGAAACCGACCGGGCGCGCGAACTCGAAGCGCGAACCGGTGATGCCGGCGCGGCCCGCGCACAGGCGAGCGCCACCGTCCCCCTGCGCCGCTACGGAACCCCGGACGAGTTCGGCCGCACCGCGGCCTTCCTGATGTCACCCGCCGCGTCGTACCTGACGGGGGTGATGCTGTCGGTCGACGGGGGCGTGCGCAGGGGCTTCTGACCGAGACAGTGGTGCGGTGTGTGCGTGAGCGGTGGAATCGGCCCCCTCCTGTGATCCCGTACGGACCACGACTGTCGGTCTTCGTGTGACGGCGTGACGGCGTGACGGCGTGACGAGGGGTGCCCCTGTGCTCTTCGTCAAGTTGTCGTGATGATGGCGGGCATGACGGATGAGGTTCAGGGCCCGGGTCGTGTGGACCGCCAGGGGTGGACGCCGCTGCACTTCGCGGCGGACGAGCAGGATGCCGCGGCTGTCGGCTCCCTCCTGGCGGCCGGTGCGGAGGTGGACGCCCCCGACGAGCAGGGCAATACGCCTTTGTGGCAGGCGGTGTTCACGTATCGAGGTGATGGCGAGGTGCTGTCGCTGCTGGTCGGTGCCGGTGCCGATCCGGACCGGGACAACCTCCACGGCGTGAGCCCACGCCGCCTTGCCGGCTGGCGTATCGGTTCAGACGCTGCGGTGCACCTCGGGGACCATCCTGTCCCGTAGTGCGGTTTCCGCTCCGGGAAGGTTGTTCGCTCGGCGATCCGCCACATCGTCTGCCCCGGCAGATGAGCGACTGGGCAGCCCAAGTCCCTCGCGACGGCCGGCGGCAGGGCCTCGATCGAAGCCGGCCGGCCGACCACCACGCCCGCCAAATTGAACACGTTCAAAAGGAGGGGCTACGCTGATGTCGAGCGAAGCCGAGGGGGTTCGATGAAGGTAGTGCTGCCAGGCGGAACCGGACAGGTGGGCGCGGTTCTCGACCGCGCGCTGACGGCGGCCGGGCACGAGGTCACCGTACTGACTCGGCGTCCCGTGCGGGCGCACGACATCGGATGGGACGGGGCCACGCTCGGCCGCTGGGCCGCGGCGATCGACGGCTGCGATGTCGTGATCAACCTGGCGGGACGCAGCGTCTCCTGCCGCTACACCGCCGAGAACCTGCAAGCCATGATGGACTCGCGGGTGGATTCGGCGCGGGTGGTCGGCGAGGCGATCGCCGCCGCCGCGCGGCCACCACGCGTCTGGCTCCAGATGAGTACGGCCACGGTCTACGCCCATCGCTTCGACGCGGCGCACGACGAGGCGACCGGAGTGATCGGAGGCTCGGAGGACGGAGTGCCGGACTACTGGGCGTACAGCGTCGAGATCGCGGAGAACTGGGAGCGCGCGCAGGCCGAGGCGCCGACTCCCGCGACCCGCAAGGTGGCGCTGCGCTCGGCGATGGTCATGAGCCCGGATCGGGGCGGCGTGTTCGACGTGCTGTCACGACTGGCGAGACTCGGCCTGGGCGGTCCGGTGGCCGGCGGCGCGCAGTACGTCTCCTGGATCCATGACGAGGACTTCGTGAGAGCGGTGGAGTTCCTGATCGCCAGGGACGACATCGAGGGGCCGGTGAACCTCGCCTCGCCCGGTCCTCTTCCGCACCGTGACTTCATGCGGGCGCTGCGTACGGCCTGGGGTGTCCCGGTGGGGCTGCCGGCGACGCGCTGGATGGCCGAGTTGGGGGCGTTCGCGCTGCGCTCGGACACGGAACTGCTGCTCAAGAGCCGTCGGGTGGTGCCGGGCCGGCTGTGCGCGGCAGGGTTCACTTTCGCCCGGCCCGAGTGGGAGGGGGCCGCCACCTCCCTCGTACAGCGGGCCAGGCTGCTTCGTGCGGCATCAGGGCGGCCGCACGGATCGAACCACGCCGCACGGAACGACCCCAAGAAGTGGACCAGGGCCTGAGCGGTGGCACCGCCTGTCGGTCTGCGACGACACCACCCGGCCTCGTCGGGCCGTGCCATCGCCGGGTTCTGATGGCTGGTCAGCGGGTCACACTCCGACGAAGCTCACGGTTTCCGTCATGGCCGCCCGCCCGGTACGCAGCCGGGGCACGCCTTCCTTCTCGAATCCCACCGCGACACCACAGAGCAGTACGAGCCCGTCATCGGCAGCGACGGTCCGGCTGACGGTGCTGCGATACAGCGTCCACATCACCTGGGGGCAGCTGTGCAACCCTTCAGCCCTCAGCAGCAGCATGACCGTCTGCAGGTACATTCCCGCGTCCGCCCACTGCCCGGGCCCCATCGTGCGGTCGAGGTAGCAGAACAGTACGACGGGCGCACCGAACGCCTCCGAGTTCAAGGCGGCGATCTTCGTGGGCCTGTCGGGGTCGTCGCGTATGATCCCCAGTGCTCCGTACCGCTGGGAGGCCGCGGCGGTAAAGCGGTCCAGATACGGTGAGCCGAGTTCGTCCGGGTACATCGGATACTCCCGCTCATCACCCGGGTCTCCCGCCAGCGCCCTGGCCGTCGCGCGTCTCTTCAGTTCGGCCAAGGGCTCGCCGGTCACGACGTACACATGCCACGGCTGGAGGTTCCCGCTCGACGGAGCCCGTGTTGCCGCGGTCAGCACCCGTTCGAGTACCTCTTTGGGTACCGGCTGATCGCTGAACGCCCGAACGGCCCGGCGACTGTCGACGGCTTCGTACACATCCACGTCTCTCGTCCTCTCACTCCATGGCGGGCAGCAAAGGCACGAGGTGATCTTTCCACCAAGTGAGCGGACGGGGCGGAGAGTTGGTGTCGCCGAACCGGCCGACGCTTTCCACGCCGACCTGTCGTGCAGGCCGACCGAAGGCGACCGCAAGGTCGAGTGCACCGAGACACCCGGTGTACGCGGAGTGAAGGTTCCAGTGCCGACCCGGCGGCCGGCGGCCGAGCGGTCGGCAGCCCCGCGGAGTGGGGCGACGGCGTACAACTGGGCGGCCTCGCGGACGGTCCAACTGGGCATTGACGAAAGGACGTCCATGCCCACGCTGGTGTCATTCACCCGCCGCGCCGATTCACGGGTCATTGCCCTCACGCTTCTCGCCCTGCTGATGAGCCTGCCGGCCGGGACCGCGCAAGCCGCGTCGCCGGAAGCACACCCCCCGAAGGACGACCCCGGATACGTGGTCCAGGACCTCAAGGTCGTTCCCGCGACAGCTGATTACGACCATCGCACGGTCACCGTGAGCGGCACGCTCGCGATCGACGGCGACAGACCGGGCCCCCGTCCGCCGGCGCCCGGGCAGACCGTGGATCTGGTCGAATGGGGTGTCTACCAACCCGACGATCCGGACCCTACGGCGCCGAGAACCGACGTCTTCGACAGGCTGGGCACGGTGACCACCGACGCACAGGGCCACTTCAGGCTCGCGAACGCGGTGATCGACCAGCGCATCCCGGATCCCCTCTACAAGAACAGCGTCTATACGGTGCACGTGTACGCGATGCGACGGCTCGACCCCGCCGTCTACGGTTCCTGGGGCGCCCACGCGGACGCCTCGGTGACGTGCACGGCGAGCCCCACCCGATTCCGGGGGGACTACAAGGTCGGCCCGAAGACCGGTGATTCCCGCAAGGTCACCGCCGAGGGGTATTGGGAGCGCAAGGACGGCGGGACGTGGAAGCCGTTCAAGGGTGGCAAGGTGAGAGTGACCTACCAGCCGGCGAAGCCCGGTTCCACGACCTCCTTCGAAGGCACGACCACCACCGGGGCCGACGGACACTTCTCCGTGACGTTCACCGCGACGGCCGACGGAGAAGCCGCCAGCGCGGCCTACGCGATACCCGACGCGGACGCGAGTTACGTCGACGCCCCCGAGGACAGCAACTTCACCCAGGTCGTCAACGTCTCGCAGGCGGACCCCACTTCCACCCAGACCGCCTCTTCCACCCCGACCGCTTCGCCCACCCCCAGCCACCACGCCACGGCCGGCCCGAGCACCTCGGGTGCTCCCACACCCGGCCAGACCCCCGCCCCCGACAACACAGGGGCGCTGGCCACGACCGGCACCGACAGCTCGACCCCGCTGATCGGCCTCGCCGCCCTCGTCGCAGCCGGAGCGGGCACCGCCTTCGTCACGGCCGGCCGCCGCAAGGCCCGTCGGCACTAGGCAACTTGATACGGCCGTCACGGTCATCACAACGTGTACGTGGCGGCGCCGGCAGACAGGAGCGGGCGATCCCGGCAAGCAGGGCTGGGCGGGACCGAGTTCGGCCGCACGTTCGCGCGCCCGAGGTCCGACGTCGTGCCGCGACCGTGCCCGGAACAGCCCGCGGGCCCGAACCGATCGGTCCGGGCCCGCGGGCTGCGGCAGCCGAGCCGAAGCCCGTGAGCGGCGCAAGAACGGGAGCCAAGGGAGAGCGGCTAATCGTTCACGGCTACTCGTTCACGGCGATGTGCCTGGCCAGTACGGTGACCTTGAGCTCACCGTTGTCGACCCACTGGGGGAAGGCCAGCGTCTTGTGCTGGGTGGAGGCGGGCGGGGTGACCTCGAGATATGAGGCGTGCACCGCGCCGGCAGTGCCGGTGTTGGCGTGGCTCCAGGAGATGACCGCCTCGGCGCTCTCGCCGTCCTTGAGGGCGAGGGTCTTCTTGGCAGGGCTGGCGGCGTACCAGGTGTCACCCCAGGTGGTGTGGGAGGCGAGCGTCTTGTGGGCGGAATTCTCCAGGCCCAGCCCGGGGAAGCCGCGCAGTGCGCACGTCCTGCCACTGAGGTTGCGGAGGTTTATGACCACACCCTGGTGGTTCATCCCGCCGGCCAGTTCCTTCCCGAAAGTCGCCTTCAGGGCGGCGGCGGAACAAGTCGGCGTGGCCTTCGCGACACTGCCGGGCGCGGCCTGCGCGGCGGCCGTGCCCGCGAGGCCCAGCCCCGCGACGGCCGCCCCCGCGAGCACCACACGGCTGATCCGGCGGCTGCCGCGAGCACCGGCCACTGGACGGGCGGCGGTCTGGTCGGTGTTCCGGTAAGCGTTCATCACGATCACACTCCATTCGGGTCCCGGCAGCACGACCGCCGTCAGCGGCCGCGAGCCATCTTCTTGCCCTCTACACATGTTCGATGCGCCCCACGGCGACAAAGTTCACGGCACATACGAAAAAGTTCGGACCCGCACGCGGAGAGGCGGAGAAAATCCGGGTGACCGCCCTGCGGGCGTCCGCATACCCTCGGCGCATGGACGGTGCCGAAGGCCCGCTCGACGGCCTGCTCAATGTCATCGATGTCGAAGCGACCTGCTGGCCAGGGCAACCGCCGCCCGGAGCGGTCAGCGAGATCATCGAGATCGGGCTGACCGTCGTCGATCTCCGCGCCGGTGAGCGGGTCGGCCGGCATCGCCTGCTGGTACGTCCCGCCCGGTCCGTGGTGAGCGACTTCTGCACGGAGCTGACGGGACTGACCCAGGCCGAGGTCGAGCGGGGTGTGGGCTTCGCCGATGCCTGCCGGACCCTGGCGAGCCAACACCGGGCGGGTATACGCGCATGGGCGAGCTGGGGCGACTACGACCGTCACCAGTTCGTCCGGCAGTGTCGTGCCACCGGCGCCGTCTACCCCTTCGGGGCGAGGCACACGAACGTCAAGACGCTCTTCACCGAGGTGCACCGGCTGCGCAGGCGACCGGGGATGGCCGAGGCCCTGCGGGTGGTCGGCCTGCCACTGGAGGGACGTCACCACCGCGGTGACGACGACGCCTGGAACATCGCGGCACTGGTGCTCGACCTCGAGGGCCGCCGGGCCTGGCCGACACCGCGGGGCGACTGACGCCGTCCTGCCGGACCCGCAGGGAAGCGGCCGCCCCAGTGTCCTGACTTCGGGCTACCCGTCGGACGCCACCGGGAACGCCGTCCAGGCCGACATCACCTCGGTCGGACACAGCTCGGGCGCGAGCGGGCTCGTACCCGGCTCGCGGACATCGTTGCGAGCCACGCACCGTGCCGCACCAACGACGACACCGGTTGGCTCGTAGCCACCCCCTGGGCGTAACGCTGGCAGAGGCTGAGCGGGCCGAACCGAAGAGTGTCTCCCGCCTCCGGCGTGTGGGCCGGAGACGGGAGGGACTGGCCTACTTGGCCGTCAGGAACTCGTCCGTGGACAGCGGACGGTTCACGATGCGGATGTCACCGACGTTGCCGTGGAAGACGACGTCGACGGCGCCCGCGTACTCGTGGCCGCCCACCAGCCAGGGCAACCCGAGTGAAGTGAGGCCGACCGACAGCCGGTTCGGGTTGTCGAGCACCGGAGCGCCCTCGACGTACAGCTTCGTGAGACGTCCGTCGTTGACCACCGCCAGGTGCCACCACTTGAGTTCCACCATGCCGTGACCCCAGTTGGTCGTCGGGTAGGTGTCGTTGAGGGGGTAGTGGTTGAACTGCGCCTCGCGGCCGTTGTTCGTGATGGCGAACTGGGCCAGCGGCTCGTTCGGGTCGGTGTTCTTGCCGTGCTTGCCGGCCGCCCCGGCGGAACCCCGGCGGCTGAGAACCGACGCGTTGCCGTTCCTCCCCGCGTCCCAGTCCAGCGGCATCATCACGAACGTCTCGATCGTGTACCCGGAGGTGAACGTCTCGGCGTTCAGCGGCGCCTTCGGCCCGGTGGTCAGGTACGAGCCGTGGACCGGGTTCCTTCCGCCGACGAACTTCAGGCTGGCGTGCCCGGGCTGGTCGGGGTGGTGGTCGGCGGACCAGGTCAGCGCGTCGGAGGCGGTGCCGGGCACGGTCACCACCGTCAGGTCGTTGCCCTTGCCGGAAAGGTCGTGGATCTTCTGGCCCGCGGCCAGCGAGGTGCCGGGCGCACCCTGACCGTCGAAGCGCCAGTACGCCTGCGTACCCTTCACCAGTTCCCGGGCGGCCGGTCGCGCGGGCCGGACCGGAACCGGGATGAAGCCCGAGAACCGCTTCTCGAAGTCGATCGCTATGGAGAAGTTGTCGACCGGGCCGGTGATGCGCGCGTGTTCGGCCGCGAGCTCGTTGCGGGACTCCGGGTCCTGAGCCAGGATCCACGGGTTGATCGTCTCGACGTCGATCGTGTTGCGGGCCAGGTCGAAGTGGTACAGCCGGATCATGCCGCCACCGCCGAAGTACCGGTTCTGGTAGTTCGTGATGTGCATGGACACGTCGTGGCCGGCGGCGTTCTTCCTGGTCGTACGCCCGGGCGGCCAGTAGTGGCCGTTGAGGGTCAGGAAGATCTGGTCGTTGTCGTTGATCAGTTTGTCCCAGACCGTCTGCCCGTAGCCGGAGAGTACGGCGTTGTCCTCCGGGTCGCCGGACTCGTAAGGGAAAACGTTGTCATCGTACGGCGAGGCGACGATGTCGTGCGACGTGAGGATCACCGGCATCTTCGGGTGGGCCTTGATGACGTCGTTGGCCCACGCGAAGCCCTGGTCGGTGGTCCGCCAGTCCAGGGCCAGCACCAGCCACGAGCGGCCCGCGGCGTGGAAGATGTGCGCGGTGTTGTAGCCGGTCGGGTCCGCGCCGGCGAACGTCCTCGCGTGCTTGAAGCGGTGCGGACCCATGGTCTGCAGGTACGGCGTGTCGCCGCGGCTGTCGTCGCCGCTCACGTCGTGGTTGCCGGCCAGCACGCTGTACGCGGCACCGTGCGAGTCGAGCAGGGCGAACGCCTTGTCGACCTGCTGGAACGACGACGGGTCGGCGTCCTGCGTCAGGTCGCCGAGATGCGTCATGAACACGATGTTGTCGGTGCCGCTCCCGCTGTTGTCGATGATGTAGCGGAAGGATTCCTCCTGCGGCGTCCGGTTGACGCTGTCCTGGCTGCCCCAGTAGAGGAACTGGGTGTCCGGCATGACCGCGAGGGTGAACTGGAGCGCGGTCTGATCCGGTCTCCAGGTGCCCGTCCGGCCGCTCTTGGCGGCGTCGGCGGCGAACGCGGGCGTCCCGCCGACCACGGGTGCGCCGACTCCTACGGCTGCCGCTCCCGCACCGGCCAGTGCCGCGTTACGCAGAAAACCTCGCCGACTCCGCTCGGTCGGCGTTTGTGACGGGTTGTCATCGATATTGGACATAGGAGCTCTTCCCGGGTCGATGGTTCAAACACGGACGACGCTAGTCAGGAGCGGTCGGAGCTGGGCGGACGGGAGATGACAAACGAAGATCGAGCGTCTGTCCAAGACTCAAAGCACCAGCCGCGTCACGACCGGACGCTGTTCTCCCGGAGGGCTGACGGTGAACGGGAGGAGTCGAGGTCCGGCAGGGCTGTTCCCACGACTCGCACGGTCGAACCTGGGACACGGCGGGTCGCCCACCGCGTCGCTGGTGGGTCGCGTTCGCGGATTTCGTTAGCGTCGACCCATGTTGCACACGAGATTCACCGACATGTTCGGTATCGCCCACCCGTTGATGTCCGCCCCCATGGGTCTGCACAGTGGCGGGACGCTCGCTGCCGCGGTTTCCGCGGCCGGCGGGCTCGGCACGTTCGGGGGGACGCATCCCTGGAAAGGGCCCGACTGGATCCGTGCGGAGATCGCGACCATCCGTGCCACGACGGACCGTCCGTTCGGAGTCGGCTTCATCACGCCGTTCCTCCCGTTCACCGAGCCGCACTTCGAGGCCGCGCTCGAGGGACGGGCGGAGGTCATCGCGCTGTCGTTCGCCGATCCCCAGCCGTGGGTCGCGCGCGCCCAGGACGCGGGCGCCCGGGTGATGTGCCAGGTCCAGAACTACGACGACGCGGAGATGGCGGTCGCCGCGGGGGCCGACGTCCTCGTGGCGCAGGGCATGGAGGCCGGTGGTCACACCGGGACGATGGGCCTGTTGCCCTTCCTGGCCGAGATCGTGAGGCGGTACCCCGACGTCCCCGTGCTGGCCGCGGGGGGCATCGGCGACGGTCGGACCCTCGCGGCGGTCCTCACCGCCGGTGCGGACGGCGCCTGGCTGGGCACGGCGTTCCTCGCCACGCCCGAAGCGGTCGAGGTCCACGATGTCCACAAGCGACTGATCGTCGAGAGCGATGGCGGGGACACGGTGTGGACGCGGGCTTACGACATCGTGTCGGACCTGCCGTGGCCGGCGACCATCGGCCAGCGCGTCCGCCGCAACCGGTTCACCGACGAGTGGGCAGAGCGTGAGGCGACACTGCGGAACCACAAGGGCGAGTTCGAGCCCCCGGAGGACGTCAGCCCCCTCGAGGCGACACCGGATCCGGACACCAGCGCGATCCTCTACGGTCAGTCGGCGGCCTTCGTCGATGCCGTCCGCCCCGCCGCCGAGGTGGTCCGGGCGATCAGTGCGGAGGCCGAGGCGATCCTGGGCACGCGGCCCCACTCGCTGCTGAACTGACCCTCCGTGAGCAACCGAAGAAGGCACCCTGGCGCGCGGCGACAGGCCGGTGGCCTCGCCCGGTCGGCCGCCCGCTCCAGACCTTTACCGGCCACGCCTTGCCCCAGCGGGCCGGTGGCCGCTTTCATACGTCCACCGAACCGACAAGGAGGCAGCCCTCCGTGCACATCGCACCGCGCCGGCCCACCGCCGGCCCCGCCCCGGAGAAGAACCCGGCGCTGAAAGGGAGGCCGATGGAGAAGTGGCCTTCCCACATCGCTGACGAGGCCGACCCCGGTGTTCCGACGGGTGAGGCATCCATCGAGGTAGGCCGGTACCCGGAGGTGTGGCGATGAGCAAGCCCGAGCTGGAGTTCCACCGGCCCGACGGCCCCTGGAACACACCCGCGGGTGCCGCACCCGGGATCCAGGAACAGGTCCTGGCCGAGGATGCCGCCACCGGCGCCCGCACCGCGCTCGTACGCTGGGCGCCGGGCACGGACACCTCCGTCCAGGGCGTGTCCCGGCACGACTTCTGGGAGGAGGTCCATCTCCTGGAAGGGGCCCTGCACGACCTCACACTCGGCACGTCCTTCACGGCCGGCATGTACGCATGCCGGCCACCCGGCATGCCCCACGGGCCCTGGACCTCGGCGGAAGGGGTCACGATGCTCGTCATCACCTATCCCGAACCCGACTGACCCGGCGGCGGCACATCCTGAGGGTTGTGGCCAGGTGTGACCGTCCGGCGCGCTGATTCCGGAGGACACGGGAGCGCACCGCGACGAGGGCAGGGGCAGGGGAGGGGCCGGGTCTGCGGTGCGCCGACGCCGGTGATTCTGCCGATGTGCGGAGCCGGGGGCTGCCCGGACAGTGGCCACCGCAACCACCGAGACGGACCCCGCCGCTTCGCAGCGTGCGCCTTCCGACACCCACGCCCCGGCTGCGCCGCGAGCGCGGCGTGGGTCCGTCGCCCCTCACCGAGAGGACGCCCCCACCGTGCAGCAGCCCAACCGAGCATTCCCCGCCGCACCCGCCGGCCCCGACCCGTCCGCGCGCCGCCCGCACCGGCTCACGAGCCGTCTGGCGCGGGCCGGCCTCGCGGCGCTCCTCGCCGCGGGCGGCCTGGTCGCCGCGCAGGCCACCGGAGCGCAGGCGGTCGGAGCCCCGGCCGTCTCGACGCAGGCCGCCGCGAACCCGTACGAGCGTGGCCCGGCCCCCACGACTGCCAGCATCGAGGCGGCCCGCGGGTCGTACGCCGTGTCCCAGACCACCGTCTCCTCGCTCTCGGTGACCGGCTTCGGCGGCGGCACCGTCTACTACCCGACCTCGACCAGCGACGGCACCTTCGGCGCGGTCGTCATCTCGCCCGGATACACCGCGTACCAGTCGTCCATCGCGTGGCTCGGGCCCCGGCTCGCCTCCCAGGGCTTCGTCGTGTTCACCATCGACACCCTCACCACCCTGGACCAACCGGACAGCCGTGGGCGGCAGTTGCTCGCCGCGCTCGACTATCTGACCCAACGCAGTTCCGTGCGCACCAGGATCGACAGCACCCGGCTCGGCGTCATGGGCCACTCGATGGGCGGCGGCGGCACGCTGGAGGCGGCGAAGAGCCGTCCCTCGCTCCAGGCCGCCATCCCGCTCACCGGCTGGAACCTTGACACCACCTGGCCGGAGATCCAGACGCCGACGCTCATCGTGGGCGCGGACGGGGACACGATCGCACCGGTGGCCACGCACTCCGAGCCCTTCTACCGGAGTCTGCCCAGCACGCTCGACAAGGCGTACCTGGAGCTGAGGGGCGCCACCCACTTCACCCCCAACAGCTCCAACACGACGATCGCGAAGTACAGCATTTCGTGGCTGAAGCGGTTCATCGACAACGACACCCGCTACGAGCAGTTCCTGTGCCCGCTGCCGCAGGCGTCACTGACGATCGCCGAGTACCGCGGGAACTGCCCGCACACCTCCTGACCCCGTCCCGCACCGCACGACCGAGTGAGCGGGTGACGGCCGCCGGAACGGGTATCCGGTGGCCGTCACCCGTGCGGGCGGCCCGCCGGCGCTCCTTGTGCGGGCTCACAAGGCTTGCGTGCCGGGTCTGGGAGCCGGCCCATCCGGCACCCCGCCGCGACCGCGTACGCCCTGGTCACAGGGTGTTTCTGCGAGGGGGGAGGCAGATGGGCGCCGGGCTTCCGCCTTCGTTTACGCGGAAGTAACGTGACGGTCGTGACGGGAAACGCGACTGCGGGAAGTCCACTCCGGGCGGCAGGCCGGAGCTCAGTACCGACGGCCTTCCACGGGACGGCGAACGAACCGGACCGCAGCGGCGAGCCGGGGCCGGCGCCCTCTCCCGGGCACACCTCGGCGCCCCTCTCCGGGCCGGGGATCACGCCTTCCGGGCCCACCACCGATGCGGTGTCGTCCCTTCGCGCCGAGGACACCGCCCCCGGGCCGGTCGCCCCTCGCTCGCAGGGTCCGAGTCATCCGGATCGTCAGGAGGCCCTGGACGACCGAGGTGAAGCGGCGGCCGTATACGACCTCGACGGAGGGCCGGGTCCGTCGTACGACAACGGTCGGGAACCGGCCGACGAGCGGGCGACTGCCAGGCTCGCCACCGACGCGGGCCCGCTCGCCGTCCGGCTGATCGACGCCGCCGACCGGGCCAGGCTGGCGGGACTGCCGGAGCGGGCGCGGGAGTTGCTCGCGCAGGCCGGGCACGAAGGCGCGCCGGACGCCGTGCGCGGTGCGGCCCAACTGGTGATCGGACAGCTCGCCCTCCAGGACGGCCCGGCCGCCGATGCCCGCGAAGTGCTGCTCCTCGCCGCCGAGTTGCTGGGTCCGTCCGACGGACCCCGGGCCCTCGCCGCGGGGCTCGCCGCCATGGAGGCGGCCTGGGCGACGGGCGACGCGGCGGCGTGCCGGGAGGCACTGGACCGCGTTCCGGGGCAGTGGGAACCCGACCTGAGGCTCGCGGCGTTCCGGGCGGGGATGTCCGCGGTCATGCGCGGCCGACTGGACACGGGACGGCACCGGCTTCGGGAGGCGGTCGCCGGGGCGGGGACGTCCGGAACCCCCGACGGCCCCGAGGCACTCCTGAGGGCCGGGGGAGCGGCGCTCGTCGCCGGTGACCTTCCCGCCGCCTGCCGGGCCAACTCCCGTGCGCTCGCCGTCGCCAGGGCCCGCGGCCCGCGCATCCTGGTCGCCCAGGCGCTGGAACGCCTCGCGTACGGGGAACTGCGAGCGGGCCGTCATGCCCGGGCGCGGGCACACGCCGAGGACGGCCTGCGCACCGCTCTCGGCACCGGTCAGCGCAACCTCGCGGCGCACCACCACGCGATCCTGGCGCTGGTTGCGTCCGTGGAAGGGTGCCAGGAGGCCGTCGCGGAGCACGCGTCCGCCGCCGAGTGCGTCGCCGCGCCCCACGGTCTCGCCCAGGCGGCCACGCTGTCCCAGTGGGCCAGGGCGCGCGCGGACCTGGCCCGGGGCAGACTCCCCGAGGCCGCCGCACGGCTCGGCCCGCTGGTCGGCGCGGGCCCACGCCGCGGCCACTTCGCGGTGCGGATGCTCGCCGTACCCTGCTTCGTGGAGGCGGCGGCCCGCACCGGGCAGGCGGACGCGGCCCGTTCGGCGGTCACGGAGTTCGCCCACTGGGCGGCGCAGGGCGCGGATCCGCAGGCCCCCGCCCAACTGGCCCGCTGCCGTGCGTTGTTGACCGACCCCGGCGAGTGCGAGCCGCTGTTCAGCGCCGCCCTCGCCCACCATGACCAGCTCACCGGGGACTTCGAACGCGGGCGCACCCAACTCCTTTACGGAGCCTGGCTGCGACGGCAGCGCAGACCGGGGGAGGCGCGGGCGCGTCTGCGGGACGCGCTGGTGTCGTTCGAGCGGGGCGGAGCGCTCGGCTGGGCCGAACAGACCAGGGCCGAGCTACGGGCGACGGGAGACGCGGGTCAGGGCGAACCCACAGGCCCATTGGCACTTCTGACGCCCCAACAGCTGCGGATCGCCCGCTGCGTGGCCGAAGGCGCCACCAATCGCGAAGTGGCGTTGCGTCTGTCCGTGAGTACCCGCACCGTGGACCATCACCTGCGGAATGTCTTCTCCGCGCTGGGGGTCCGCTCCCGTGTCGAACTGTCCCGCTGGCTGGACCGTGCCGAGAAGACCACCGCACACCCCTAGGTACCGACCAGGCGGTATGTCATCCTGCGGGATCAGGAGGTCCGGATCCGGAGCACCCGTGCGGCCGCGCGACGGCCGGCCGGGCCGGCCGGGCCGAGCCGACCCCGGTGGAGGACAGCGATGCAGCACCTCGTACCCGCCCACGGCCGAGCCCTGCCGAGATCCCGGACCCCGGCACCGGCCCCCCGTCCTTCCGCCGACGCGGAGGCCCTCGCGGTACTGCACCGGTCCGCCCGTGCGCTGATGGCGGGGCTGCCCGAGCTCACCGAGCGTCTGATGACGTTGCTGCGGGAGCGTGAGCCCGCCTACCGCACGGCCATGGAGGCCGACGCGGAGAGCGTGCGCGACGAGGTACGGCGTTCACTGCGGCTCAACGTCGAATCGCTGATCCGGCCCGGTGAACTGCGCGAGGCCGCCCGTCGCTGCTCCTGGGCCATCGGCAGGGCCCGGGCCGATCGCGGGCTCCCGCTGGACGCCCTGCTGCGCGCGTTCCGGCTGGGCGGCGGCATGGTGTGGCAGGAACTGGTCGACGAGACGACGCGCCGTCAGCCCTCCGACGCGCGCCTGCTCGTCCACGTCGCCGCCGACGTGTGGAACTTCGTCGACGAGCACTGCGCCGTCGTGGCCGAGGCCTACCGTCAGACGGAACGCGAGCTGATGTGGCGCCGGGAGAACCGGCTGCGTCTGATGACGGCCGCGCTGCTCGACGGGACCGCGCGGATCGCCGACCTGCCGGCCACCGCCGCCGCCCTGGGCCTTCCCGAGCAGGGGCGGTACGCGGTCGTGCTGGCCCGCCTGCCCGCCGGTCGGACGTTCGCGGACGCGTGGGGGCAGGTGCACCTGTCCGGCCTGCGGGTCCTCTGGTACCGCGACCGCGACGGCGGCGGAAGCTACGGCATCGTCCTGCTCGCCGGCCACCCGCACGACGAAGTCGAACCCGGCCACAGTCACGAGAGCGGTCTCGTCGACACCGGCCCCGGACCCGTGGCGGCGGCCGGGGGCGCTCCCAGCGACGAGAGCGGCGGAGAAGGGGAGCGCCCCCGGTCGTACGGGCTCGACGTGGACGCCGGGGAGATCGCCCGTCGGCTGACCGCGCCGCCGGGGGCCCGGATCGGGGTGAGTCCGGTGGTGGAGGGTCTCGCGACGATCGGTGACGCCCGGCGCCTGGCGGACACGGCGCTGCGGGCCTGCCCGCGGTCCGGGGGAACGGTCGTCCTGGAGGAGCACCTGCCCGCCGCGCTCGTCGTCTCCGCCCCGGTCCTCGGGGCGGCGCTCGCCGAGCGGGTCCTCGGGCCGCTGTTGCGGCTGGACCCGTCCGACCGGGACATCATGCTGGAGACCCTCACGGCCTGGCTCGCCTGCGACGGTTCCGCCCAGCGGGCGGCCGGCCGGCTCTACTGCCACCGCAACACGGTCCTGAACCGGCTGCGCCGTTGCGAGCAGCTCACCGGCCGCTCGCTGAGCCGGCCGTCCGACGTCGTGGAGCTGTCCTTAGCCCTGGCCGCGCACTGCCTCCTCGACCCCTGACCGCCCGCACCGTCCCCCGCGGCCGAGGGCCAGTGCCGCGCGCCGGAGCACTCGTCGGTCACGGTGTTCGCGCCGAAGTCCCGGGCGCTGTTCCGCGGGTGGCGCCGGTGGCCGGGACGGGCCGCGCGGCGTCGGCGGGGGAGCGGTACGCGTACGACGGCGCGGCGGCGCCGTACGAGTGGTGGACCGCACGCGGCCGGGTCCGGGCCGACCGCGGGCGGTCGAGGGTCACAGAAATCGCGACAGGGCCGCAACTGCGGTGGACGCCGCGCAGGCGGTCAGGGCCAGCCCCACACACCGCCTCCGCAGCATTCGGTATCGGTGCTCGTACTCGGCACGGAGTTCGAGGCATCGGGCCGCGATCCGTTCGATGTCCTTGCGCGCATGTTTCAGGCCGTCGGCGACATGGCACCGCTCGATCTCCGCCTGCTGTGACGTGGTGAGCCAGTCCATGGCCTCGACGAACTCACGCGCACGCTGCTCGGCCTCCGTGACCCTGGCGTGCCAGAGCAGGTAGCCGTCCACCTCGTTGCCCAGTTCGCCGTCGGGGCCGGGCCGCAGCAGACCGCTCACCTGGGTCCTCGTTCGGTCAGGAGCGGGCCTCCCCCGCCGTGACTGCGGTCCTCCGTCATCGCGATGTCGGGGTGGTGCAGGTCGAACGCCGGGGATTCGCTGCGGATCCGCGGCAGGGTGAGGAAGTTGTGGCGCGGCGGCGGGCAGGAGGTGGCCCACTCCAGCGAACGGCCGTAACCCCACGGGTCGTCGACCTCCACCTTCTTGCCGTACTTGGCGGTCTTCCACACGTTGTAGAGGAACGGCAGCATCGACAGGCCGAGCAGGAACGAGGCGATGGTCGAAATCGTGTTGAGGGCGGTGAAGCCGTCGGCCGCGAGGTAGTCCGCGTAACGACGCGGCATGCCCTCCGCGCCCAGCCAGTGCTGGACCAGGAACGTGC
>NZ_JBHWEL010000109.1:0-24658 GCF_042734135.1 Streptomyces sp. NPDC059668 | reverse complement strand
CTTTGTACTCACCCTCTCGGGCTTTCCTCCGGGCGCTTCCCTTCGGTCTTGCGTTTCCGACTCTATCAGACCGTTTCCGTATCCGATTTCCTCGGTGCTTTCCAGGTTTCCGCTTTCGCGTTTCCCTTTCCGGCGAGTCCCACTTTACCAGATCCGTTTTCCGTTCCGTTTCCGGTCGGAATTCATTTCCAGTGGCCGTTGGAGGGGCCTTTAGCCTATTCGATGCCTTGCGGCTCTCTTTCGGCGTTTCCGACTTTATCAGAAGCTTTTGACCGGCCTTACCGGCCGCTCGGTCCTGACTAATCGGAGAGGTGCTTCTCGGAATCTCGTTCACAAGAAGCTCGCAGATGCTAACCGCCGCCGACTGGACGTGTCCAGTTCTAGGCAACTGTTCGAATCTACCTCCCCACCGGCTCCATGTCAATGGCTCCTGTGGGGCGAAGAGGAGACTAGCAGGTCAACAGGAGCAGTCGCACATCACGCGGCCGTCGGCAGCGTGGCGCTGCGCTCGGACTCCTCGACGTCACCGGTGTCGCCGGCCCGTGCCGCACGTCCGCCCAGGACGTAGACGTACGTGAGGAAGGCCAGTTCGGCCGCGATGCCTATGCCTATGCGGGCCCAGGTGGGCAGGCCCGAGGGGGTGACGAAGCCTTCGATGGCGCCCGAGACGAAGAGGACCAGTGCCAGGCCGATCGCCATGCCGAGGGCGGCTCGGCCCTCCTCGGCGAGCGCCGTGCGGCGGGAGCGCGGGCCCGGATCTATCAGGGTCCAGCCCAGGCGCAGGCCCGTGCCCGCGGCCACGAAGACGGCCGTCAGTTCCAGGAGGCCGTGCGGGAGGATCAGGCCGAGGAAGGTGTCGAGGCGGCCGGCCGACGACATCAGGCCGATGCCCACACCCACGTTGAGCATGTTCTGGAAGAGGATCCAGAGCACGGGTATCCCCAGGAAGACGCCCAGGACCAGGCACATCGCGGCGGCCTCGGCGTTGTTCGTCCACACCTGGGCCGCGAAGGAGGCCGCCGGGTGACTCGAGTAGTAGGTCTCGTACTCGCCGCCGGGGCGGGTGAGGCCGCGCAGTTCGGCGGGGGCCGCGATCGAGGACTGGACCTCCGGGTGCGCTCCGATCCACCACCCCAGGAGGACCGCCACGGCCGTGGACACGAGTGCCGTGGGCACCCACCAGTGGCGCGAGCGGTAGACCGCCGCGGGGAACCCCTGGGTGAGGAAGCGGGTGACATCGCGCCAGGAGGCCCGGCGGGTGCCGGTCACGGCGTTGCGCGCGCGTGCCACCAGTCGGCTGAGGCGCCCGGTGAGCTGCGGGTCCGGTGTGCTGGACTGGATGAGGGAGAGATGGGTGGCCGTGCGTTGGTACAGGGCGACGAGTTCGTCGGCCTCGGCTCCGGTGAGCCGGCGCCGACGGCGCAACAGGGCGTCCAGGCGGTCCCACTCCGCGCCGTGCGCGGACACGAAGACGTCGAGGTCCATCGGTTCTGCCGCTCCTCGTCCTGTCGTACCGCGTGTCAGCTTGTCGTACCGCGGCGCGATGTTGCCCTCAGCTTGGCAGACTGGCGGTTCTCGGGGCAGGTCAGGGGAAGGACGGGCAAGCGTGAGTGAGCTGGTGACGGGCGAGGCGGTGGCGTTGGAGCTGCGCCCCGCGAAACTGCCGAGCCGTGCGCTGGCCGTACTGCTCGACCTGGTCGTGGCGATGGTGGCCTATCTGATCGTCACCATCGGCCTGGTGGCCGCGACGGCCGCTCTGGACGAGGCTGCGCAGGTGGCGGTGTCGATCGCGAGCTTCGTTCTGCTGCTGGTCGGCGGGCCGATCGCGGTGGAGACACTCAGCCACGGCCGTTCGCTGGGGAAGCTGGCGTTCGGACTGCGGGTGGTGCGGGACGACGGAGGGCCGATCCGGTTCCGGCACGCGCTGGTGCGCGGCGCCATCGGAGTGGTCGAGATCCTGATGACGTTCGGGATCGTCGCGTGCGTGGCCTCGCTCGTGTCACAGCGCGGGCGGCGGCTCGGTGACGTGTTCGCGGGGACTCTCGTCGTACGGGAACGGATTCCGGCCGGGCGGAGCGCCTTCGTGCCTCCCCCGCCGCCCTGGCTGGCGGGACGGTTCGCGGGGCTCGACCTGTCGGCGGTGCCGGACGGGCTGTGGCTGGCCATCCGCCAGTACCTGACCCGGATGCGGCAGCTGGACCCGCAGGTCGGTGCCGCGATGGCGGAGCGGCTGGCGTCCGATCTCGCCGCCCGTACGGGGGCTCCGGCGCCGCGGGACGTCCCGGCGGCCGCGTATCTGGCGGCGGTGGTGCACGAGCGGCAGTCGCGGGACGCCCGGCGGGCCTTCGGGAGCGGGCCGGCCGCCGCAGGGGTGCCGGGAGGTCCGGGCGGTTACGTCGCCGGGATGCCGGGCGTGAGCGGGCCGGTCGTACGGCAGCCGGGATTCATCGCACCGCCCTCCTCCGGTCCTACGGGCGCGGTTGCCCACGCGTCGCCGGTCGTGGACGGCGACGGGGCACCGGGGCGGCAGGCGGGTCGGCCCCCGGCCGCGCCCGAGGAGCCGGCCGACCGGCCCGCGACCGGATTCGCGCCGCCTGCCTGACGGCCCGCCGCGGCGGGGACCGGCGGGCTCAGGCGAACGCCGACGGGGGTGTCTCGAGGTGTTCCAGCTCGATGCCGGGCGCCGCGAGGACGACGTCCCCGGCGAGGTGCACCGCGTGCTGTTCCCCTGTGTCCAGTGCTGTGACCTGGTACGCGTCCACGATCAGGGGGCCGTTGTCAGTGGCGTGTGTTTCTCTCGAGAGCAGGGCCCAGGACTGGTCGAGGGTGCGCGGGGCGAGGACCGGGTCGGTGAAGGCGACGAGGCGTACTCGGGTGGCCGACCCGGAGGGGGTGAGGCGCAGGAGACGGGCGGTGGCGACGAGGAACGCGGGGGACGTGCCAGTGAAGGCGTGTGCGCGGGCATTGCCCTCGGTGGCCTCGGTGCCCGTGGGATCGGTGCGGACCCAGGTGACTCCTTCGAGCGCGGCGCCCCGGACCTGCCAGCTCGCGGCGTGCAGTTCGAGCCGGATGGGACGGCCGAGCTCGTCGAGGGCCAGGTCGACGGAGCCGGCGTGGTCGCCGGAGGGTGCCGTCAGCTGGGAGACGTAGCGCCAGCCGGAGGGGCCCGGCGCGCAGTGGAAGTGTTCTTCGGCGAGGGGGGTGTGATCGTGCGGATCGTGGAGCGAATAACGGCCGCGTGGCATGGGCGTTCAGGTCCTCATCGGGGACAGGCCCCCGCCACGGGGGCGGGGGCCTGCTGACATCCGTACGCCGCGCGGTCGGTGCGGCCGCTCGGCGGCGGTGCTCAGTAGCGGTAGTGGTCCGACTTGTACGGGCCCTCGACCTCTACGCCGATGTAGGCGGCCTGCTCCGGGCGGAGCGTCGTGAGCTTGACGCCGAGGGCGTCGAGGTGGAGGCGGGCGACCTTCTCGTCGAGGTGCTTGGGGAGCACGTAGACGTCGGTCGGGTACTCGTCGGGCTTGGTGAACAGCTCGATCTGGGCCAGCGTCTGGTCCGCGAAGGAGTTGGACATCACGAACGACGGGTGGCCGGTGGCGTTGCCCAGGTTCAGCAGGCGGCCCTCCGACAGCACGATGAGCACCTTGCCGTCGGGGAACTTCCAGGTGTGGACCTGCGGCTTGACCTCGTCCTTGACGATGCCCGGGATCTGCGCGAGGCCGGCCATGTCGATCTCGTTGTCGAAGTGGCCGATGTTGCCCACGATCGCCTGGTGCTTCATCTTGGCCATGTCCGAGGCCATGATGATGTCCTTGTTGCCGGTCGTGGTGACGAAGATGTCGGCCTTGTCGACGACCTCGTCGAGGGTCGCGACCTGGTAGCCGTCCATCGCCGCCTGCAAGGCGCAGATCGGGTCGATCTCGGTGATGATCACGCGGGCACCCTGGCCGCGCAGGGACTCCGCGCAGCCCTTGCCCACGTCGCCGTAACCGCAGACGACGGCGGTCTTGCCGCCGATCAGGACGTCGGTGGCGCGGTTGATGCCGTCGATCAGGGAGTGGCGACAGCCGTACTTGTTGTCGAACTTCGACTTGGTGACGGCGTCGTTCACGTTGATCGCCGGGAACAGGAGGGTGCCGTCGCGGTGCATCTCGTACAGACGGTGCACGCCGGTCGTGGTCTCCTCCGTCACGCCGCGGATCTCCGAGGCGAGCTGGGTCCACTTCTGCGAGCCGTCGGTGATGGTGCGGTTCAGGAGTTCCAGGACGACGCGGTGCTCGTCGGACTCGGCGGTGTCGACCGAGGGGACCTTGCCGTCCTTCTCGTACTCGACGCCCTTGTGGACGAGGAGGGTGGCGTCGCCACCGTCGTCCAGGATCATGTTCGGGCCGCCGGTGGGGGTGTTCGGCCAGGTCAGGGCCTGCTCCGTGCACCACCAGTACTCGTCGAGGGTCTCGCCCTTCCAGGCGAAGACCGGGACGCCCTGCGGGTTGTCGGGCGTGCCGTTCGGGCCGACGGCGATGGCCGCGGCGGCGTGGTCCTGGGTGGAGAAGATGTTGCAGGAGGCCCAGCGGACCTCGGCGCCGAGGGCGACGAGGGTCTCGATGAGCACGGCGGTCTGGACCGTCATGTGCAGGGAGCCGGTGACGCGGGCGCCGGCGAGGGGCTGCGCGGCCGCGTACTCCTTGCGGATCGACATCAGGCCGGGCATCTCGTGCTCGGCGAGGGTGATCTCCTTGCGGCCGAAGTCGGCCAGGGAGAGATCGGCGACCTTGAAGTCCTGTCGGTTGTCGACAGTCGTCATGGGGAGCTGCTCCTCGGGATTGTGGCGAGGTGGGTACGGCTGTTCTGCGCGACGGCGGGCACAAGGGTGCCCTCGGGCACAGGCGTGCCCGGTGCGCGCAGCTCAGTCCGTCGGAGGCCCTCTCTCCCTCGGCCGGTCCGCGGTGGGACCGCCCGACCGCCATCAGCAGCGACGTCTGGCTCAGTCACCAAGCTACACCGGTCACCCCAGGCCTCCCCAGTCCGGCTCCGGCCATAGTGTGCCTCGGCCGTTTCCAGGAAACCCCTAGTGTCCGTGTGCGCGGGTGCCCGCACAGGGGCTCGGGGCGCGCGCGTCGCCGGGGTCGGGGGTCAGTGTTCGGCCGGACGTGCCGGGCCGCCGGGGGTCGCGTCGGGGTCCGGGCCCTTGGCCGCCTCGGCCTCGCTGTAGATGTCCGGCTCCAGGTAGATGACGCGGGCGATCGGGACGGACTCCCGGATGCGGGCCTCGGCAGCGTTGATCGCGGCGGCGACCTCGCCGGCCGTGTCGTCGTGCTGGACGGCGATCTTGGCGGCGACCAGGAGTTCCTCCGGGCCGAGGTGGAGCGTGCGCATGTGGATGATGCCGGTGACCGTGTCGCCGTCGACGATCGCGGTCTCGATCTTCTTCACGTCGTCGACGCCCGCCGCCTCGCCCAGCAGCAGGGACTTGGTCTCGGCGGCCAGGACCAGCGCGATCAGGATGAGCAGGATGCCGATGCAGAGCGTGCCGATGCCGTCCCAGATGCCGTCTCCGGTGAGGAGGGCCAGGCCGACGCCGCCGAGGGCGAGGACCAGACCGATCAGCGCGCCGAAGTCCTCCAGGAGGACGACGGGGAGCTCGGGGGCCTTGGCACGGCGGATGAACTGCGACCAGGACAGCTTCCCGCGCAGCTCGTTGGACTCCTTGATGGCGGTGCGGAAGGAGAAGCCCTCGGCGATGATCGCGAAGACCAGCACGCCCACCGGCCAGTACCAGTGCTCGATCTCGTGCGGGTGATTGATCTTCTCGTAGCCCTCGTAGACGGCGAACATGCCACCGACCGAGAAGAGGACGATCGAGACGAGGAAGGCGTAGATGTAGCGTTCGCGGCCGTAGCCGAAGGGGTGCTGGGGTGTCGCCTCGCGCTGGGCCTTCTTGCCGCCGATCAGGAGCAGGGCCTGGTTGCCGGAGTCGGCGATCGAGTGGACGCCCTCGGCGAGCATCGAGGACGAGCCGCTGAAGGCGAACGCGACGAACTTCGATACCGCGATCGCGAGGTTGGCGCCGAGTGCCGCCACGATCGCCCTGGTGCCGCCTGAAGCGCTCATCTGCTCCTGCTGTCCCTTCGTACGCCGTCCCGGACCCCGTCCGTACCCTCGTACCCCGGTCCGGGCTTTGCCCGCCCTTTGCGGTGGGTCATTCTTGCAGCCCGGTCCGGCGGCGCCGCGGCCGACCACCGCGGCCACCGGGCGGGACGGGAGCCGTCACCCCGTCAGGCGACCACTGTCGCACGGAAGATCGTGCCGGAGCCGGACACCTCGGTCTTTTCACCGGCGGGCACGAAGACCGACCGGCCGGGAGCCAGGACCTCGCCGTCGGCGTGGACGGAGCCCGCCGTGCAGAGCAGGATCTGCGGGGTCTCGCGGGTGAGGTCGTGCGGGGCGGCACCCTCCGCGAGGACGTAGCGGGAGAGGCGGAACTCGTCGATGGGGGTCGCGTAGACCTCCTCGCCGCCGGGCGACTCCTCCGGGCGCAGGACCCCGGGGTCGCTCGCCTCGAAGCGGACGACGCGCAGCAGTTCGGGCACGTCGACGTGCTTGGGGGTCAGACCGCAGCGCAGGACGTTGTCGCTGTTGGCCATGATCTCGACGCCCAGGCCGTTCAGGTAGGCGTGCGGGACGCCGGCGCCGAGGAACAGGGCCTCGCCGGGCTGCAGGCGGACGTGGTTGAGGAGCATCGCGGCGATGACGCCGGGGTCGCCGGGGTAGTGGTGGGCGATGTCGGCGTAGGGGGCGTAGCCGCCGCCGAGGCGGTCGCAGGCGGCCGCGGCCTCGGTGACCGTGCGGGCCATGTCGTCGGGGTCCGCGCTCAGCACCGCCGTCAGGACCTCGCGCAGGGCCGCGTCCTCGGGGTGGGCGCGCAGCAGGTCGACGTACGGCTTGAGGGAGTCGACGTCCAGGGCGGCGAGGAGGGCGGCGGCCTCCTCCGGGGCGCGGAAGCCGCACAGGCCGTCGAACTCGGTGAGCGCGCAGATGAGTTCGGGCTTGTGGTTGGCGTCCTTGTAGTTGCGGTGCGGGGCGTCGACCGGGATGCCCCGGCGCTCCTCGTCCTCGTATCCCTCCCTCGCCTGTTCGAGGTTCGGGTGCACCTGGAGGGAGAGGGGGGCGCCCGCGGCGAGGATCTTCAGCAGGAACGGCAGCCGGGGGCCGAACTTGGCGACGGCCGCCCGGCCGAGCTCCTTCTCGGGGTCCTCGCCTATGACCTCGGTGAGGGGACCGCGCGCCGTGAGCGAGGGGGCGCCGGGGTGTGCGCCCATCCACATCTCCGCCTGCGGCTCACCGGTCGGCTCGACGCCGAGCAGCGTCGGTATGGCGGTGGTCGAGCCCCAGGCGTAGGGGCGGACGGTGTTGTCGAGGCGGTCCATGTGTGCTGTTTTCTCCGTACGTACGCTGCTCTGCGGTCGTTTCCCCACGGGGTGGGCGCCCGTGCGCCGCGGTGGGGTGTCAGCCGGTGTGGCTCAAGGTCAGGCCCCCGAGGCGAGCGCCAGGTAAACGGCGGCGAAATCCGTGACGGCGATCAGTTCGGCGAGTGTCTCGAGGTCGCCGCCCTCCTCGGGTTCGAGCTCGCTGATCGCGGTGTCGTGGCTGAGGGCCAGCTCGCGGGCGGCGGGCGCGGCGGTGAGGCCGCCGGCCGGGCGGTCGCGCAGGAGCACCACGCGCGCGTGCAGGACCTGCTGCTCCTCGACCCGGTCTCGGAAGAAGTCGTCGGGGTCGGCGGCCGCGGCCAGCGCGCCGGAGAGCAGGACGCTGTGGGCGGCGAGCGCCTCGGGGAGTTCCGCGGCGAGCGCGGGGCGGCCCGCCAGTTCCGCGAGCGCGGCGGTGAACCGGCGGCCGGCGGGGCCCGCGGAGGTGCCCTCGGTCCAGATCACCGGGAGTGCTTCGGCCAGGTCGGCGGCGAGCGTCTTGGCGGGGTTGCCGTAGGTGGCGATGGCCGGGCCGCAGCGTTCGGCGACGTGGTCGAGGCGGTCGGCGACCTTCTGAAGTGCCTCGGGCGGGGCCGAGACCAGGCCGGTGCGGTCCAGCAGTGCCAGGAGCGGGGTGAGCAGCGCCCACAGGACGCCTGGGGCGGAGGCCGCGAGGGGGGTGTTCGGCTCGTACGGGGCGGTCGCCATCGGTACGAACAGGCCGTGCGTGCCTTCCACCGCTTCCGCGATCGGGGTGCCGGCGGGGGCCACCGCGACGACGGAGCTGCCGCGCCGGTACGTCTGCTCGACCAGGAGTTCGAGTCCTGGTTCGGTGCCGTCCGGGGTGGCGATCAGTACGAGGTCCACCGGGCCGGCCCAGCCGGGCAGCTCCCAGCGCAGGGCGCCTCCCGCGGGGGCGACACCGGTGGGGGTGAGCCGGGTGACGGGGCAGCTGGCTCCGGCGAGGGTGGCGAGCAGTTCGGCCACTCCGGTGGCGGCGAGCCCGGGGCCGGCGATCAGGACCGCGCGGGGGCGGCCGTCCGGCTTCAGGTCGGGGATCCCGGCCTCCACGGCGTGCCGGGCCGCGGTACGCACGCGGGCGCCGGCCTCGGCGGCGCCTCGGAGCAGCTCACGACGGTCGGCGCGGGCGAGCGCCTCTGGGTCGTCGAGCAGCGAGTCGTCGAGCATGGGTCGGCAGCCTCCCGATCGCCGGTGTGTCGCCTTTGTCGCCTGTATCGCTGTGGTGCGGGTCGGCGCCCGGGTGTGGGCGGGCGCCGGGTGGCTCGCTTACGCGGGGCGGCGGGCCTCGTCGACGAGCAGTACGGGGATGCCGTCCCGGACGGGGTAGGCGAGGCCGCAGTCCTGTCCCGTGCAGACCAGTTCGCTCTCCTGCTCCTTGAGCGGGGCGTGGCAGGCCGGGCAGGCGAGGATCTCCAGGAGGCCGGCTTCGAGCGGCATGGGGTGTCCTTTCGAACAGGTGGATGCGGCCTGGTCAGAGTACCGCTGTGGGGGGCGGGGTGCCGGAGTTAGGTGGCGGGGGCTCCGCCTCCGCACCCGGTCAAGGGGTTGGCCCCTGCGCCCCGTCAGGGGTTCCGCCCCTGCATCCCGGCCGGTGCACCCTCCCTGCACCCCGCCCGGTGCACCTTGGCGAGGGCTCCGCCCCTGCACCCCCGCCCGGTGCACCTTGGCGAGGGCTCCGCCTGTGCGCGCGCCGCCAAGGGGCTCCGCCCCCTTGACCCCGATCGCCCGAAGGGCTCGTCCTCAAACGCCGGACGGGCTGGATGTGCGGGCCTGCGCCGGGAGGGTGCGGCGGGGGGAGGTTCCGGCGGGTGGGAGGTGCCGCCTCCGCCGGGACGTTCCCGACGAGCGGAGATATCGCGCCCGCTCCGGGAGGTGCCGATCGGTGGGCGTGCGCGGGGAGCTGTGTGGTGTGCTCCCCGCGTGTGCGTCGGCCGGGGCTTCTGGGGGGTCAGCCCCGGATGAGGTCCAGGACCTCGTCGCGGACCTTCGCCACGGTCGCCTCGTCCTTGGCCTCCGCGTTGAGGCGCAGGAGGGGCTCGGTGTTGGAGGGGCGGACGTTGAACCACCAGTCGTCCGCGGTGACGGTCAGACCGTCGAGTTCGTCGATGGTGACGCCTTCACGGCCCTGGTAGGTGTCCCTGATCGCGGTGAGGCGGGCCGTCTGGTCGTCGACGGTGGAGTTGATCTCCCCGGAGGCGGCGTAGCGGTCGTACGCGGCGACGAGCTCGGAGAGCGGGCCGTCCTGCCCGCCGAGCGCGGCGAGGACGTGGAGGGCGGCCAGCATGCCCGTGTCGGCGTTCCAGAAGTCGCGGAAGTAGTAGTGCGCGGAGTGCTCGCCGCCGAAGATCGCGCCGGTGCGGGCCATCTCGGCCTTGATGAAGGAGTGGCCGACGCGGGTGCGGACCGGCGTGCCGCCCTGCTCGCGGACGACCTCCGGGACCGACCAGGAGGTGATCAGGTTGTGGATCACCGTGCCACCGCCGTGCTTGGCGAGTTCTCGCGAGGCCACCAGCGCGGTCACGGCGGACGGGGAGACCGGGTCGCCGTGCTCGTCGACGACGAAGCAGCGGTCCGCGTCGCCGTCGAAGGCGATGCCGATGTCGGCGCCCTCCTCGCGGACGCGCTGCTGGAGGTCCACGATGTTCGCCGGGTCCAGCGGGTTCGCCTCGTGGTTCGGGAACGTGCCGTCCAGCTCGAAGTACATCGGGACGAGGTCCAGGGGCAGGCCGGCGAAGACGGTCGGGACGGTGTGGCCGCCCATGCCGTTGCCCGCGTCGACGACGACCTTCAGGGGGCGGATGGAGGCCAGGTCGACGAGCGAGCGCAGGTATCCCGCGTAGTCCTCCAGCGTGTCGCGCTGGGTGATCGAGCCCGGCGTGGCGTCCGAGGCCGGGGCGCCCGAGTCGAGCCAGGACTCGACGAGTTCGCGGATCTCGGAGAGGCCGGTGTCCTGGCCGACGGGGGACGCGCCCGCGCGGCACATCTTGATGCCGTTGTACTTCGCGGGGTTGTGCGAGGCCGTGAACATGGCGCCGGGCAGGTCGAACGCGCCGGACGCGTAGTACAGCTGGTCCGTCGAGCAGAGCCCGATCTCGGTCACGTCGACCCCGCGCGCCGCCGCCCCGCGGGCGAAGGCCCGCGACAGGCCGGGGGACGAAGGGCGCATGTCGTGCCCGATCACGATGGCTTCCGCTCCGGTCACCTGGACGAAGGCGGCCCCGAACAGCTCGGCCAGCGACTCGTCCCACTGGTCCGGGACCACCCCGCGTACGTCGTACGCCTTCACGAGCTGCGACAGATCAGCAGTCACGGCCAACCCTCCAGAAGTCCACTTCGGTCACCCCAAGCTACCCGCCCCCGCTGACGGTCCGCCGTGCGGCGGCGGATCGGAGCGCATCCGTCACCTGGGAAGCCCCACGCGGCATCCAGGGGTCACGTACGGACCGGCCTCCGTCAGGGCAGCATCCACCCGAGGACGGGCGAGCTCTGTCCCAGCACGATCAGGCACATGATCAGCAGCAGCCCCGCGCTCCACGGCAGCACCTTGCGCAGCAGATCCCCCTCGCGGCCCGCGAGGCCGACCGCCGCACAGGCGATGGTCAGGTTCTGCGGCGAGATCATCTTGCCGAGGACGCCCCCCGAACTGTTGGCGGCGGCGAGCAGTTCCGGAGAGAGCCCCGACTCGCGGGCCGCGCTCACCTGGAGGGCGCCGAACAGGGCGTTCGCCGAGGTGTCGGAGCCGGTGACGGCCACGCCGAACCAGCCGAGGACGGGTGACAGGAAGGCGAGGCCCGCGCCGGCCGCCGCCACGAACTGGCCGATCGTGGCGGCCTGGCCCGACAGGTTCATCACGTAGGCGAGGGCCAGGACGGACGTGACGGTGAGGATCGCGAACCTCAACTCGCGGACGGTGGCGACCCATTCCTCGACCGCCACCCGCGCGTGCACGCCGAGGACGGCGGCCGTGCACAGTCCGGCGAGCAGCACGAGGGTGCCGCCGGTCGCGACGATCGGGAGGGTGAAGACGTTGCCGCCGACCGGCTTGCCGTCCGGGTTCACGACGTTCAGGAAGGGCCAGTCGAACATCCGGGTCGCTCCCGCCAGCCAGTCCTTGACCGCGGGGATCTGGGCCACCGAGAAGACGACGACGATCAAGGCGTACGGGGCGTAGGCGCGCACGACTTCGGGACGCGGGTCCTCCTCGTCCAGGTCCTCGCTGCGTACGCCGGTCAGGACCGCGACGCGTACGGGCTCGGCGGCGGGCCGGCGCGCCCGCGGCAGGGCGACCAGGGCCGCCGCACCCGCCAAGGCGGCGGCGATGTCGGCGAGTTGGGCGGAGACGTAGTTGGAGGCGGCGAACTGGGCGGCGGCGAAGGCGACTCCGCACGCCAGGGCGGGCGCCCAGGTCTCCCGCAGTCCGCGCCGCCCGTCGACCAGCGCGACGAGCAGCAGGGGCACCACAAGGGCCAGCAGGGGTGTCTGACGGCCCACCACGGAGGCCACCGAGTCCAGGGGCAGGCCGGTGACCTGGGCGAGGGTGACGACCGGTGTGCCCATCGCGCCGAAGGCGACCGGCGCGGTGTTGGCGACGAGTGCCACCACCGCCGCGCGCACCGGGTCGAAGCCGAGCGCGACCAGCATCACGGAGCAGATCGCGACGGGTGCGCCGAAGCCCGCGAGTGCCTCCAGGAGCGCGCCGAAGCAGAAGGCGACGACGAGTGCCTGGACGCGCGGGTCGTCGGAGAGGCGCCCGAAGGAGCGTCGCAGGATGTCGAAGTGCCGGGTGCGGACCGTCATCCGGTACACCCACAGGGCGTTGACGACGATCCACAGGATGGGGAAGAGGCCGAAGGCGGCTCCCTGAGCGGCGCTGGAGAGCGTCTGGCCGACCGGCATGCCGTACGCGAACAGGGCGACCAGGGCGGCGGCGAGCAGGCCGAGGAGGGCGGCCAGGTGCGCCTTCATCCGGACGCCGCCGAGCAGTACGAGGACGATGAGGAGGGGCAGGGCCGCGACGAGGGCGGACAGGCCGAGCGAGCCGGCGACGGGTTCCACTTCCTGGACGTACACGGGCGCCTCCCCGGGTTCGGCCGCGCGGAGGATTCCGCGATGCGGAAAGCGATTTCTCACGGGTGCGGAAATGGTCGTGTCCGCGACAACCAGCCGTCAATGGGCGTGCACCGCCCTGTGACACCGGGTGCGAGAAGTGCGAGGCGGGGTGAGGCGAGCCGGGTGGGGGGCGGTGACACGGTGGCCCGGGACGTCGGGCGCGTCGGGCCGTGGAGCCAGGAACGCGGAACTGGTCGGAGCGGGCGCTCAGTTGTCCGGTGAGCGCAGCACTCGCAGATGGCCGCGGCGGGCGACCTCCATCGGGTCCGCCGACCGCGCGCTGCCGCCGGCCTCGGCGGTGCGCTGCTGCGGACGGGCCGCCTCCCGCACCGCGTTGGCGAGCGCCTCCAGGTCGTCACCGCTGGGGCGGGAGGGGGCCGAGGCGTCGGCGAGCCGGACGACCTCCCAGCCGCGGGGGGCGGTGAGGCGCTCGGAGTGCTCGGCGCACAGGTCGTAGCAGTGGGGTTCGGCGTAGGTGGCGAGCGGGCCGAGGACCGCGGTCGAGTCGGCGTAGACGTACGTCAGCGTCGCGACGGCCGGACGGCCGCAAGCGGTTCGCGAACAGCGACGTACAGGGCTCACGAGGTTGGACGGTACCGCACTCTTGAGCGGGCCGCGACGACTCTCCCCCAGGTCACCCCACCGTGTCGTGCTGTGAGACCGCCCACAGGAGCCTCCGGACCCGCCCGGCCGACCTGGGAAGTTCTCCGCCGCCGGGAGGCCGAACAGGCCTGGATCCGATCGCCACTTGGCACAAAGCATGTCAATTGCCATGTGTGTGGCGGTCCTGGAGGGATGCGGAATCGAGCCCAAGCTTGGCCGGAATGGTCATCCGGCGACATCGGGAACGCGCGACGGGCCCCCGCCGAGGGCCGCGGGCAGCCGCGTGGGGGTCGGGCGCGCGGCCGTCGCGGGGACTACGCTTCGTCAGTGATGGACACCCCCGTACCGCCCCGCGCCGCAGCACCCGGGCCCCGCCGCCGTGATCGCCACGGAAGGGGCATGCGCGGCCCCGTCGCGCCGCCCCAGGTGCCGCTCGCCGCGAGCCGCGCCGAGGTCTTCGCGGACCTGGTGCAGGACTCCGTGGAGCGACTGGAACGGCGCTGGCCGCAGCTCGCGGACATCGACTTCATGGTCCTGGAGGTGCCGCGCCTGGACGGCCCCGGCGAGAGCTGGGACGACGAGGCGGTGCCGCTGGGTGGCACGATCAGCGCACGCGAGGGCCATCCCGCGCGCGTGGTCGTCTACCGCCGCCCGGTCGAGATCCGCACCAAGGGCCGCGACGAGCGTGCCGCGCTGGTGCACGAGATCGTCGTGGAGCAGGTCGCGGAACTGCTGGGACTGACTCCGGAGACGGTGGACCCGCGGTACGGCGAGGAGTGAGGATCCACCGCGTCCCCCCGGGACCCGGTGGATCACCCGTACGGGATCACTCGTACGTGATCAGCTCTTGAGCAGTACCGACAGGTCCTGTTCCGCCTCCGGGACCGCCACCGTGCCGCGGTCGTCCGGCAGTGTCTGGATCGTGAAGCCGGGTACGCCGTCCTGGGTGGAGCCGAGCGTCCGCGAGGCGTAGACGGGGCCTCCGGAGACCGACTCGACCGTCAGGGCGTACGTCCCCCGCAGGCCGCTCGGCGCCGGGGCGTCGACGTCCTGGGTCGTACCGCCCTTGATCGTGTACGTCTTCGTCGCCGGTGCGCCGCCCTCGCTCCCCGCCGACGCGGTGACCTTGACCTGGGCGGTCCGGCCGGGCGCGGACAGGGCGAGCGTGGTGCCCTTGGAGCTGTTGTCGGCGACCGTCGCGCGGGCGGCGACCGGCGCCGTGGCCGGGATGAACGCCGACTCCTGCTTGTCGCCCTTGCCGCGCACCACCCGCAGGGCGGCGACGACCGGCACCGGGGTCTTGCCGGTGGGGGTGAGCACCAGGGAGCCCGCCTCGCCGCGCGTGACGTCGCCGAGGTCGACCGCGGTGGTCATGCCGGACTTGATGTGCAGCGTCTCGTTGCCGGCCGGGGTGATCAGGCCCGAGGGCGAGGCGAGGCGCACCTTCAGGTCGGCGTCCTGGTCGCCGGGCGCGAAGGCGACCAGCCGCACGGAGGTGGCGTCCTTCGGGATGCCCGGCATGACGAGGCTGCCCGACGGGTCGGTGGAGGCGCCCAGCCAGTCGCCGCCGGTCCGGTCGTCCAGGGCCTGGACGGCCGCGCCGACCCGGCCGCTGCGGACGGTCACATGGACCGTGAGGTCGGTCTGCGGCGCGCTGGTGAGCGTGTTCAGCAGGAGTGGCTCACTGGCGTGCGGCTGGACCGTGATGCCTTCGCCCACGGTGGACTTGAGGGTGCCGTCCTTGCCGTACAGCTCGACGTCGACGACGGCGGCCGAGTCGTCCGGGTTGGTCAGGTGCACGTAGTCCGTGCGGCTGTCGGCGGTGCTGGCACCCGGGAACCAGAACTCGGTGTCCGGAGCGGTGCAGTCGGTGCCGAGCAGACCGCGCCCGGTGCCCGCGGCGACCTGGGTGGTCTCCTGGACCGTCCAGCCGGGCGCGAACCTGCCCTCGGCGGTGCCGACCAGGGCCGGCCCGTCGGCGCCCGTGCTGTCACCGGTGGCCGGCTTGCCGGGCTCCTTGGGTTCCAGGACGGGCTTGGATGCCTTCTTGCCGGGCTTCTTGCCGCTCGCGGAATCCGCCGACTCCACGGTCGCGGACTGCAGTTCGGCCTTGCCGGCGCCGCTGGTGCCCTGGGTGACGGGCGTGAACGACGTGTACGCCGTCTCCGCCAGGTCGGACGTGCTGGGCTGGGGGCACAGCAGACGGCTGCGCTCCACGGGCTGCTGGACGGCCGCCCGGGCGGGGCCCTCGCCGGAGGCGGCCGGCGCTTCCAGCGAGGCGAATCCGGTGACGGCGGCGAGCGCGGTCGCGCCGGCGATCAGGGACAGGGTGGTGCGGTTCACTGCTGGCTCCCGTCGGGGCGCTCACTGTCGGTGCCGTGCGGCGGCTGCGGGGGCATCGGGGGCTGCTGCGGGTCGTACCCCGTCTCGTAGCCCTGCTGGTACGGCTGGTCGTACGACGTCGTGTTCCCGTACCCGTAGGGGTCGTACTGGCCGGTCTGGTACGGGTCCGTCTGGTAGGGGTCGGCCTGGTACGGGTCCGCCTGATAGGGCTGTTCGTAGGTGCCCGCCGGGTACTGCTGCGTGCCCTGGTACTGCTCGCCGGCGTAGGAGCCGTAGTCGGCGCCCGCGTAGCTGGGCGCGTCCCACTCGTCGTACGTCTGCTGGTGCGGGACCGCGGCGGGACCGTGCTCCGGGTCCTCCTCCGCGGGCATCGGGGTGTCCGCGTCCTGGTCCGTCCCGGCCGACTCCTCGGCCTCGGCCTGGGCGCGCAGGCGGCGGGCGCGGCGGCCCTCGCCCGTGCTGTCCTGGGCGGGCAGGACCGGCTCCTCGGGGAGGTCGTCGTCGATGTCGCGGCGCCGCCCGGGCAGGGCGAGGACCACGAGGACGACGGCGAGCGCGCCCTGTGCCCACAGCCAGCCGGTGTGGCTCAGCGGGGCGTCGAAGGCGACGTCGAGCCTGCCGCCGTTCGCGGGCAGTTCGAAGCCCTGCGCCCAGCCGTCGACCGTGGTGCGGGTGAGCGGTTTTCCGTCCAGGGTCGCCGTCCAGCCGGCGTCCGCCGTGTCGGCGAGGCGCAGGACGCGGCCCTCGGCGCCGGCGGGGACGGTGGTGTGCAGTTCGACGGGCCCGGCGGCGACGGCCAGCGGCTCGCCACCGGACTTGGGGACGACCGAGGCGCGCGAGACCTGACGGTCCAGACGCCACAGGGCGCTGCCGTCCTGCTGGCTGAGCCGGGTCAGACCCGGGGTGGCGTCCAGGACGCGGCTCACCTCGCGGGGCGCGCCCTTGCGGACCAGGACGTAACGCACGGCGAATCCGCCGAGCTGGTCGGCCTGGTCGGCGCCGGAGCCAGCGACGAGGTTGGCGACCACCTTGTCGAGCCTCTTGTTCTCGCCGCCCGACGCCGCGAGTTCGCCGTCGCCCATGCGCGCGCCGGAGCCGCGCACCAGGGTGTAGCCGACGCGGGCGCCGGTGTCGCTGTCGAGCACCAGGGTGCGGGCCTGGTCGCGGGTGCCGCTCTCCTCGGCGACGAACGCCGGCACCTGCACCGGGTCGCGGCGCTCCACGGGACCGTCGGCGCCGCCGATGACCCACCCCGCGGCCACGAGCAGCGGGCCCGCGGCCGAGGCGAACGCGATGAGCGCGGCGACCGGTTGACGCCAGCCGAAGCTCTGCTCGGCCACGCGGGCGCGCGCGCCGTCGGCGCCGAGCGCGGCGGCGACGAGCAGCGCGAGGCCGTAGACCAGGGTGGCGGGGCCGGCCCACGCCGACTTGTTGGACAGCACGGCGAAGACGAGCGCCACCAGGGCGACGACCCAGGCGGTCCACACCGCGCGCTGCCGCTCACCGCGCAACAGGGCGGCCAGCGCGGCGAGCACGATGCCGATGAGCATCAGTCCGCCGACCGTGCCGGGACCGCCGGGGCTGGCGCCGAGCAGGTCGAGTGCGGAGGCCGCGCTCTCGCCGTAGGGCAGGCCGGCCTCCTTGAAGAAGCCGAACGGGAGCAGCGTCAGCGACCAGGGGGCGAGGACCAGCAGCGGGGTGCCGAGCTGGGCCAGGAACCGTGGCCCGTACGCGGTGAGCTCCCTGCGGCGCACGCCGAGGAGCACGATCCCGAGGACCAGCGCGATGGGCCACACGATCGGCGTGAACGCCGTGGTGAACGTCAGCAGCAGGGCGTACGCCCAGGTGGCGCGCCAGCTGCCGCGCGCGCCCGAGGTGTGTGCGAGCCCGCTCGCCGCGATGCCCGCGCGGGCGATGAGCGGCAGCAGGATCGCGAGGAAGGCGGTGCCGATGCGGCCGCCCGCGAGCGCGCCGGCGGCGGCGGGCAGGAACGCGTACGTCACGGACGCCCAGGCGCGCAGCAGGCGCGACTCGACGAGCGGGCGGGAGGCGAAGTACGCGGCGAAGCCGGCCAGCGGCACGGAGGCCACCATGAGCACGGTGACCGCGAGCCCGGTGGAACCGAGGAGCAGCGAGGACAGCAGCGCGACGAGCGCGAGGTAGGGCGGCGCGGACTCGGTGCCGCCGGGTCCCACCGGGTGCCAGCCGTCGAGGTAGCGGGACCAGAGTTCGGAGGCGTCGGCGGGTGCGGGCAGCAGCGCGCCGCCCGCGAGCGCCCCGCCGCCGAGGAGGCCGCGGCAGGCGAGCAGGGAGACGAACAGCAGCACCAGGAAGAGCATCGGGCCGGGGTTGCGGGCGATGCGCTTGAGGCGGGCGAACTGCTCGATCTCCAGGAAGTCGGCGTCGTCGCCGCCGGGCCCGGACTCGACCGCGCCGCCGTGCCGGCCGGCGCCGGAGGTGGCCTCGGGGTCGTCGCTGCCCATGAGGCTGCCCGCGGCCTGCTCGACGGTGGCCCGCACGGTCGCGCCGGGGGGCGGGAACAGCGCGCGCAACTCGCCCTTGTCGACCTGGGGGCTGCCTCGCCTGCGGCGGCCGGCGAGGATCCGCTCGGGCCGCAGCAGGGTCCCGAGCAGACCGCGGATCTCGTCGACGGCCTGTCCGGGGACCTTGCCGACCAGGTAGGCGAGGGTGCGCAGGAGCGTGCCGAGGACGAGCCGGATCAGGATCCAGGGGAGCTGCGCGGTCCGGGCGTTGACGAGGAGGGTGTAGACGGCGCCCGCCTTGTCGACCTTGTGCGGGGAGGCGGAGGTGCGTCCCACGCAGTCGACGGTGCGGCGCTCACGGGAGGCCGCCTCGGCGTGCCGGACGACCGCCTCGGGGGCGACCAGGACGCGGTGTCCCGCGGACTG
The DNA here is from genome assembly GCF_042734135.1 of Streptomyces sp. NPDC059668. Classification (NCBI taxonomy): domain Bacteria; kingdom Bacillati; phylum Actinomycetota; class Actinomycetes; order Kitasatosporales; family Streptomycetaceae; genus Streptomyces; species Streptomyces sp. NPDC059668. The sequence continues at coordinate 6,207 of NZ_JBHWEL010000109.1, read as the reverse complement.
GGCGCGCCAGCACAGGTCGACGTCGTCACGCATCAGGGGCAGCCGTCGGTCGAAGCCGCCGAGTTCCTCGAAGACGTCGCGGCGGATCAGCATGCCGGCGGTGGAGACGGCGAGCACGGGGTGGACGTGGTCGTGCTGGCCCTGGTCCTGCTCGCGGCGGTCCAGACCGGTCCAGCGGCGGCCGGAGTTGGCGATGGTGACGCCGACCTCCAGGAGGGCGCGCCGGTCGTACCAGCCGCGGAGCTTGGGGCCCACGACGGCGACTTCCTTGCCGAGCTCCTGCTCGTTCTCCACGACGCGGAGCATGTGGGCGAGGGCGTCGGGCTCGGGGGCGCAGTCGTCGTGCAGGAGCCAGAGCCACTGCTCGGGTTCGCCGTACGGAAGCTCCGGCAGGTCGTACGCGTCGTCGCGCCAGCTGCGGGTGACGGGGTCCCAGCCGCTGGGGCGCTTCAGGTAGGGCAGCTCGTCCGGGGTGAGCACACCGGCGCCGCGGATGGCCTCCTCGACGGCCTGGCCGAAGCCGGTCCGGCGGGCGAGGTGCAGCACCCGGTCGGCGCCGAGCGCGTCGGTGAGCAGCTGGGCGGAGTCGTCCGCGCTGCCGGTGTCGGCCGCCACCGCGTTCTGCACGGGACGCTCCTGGCCGAGCAGGCCGGCGAGCGCGTCGGGCAGCCAGCGGGCGCCGTCGTGGGAGACGAGCACCGCGGTCACCACGTGGCGCGGGAACTCAGGAGCGGCAGCGTCTTGTTGGGCTGCCGTATGGCTGTGCACGGACATCGAGGTACGGGCCCCGGTTCGATGGACTGCGGTGGACGCCTGTGTCCGGCGGGGACAGCTGGACGTCTCGGACGAGGGCCCACACTAACGGCTGGGCAACACGGCGGCCCGCCGCCTGTGGATAACCCACCTGCGACGGGCCGTTCGTTACGTGTCGGTACGGAGAGGTGTGCGCCGTTCGGTCGGACGGCGGCCTGCTTCGGACGGTGTGGTGCGGGCGGTGCGGCGCGGTCAGACCGCGGCCTTCTTCAGACGGCGCCGCTCGCGCTCGGACAGACCGCCCCAGATGCCGAACCGCTCGTCGTTGGCGAGCGCGTATTCAAGGCACTCGGAGCGGACCTCACAGGCGAGACAGACCTTCTTGGCCTCGCGGGTGGAGCCGCCCTTCTCGGGGAAGAAGGACTCGGGGTCGGTCTGGGCGCACAGCGCGCGCTCCTGCCAGCCGAGTTCCTCGTCCGCGTCGTCGACCAGCAGTTGCTGCACCAGCTCGGTCATGTGCGCCCCTCGTCTGTCTTTCGCGTCCCCGTGATGCTGTCGTTACCGTTTTCGGCTGAACGACACGAGTGAAATTACAAGTGTGCCGATCCGGGCCAGTCAAGCCGAGATCTGCTATTGGGCCCCTTATTCACTCTGCGGAACCAAGGCTATGCGGAAAGTGTTCAAATCGGCATAAACCATGACAGCCTCAAGGGTCCGACCGGACCTCCGACCCGCTACAGGGAAGGACGTCCAGAAGTTCGATCTCGTTCCGACGCCGCACCCCGAAGCGAACCGGATCACATTTGGATCACAGGATCGCGCCGAGGTTTGCGCGCCCGGTTGTGCGCCATGTGTCCGGGGCGGCTCCTGAGCAAACCTTTCGCCTTACAGATGAACCGGATGAGGTGAAACATCTCCCACATACCGGACATGAAGTTGACAGTCCGAGTGTGAACCGGTGTGCTGGTGGGCATGCTCGCGAACTTGGCACGCACCTCGACCCGCACCGCCGGGTCCCAGGGTGCTGCCCTCGCTCGCCGTAGCTGTTGTCGCTGTTCCAGCTGTTGAGCCTCACCGCGCTCCGGCTGCCTCGCCGCCACTGAGGCGAATCCCCGCCCCCATCAGGGCGCACGCCCGCACCAGGGCACCCCTCCCCGTCCGCGACCCGGACGCTACGGCCCTCTCCCCTGTTCCCGGCTTCGCTCGGACAGGGGTCTCCCGCCCTCTCCGCCGAGGAAACCACCGCACCCATGAACAGCGACAGCGACCTCCAGATCGCCGGCGACATCCTCGAAGTCCCGCACCTGCTCCAGCCGCCGCGCGAGCACCCCGCCACCGTGGCCGACTTCGTCGGTCTCGCCCGCACCGTCTCCGCCGACCGCTCCCGGTGGGAGCACCTCGTCCGGTACGACGCGACCTCACGCTGGTACCACCGGCTGCACACCGGGCCCGGTTACGAGGTCTGGCTCCTCTCCTGGGTGCCCGGACAGGGCAGCGGACTGCACGACCACGGCACCTCCTCCGGCGTACTCACCGTTCTGGACGGCGCGTTGACGGAGCGCACCGACCGCGGCACGCGCGCCCTGGGCGCGGGCGCGCAGCGGGTCTTCGCGCCCGGGTACGCCCACGAGGTCGTCAACGACTCCCTCGAACCGGCCGTGAGCCTGCACGTCTACTACCCGGGGCTCACCGAGATGCCGATGCACGGGGCGCGGTGCGCCGTGGCCGAGGTCCAGTAACCGACTCACACCTTGTCGTAGCCGCCTGCGAGACTGAACACCATGCGCATTGTGGTTCTGGCAGGCGGCATCGGTGGTGCCCGGTTCCTTCGTGGTCTCCAGCAGGCCTCGCCGGACGCGGACATCACGGTCATCGGCAACACCGGCGACGACATCCACCTCTTCGGGCTGAAGGTCTGCCCGGACCTCGACACGGTGATGTACACCCTCGGCGGGGGCATCAACGAGGAGCAGGGGTGGGGTCGGACCGACGAGACCTTCCATCTCAAGGAGGAGCTCGCGGCGTACGGGGTCGGACCCGAGTGGTTCGGGCTCGGCGACCGCGACTTCGCGACGCACATCGTGCGGACGCAGATGCTGAGCGCGGGCTATCCGCTCAGCGCGGTCACGGAGGCCCTGTGCGACCGGTGGAAGCCGGGCGTCCGGCTGATCCCGATGTCCGACGACCGCGTCGAGACCCATGTCGCCGTCACGCTGCCGGACAGCGGCGAGCGCAAGGTGATCCACTTCCAGGAGTACTGGGTGCGGCTGCGCGCCTCCGTGGCGGCCGAGGCCGTCGTGCCCGTCGGCGCCGAGCAGGCCAAGCCCGCGCCCGGGGTCCTGGAGGCCATCGCGGAGGCGGACGTGATCCTCTTCCCGCCGTCCAACCCGGTCGTGTCCGTCGGCACCATCCTCGCGGTGCCCGGCATCCGGGAGGCCATCGCCGACGCGGGCGTGCCCGTGGTGGGCCTGTCCCCCATCGTCGGCGACGCGCCCGTGCGGGGCATGGCCGACAAGGTGCTCGCGGCGGTCGGCGTGGAATCGACCGCGGCGGCGGTCGCCGAGCACTACGGCTCGGGACTGCTGGACGGCTGGCTCGTCGACACGGTGGACGCGTCCGCCGTGGAGCGTGTGGAGGCCGCCGGTATCCGCTGCCGTGCCGTACCGCTGATGATGTCCGACCTCGACGCCGCCGCGCGGATGGCCCAGGAGGCGCTGACGCTGGCGGAGGAGGTGCGGGGCGCTTGAGCGGCGGACCGGTCGGGGACGAGGGAGCCAGGGGCGACGTGAGGGCGACGGGCGGTGCCGTGAGCGGCGTTTCCGCAGGCGATACGAACGGCGGTGCCGTGAGCGGCGCTTCCGCGGGCGGCGGTGTCCCGGATGCCGCTGCCGGCTACCGGGTCTGGGCGCTGCCCGGCCTCCCCGAGGTGCAGCGGGGCGACGACCTCGCCAAGATCATCGCCGGGGCCGAACCGGGGCTGGCCGACGGGGACGTCCTGCTCGTCACCTCGAAGATCGTGTCCAAGGCCGAGGGCCGCCTGGTGGAGGCCTCCGACCGGGAGGCGGCCATCGACGCCGAGACCGTACGGGTCGTGGCGCGCCGCGGCGCGCTCCGGATCGTCGAGAACCGGCAGGGGCTCGTCATGGCCGCCGCCGGGGTCGACGCCTCCAACACGCCGGCCGGGACCGTCCTGCTGCTGCCCGAGGACCCCGACGCGTCCGCCCGGACGATCCGGGACGGCCTGCGGGACACCCTCGGGGTGGACGTCGGCGTCGTGATCACCGACACCTTCGGGCGCCCCTGGCGCACCGGGCTCACCGACGTCGCCATCGGCGCCGCGGGCGTACGCGTGCTCGACGACCTGCGCGGCGGCACCGACGCGCACGGCAATCCGCTGAGCGCGACCGTCGTCGCCACCGCCGACGAACTCGCCGGCGCCGGTGACCTCGTCAAGGGCAAGGCCTCCGGGCTGCCGGTCGCCGTCGTGCGCGGGCTGCCCCACGTGGTGGCCGAGGACGACGGCGCGGGGACCCGCGCGATGGTGCGGGGCGCGCGCGACGACATGTTCCGGCTGGGCACGTCCGAGGCCGTACGGGAGGCGGTGACCCAGCGGCGTACGGTACGGGCCTTCACCGACGAGCCGGTCGACCCGGGGGCCGTACGGCGTGCGGTCGCCGCCGCGGTGACCGCGCCCGCGCCGCATCACACCACGCCCTGGCGGTTCGTGCTGCTGGAGTCCGCACGGTCGCGGACGCGCCTGCTGGACGCCATGCGGGAGGCCTGGATCGAGGATCTGCGCGGCGACGCGAAGAGCGAGGAGTCGATCGCCAAGCGGGTGCGGCGCGGCGACGTGCTGCGCAACGCGCCCTACCTGGTGGTGCCGTGCCTGGTGACGGACGGGTCCCACACCTACGGCGACGCGCGCCGTGACGCCGCGGAGCGCGAGATGTTCGTCGTCGCCATGGGGGCGGGGGTGCAGAACCTCCTCGTCGCGCTCGCCGGGGAGCGGCTGGGCTCCGCGTGGGTGTCCTCGACGATGTTCTGCCGCGACGTCGTACGGGACGTGCTGGGGCTGCCGGACGACTGGGACCCGATGGGCGCCGTCGCCGTCGGGCACGCGGCCGAGGAGCCCAGGGCGCGGCCCGAACGGGACGCCGGGGCGTTCGTCGAGGTGCGCTGACCAGCGGCGGCAGGCGTCCGGGGACCGCGACGCCCGGGGGGACCTCGGCGACTGCCGTGTCCCCGGTGCCGGGACCGCCTACCCTCGTAGGGCGACCCGAGCACCCCTAGGACCTCTCCCGTGGCTGGACGATTCACCCCCCGGCCGACGCGTACGACCGTGCGCGGCGGACACGTCGACGTGCCCGCGGGCGCCGGTGGCATACCGCGGCAGTCGGCCGGCCCCGGACTCGGACGGGCCTGGACACCGCCCGGTCCGCTCGATCTCGGTCTGGTCCTCGGGCCGCTGCGCCGGGGGCCGGGCGACCCGACCTTCCGCGCCACACCGGACGGGTCCGTGTGGCGGGCCAGCAGGACGCCCGCGGGGGCCGGGACACTGCGGGTCGCGATGCGCGCCGGGGTGGTGCGGGCCGAGGCGTGGGGGCCGGGGGCCCGATGGCTGCTCGAACAGCTGCCCGACATGCTCGGCGCGTCGGACGATCCCGCCGCCTTCGAACCCCGCCACCGGCTGGTCGCGTCCGCGCGGCACCGGCTGCCGGGGCTGCGGCTGACCCGTACCGGGCTGGTACTGGAGTCACTCATCCCGTCCGTTCTGGAGCAGAAGGTCACGACGGACGAGGCCTATCGGGCGTGGCGGTTGCTCGTCCGCAAGTTCGGGGAGCCGGCGCCGGGGCCCGCGCCTGAGCGGATGTACGTCATGCCGGCGCCCAGGACCTGGGCCCTGATCCCCTCCTGGGAGTGGCATCGGGCCGGGGTCGACAACAAGCGCGCTTCGACGATCCTGCGGGCCGTGCGGGTGGCGGCGCGGCTGGAGGAAGCCATGGGCATGGAGGCGGAGCGGGCACAGGCGCGGCTGGAACTGGTGTCCGGGATCGGGCCGTGGACCTCGGCGGAGACCGTGCAGCGCAGTCATGGGGCGGCGGACGCGGTGACGGTCGGGGATCTTCATCTGCCGGGGATCGTGGGGTACGCGTTGGCGGGGGACCGGGATGCGGACGATGCCGTGATGCTGGCGTTGTTGGAGCCGTACGCGGGGCAGCGGCATCGGGCCGCGCGGTTGATTCTGTTGTCGGGGCGGGGGCCGGCGCGGAGGGCTCCGCGGATGCCGCGAGGGGATATCGGGCGGTTGTGATCCTGGGGTGGGTGTGATTCCGGGGCGGGTGGGGTGGCGGGGCGGGTGGGGTGGCGGGGCCCGGGGTTACGCGCCCCCGGCGACGCAGCCCCGGGGGGGGGGGGCGGCCGGCGCCCGCCGGGGGGCGCGGCGGGCGGGGCCGC